>JADJWG010000004.1:328749-657498 GCA_016716475.1 Phycisphaerales bacterium
CCCGCATCGAAATGGTGGACACGTTCTGCACGGCCGATGACCACGAGCAGGGGGAACTGCGGACGGCGCTGTTCGCATCTGTGCGAAGCAACCCGGCGTTGGACCCGGACTTGCGGTCCGGCTGGCTGCGGTTGGCGACCGAAGACCTAGATCTCGACATCGTGAGCGACGTGATGGCTGCCCAGTTGCCGGTCGAGGCCGAACTGCGCCAGTCGCTGCTGGGGGAGGCGGATGCTTTCGTGCGGGCGCGCAGTGTGCTGGAGCACCTGGATACGCTTGCGGCCATCGCCCGCACCTACCGGCGGATCGCCGATCCTGACGCCATCAATCTGAACTGAACCGCCGGCCCGCGACCTGTCTGCATTCAGGGCGATGGGAGCTCGAGCTGGGCCTGCCGGGCACGCTGGGCGTCGGCCTGCCGCTGGAGCGCGGACGCGGCATTCTCCGGGGGCCACAGCAGGGGCAGAAAACTTGCGCCCAGCGCCATGACCAGCGTGATGATTGCCACGACGCCGACCAGGTTGCGCGCCTCCGGGGCAAGGCGACGAAGTGGCCAGTTGAGCATGTGCAGCAGGAAATCAAGCGCCAACAGGATGAGATCGAGCAGCGATGTCCGGTTCGGTGCCGTGGTGGCAGCTACGGATTCGATTTCCGGTGTGGCTGCACCCGTGTCGGTGGAAGGCGCGGCGGGTGTTGCCATCGTGGCCGCGGCTGGGGATTGCGTTGTTGGAGGTGCGGAAGCACTGTTCAGCAGGGTAGCCGCCCGGGTTTCGACGGGCACGAGTCCGGGCGGCAGGCGGGCCTCGTCTTCCAGACTAGGAATCTGGTCCACCTGGCGCTCCGCCTCGGCGAGAGCGGCGTCGATCTCAGCGTCGCTGACGATTGGAGGTGGAGTCGGCATATCGAGTACGGAGACCTCCTGCGGCAGTGCTGCGACCCGGTGCTGGCCGGGCTGTCCGCTACGGTTGGTATCGGCCGGCGGTGGAAGGGCGTGTAGCAGAGCAGGGGCATGGCCGATAACCACGGCGCAGCGCGGCCGACGGCGAGTCGTGTAGATTGCGCACGACTCCGCCTATGCTGCGTGGGCTGCCTTGCCGGCAGTGGGCTGCGTGGAAGCCTGAGATCCAGGCGTGGCGGGGAGGTGTGCCGAAGTTGCCGCTGTCGGAAGTTGTCCCGCGTTCATCGACAGAGCGCGTGGTCGGCGATTTAATTCTGCGAGCGGGCGCCGCTCCGCGCCTTCGCGGTTGCGTGTGAACGAAGAGGGGGTGCGCGACCAGGAGTACAAGTGATGTGGATCGTGATGCTGATGGTGGTGTGGGGCGCTGCCGGTTGGGGTGAACCGGCACTGGACGAAGTTACGCCCCCGCAACCGACGGCCGCTCCGGCCGAGCCCACGACCACGCAACCCGCCTCGGTCAATCTGTTCGACGCCCGCCTGGGCCGCGCGTTGGCGTATGTGCCGTCGGACGCCCACATCGTGATTGTGGTCCCGGACATCGAAGCGCTGCTCAACGGCCTCACGACGTTCGGCACAGCCATCGGTGCGCCGCTGCTGGCGGAGGTGGATGCGGAGCGGCTGTTGGGGGCGGCGATTGGGGCTGCGGTCCAGGCGGTGGAGTTGCGGGGACCGCTCGTGTTTGCGTTGCCACGTGATTATGGTGACCCGGTCCTCATCACCACGATCGGCTGCCAGACCACGTGGGCGGGCTGCACCGAAGCAAAGCGGCTCGCGGACGGACTGACGATTTACGAGCTTGGCCCGCAAAGCTTCGTCGGCGCTACGGAGGGAGACGTTGTCATCTTCGCGCGCGACAGTGCGGACCTGCGTACGGCCACCGGCGGAAATCGGCGTTTCCTGCAGCAGTTCCGCGAAGCGGTCGGCAATGACCTGGAGCGCCGGCACCTGATCGCCTACATCGATGTGGCGGCCGTACACGCCGAGTGGAATGAGCGTCTCAACCTCATCCTGCAGACGCTTTATCTGGGCATGGCGACCAGCGGCACCGACGTTGAGATTGCGGGACTGGTCTGGAATTTCCTGATCGAGCAGGCCCGCACCACGTTGTCCGAAGCCCGGACGTGTGTTGTCGGGTTGCATCTGGACCGCGAGGGGGTCTTCATGGAGGCCCGCGCGCGGTTCACGCCGGACGGCTCGATCGCGAAATATCTGCGGCAGGTGCGGCCGTCACAGCGGGATCTCTTCCGCGGCCTGCCGGCCGGTCCGGCCAGTTTCGCAGTGTCGTACGAGTGGGCGGCCGGTCCGGATACGGTGTCGCTCAACGACGCGATGATGAAGGCGATGTTCGGTTCGGAGGTGGTCCGCCGGCAGATTGGCGCCGAAGCGGCCGACCGGCTGCAACAACGCTGCACCGAGCTGAATCGCATGGTGCCGGGTGTGAGCGCGGCGTTCAGTCTACGGCCGAAGACCGGCATGCTGTACTGGGGGCTGTACCTCACAGAGCGACCGAGTGACACGCTGCGTGAGTTCAAGGCGATCACAGAGCTGGCACCGGAGTTTCTTACGGCCTGGGGGACGTTTCCGGCGGCGATGCGGCCGCAACCAGCGTTTGAAATGGCCGGGGAGCAGGTGGAGTCGTTCGCGTTTGACATCGACGAAAGCGAACTGCAGTTTCAGCCGATGATGGGTTCGTTCTACGGGGAGGATCCCACCTTATATATCGCGAAGCACGCGGAAGGCCTGGCGTACGCATTCGGGCCGCAGGTGGCTGCCCGGGAGCAGCTTGCGCGGCTGTTGGCGCGAGATCTGCCGTCGATGGCGGAAGATCCGCGGGTCCAGGCGCTGCGACAGCGCCTGACGCCGGGCGCACAGTCCCTCCTGGTGGCTGATCTCGGGTTGCTGGCGCGCGAGGTGCTGGGCATGCTAAGTATGCTCGGGTTGCCGGCACCGACGCTGGAGTTGAGCGCGGATGAACAGCCGCTCGCTGGCTATGGCTTCTACATGGAGCAGGATGTCGTGCGACTCGAGGCCTTCGTGCCTTCGACTCCGTTGAAAGCCATCAGCGAAGCAGCGGCCAAGGTGACCGGTACGGCGGCTGATCCGCCGTTCTAGTTTGACTGCGCGGATCAGTCCCGTGTGTTGTCGAGGATGACCTCGAAGTCGATGCGGAAGCCGCCGGGGGCATCCGGATCAACCTCGAACGTGAAGACGAGCTGGTCGCCGCAACTGTAATCCACGCCGAGCAACTTGCCGATGCCTTCGGCCGTGCCTTCGGTAGGCAGGGGGGCTGCATCACTACCTCCGGGGGCGCGGGAAAAGCGTACGACGGTATCGAAGAACTCCGGCCGAAAGGAGTCTTCGAGGTCACGCTCCAGGGCGATGACACGGCGCACGAGCAGATCGGAGCCGATCGCGGTGTTACGCCGGCAGGGCAGCGTCAGGGGGGCCAATGTCGTGTTGCCGTCCAGGTTGCGCTGCTCAAGGTTGATGGGCCCGGGGGAGCGGTCCCACTCATCCCAGGTACCGCAGGTAAACACGGCCCGGTAAGGCGTGTTGTTGATGAAAAGCAGCGTGATGTTGCCGGTTCGCTCCTTGGTCTGGTTCGCCCAGATCGTGGAGGGGAAACAGCCGGCCGCGCTCGTGAGCACGATGGCTCCCAGGCCCGCGAGTCCCACGCGCAGAAGTTGCCGGTTTGCCGTCATCGCCGCTACGCCTCCAGCAGGGTGCCGTGTTGCATGCATTATGGAATCGTAATGACCGCGAGTCCGAGGACGAACTGGTCCTCCGCGTCGTCCTCGGCGATTACCGCGAAGAGGTTGTATGTCCCGGACGGCACGACAGTGCCGGCCAGATTACGGCCGTTCCAGCCGAAGCTGCCGGCCGCAGGGGGGAAAGTCAGCGTCACGTTGCGAATGAAGATTTCGTTGCCACTGTCGTGATTCGTGTCGGGATCGAGACCGATGCGGACCTGGGCGTCGATGTCGCCGCCGAACCAGGCAATCGTGAGCGGCGGGTCGAGATCGGGCTGGAAGGTGATTTCGCCGCCCGGGGCGGTGAAGTCGAAGGTTGCGGGACCATCGATCGTAATCAGGCCCGTGCTCGTGAATTCATGCACTTCGGCGCCGGCCGTAATACGGGCCAGGATGCGGTAGGGGCCGCGGTCGGCCGTCGTATCCCAACTGATGTTGCCGCTACCGCCCTGGGTCGTGAAATCGAAGGGTCCGGAGAGTGTTCGACGCGAGAGATCGGTGCGGGATTCGAGCAGGATCGTGATGCGGGCCGGGCTGGTGGTCAGGTTGGCGGCGGCCCACTCGATCCGAACGGGACGGCCTGCGGAGATGGTCTGATCCACATCCTGCGAGGTCAGGGCGATGGCGAGTTGTCGTCCGTGATTGGGCTCGCGGTCGGTCTCGTCGACCAGTGGCAGGCAACTCAGACCGAGCAGAGCCCATCCGATGCCCACCAGCAACAGCACACCCATGCGCATGATCTGCCTGCCTTTCAACGCCGGCGGTCCGGGGCGGCCCACGTGCCGTGCACCCGAGCAGTCCATCGGCGGTCGCGGCCCCCTCGCTGGAGGGTTCCGGGCTGCCCGGTGGACTGTGAGGGTGCGCCTGACCGGCGCGCCCTCGGGCGAATTGTTCGGCAAGCCCGTGCGGGGGTCAAGCCGTGGAAAGCCGTGCTCAACCCAGCCACTGCGGTGCGAAGCGCTCCGCCAGGGAGCGCCAGATGTCGAGTTCGTGGGCGGCCCAGACCCCCCCCACGAGGGCGGCCGCGAGGATGCCCGCCTTGATCACCAGGATGAGGCGCTCAAAGCTCTGGGTGGCAAGCGGATCCTGCGCCAGGTGCACGAGAAAGCGTGCCCGCGAGGCGATGGAACCGTGGCGAAAGCTCGGAGATTCGGGCGGAATGCTATTCAATACCGCCACTTCGTGCAGCGCATCACTGAAGATATGCGCGGCCGTGGCGCACAAGGGGTCGCCCGGTGGGCACTGGCCCGGGAGCGCCGACGTGTGCAGATGGCACGGCTGCCCACAGGGCAGGCCACCGACGGCGAGCGTACGGGCACCGTAGATGTCGGCATGGCGTTCGAACCGCCGCGAAATCCAGCCGAAAAACACCCATTTCAGCAGTAGCAGCGCGCCCGCAATGGTCACCAGGATCTGGTAGCGCTGAAACACCGCGGGGTCCGAACTGACCGACATGCCCTGCGTCTGTGCCGCGAAGATGGTCACCGCGCAGCCGCTGATGAAAGCGAACAGCAGGAAGTAGAGGATGTGACTGCGCTTCACGTGACCGGCTTCGTGCCCGAAGACCGCCTCGATCTTCGTGTCGTCCATCTGTTCGAGCATGCCGTCGGTGATCAGCACATAGCGCAGGGGGGGCACCACGCCCATCACGGCGGCGTTGACGAGCATGCCGCCACTGCGCCAGACGAGAATCTCCCGGTACCGCAGACGCAGCTTGGTGGCGAGGCGTTCGAGCCGGTCGCGGAGCGGTCCGTCCGGCAGGCGTTGCGTAACCCAGACGTGCCGCAGAATCTCCGGCGCCACCACGGCGACGAGGATCGCGGCGACACCGATGAGCAGGTCGGGGGCGTAGGCCAGTCCGGTCCACGCGCGGATCGGCCGGGCGTAGAGCACGATGGCGTCGTGCGCCGCGAGGATCAGCAGCATGGGCAGCAGCACGAAAAGGACGCTGTGCCGCAGGTTGAAGACCACGTACTCACGCAGGGGCCAGACGGGCCGCAGCGGCCGGCCGCGTAGCAGGTACAGTTCGACCGCGATGTGCCGCACGGCGCGGTCGGCGGGATAACTCACGATCCAGACCAGCAGGACGGAGAGCAGGAAGGGCACGAGCGACAGTAGGCCGGGCAGGAGGATCCAGCCGCCGACCTTGGGCACTTGGCGGCAGAGCACGGCCCAGTCGGTGCAGAGGAATACGGCCGCATGGGCCAGTGCAAGGGCGGTCTGGGCGGCGATCAGCCCCCAGCCGAAGTGGGCCTGCCCGAGACTGGGTCGGGCCGGATAGCGCTCCATGAGCTGCAGCGCGCGGCGAGCGCCGAACCAAGCCACGACTGCGGGCAGGAGCGTGGCGACCGCAACGGCGGTGGTGGTATGCAGCGCCCCGTCCAGCAGCGGATAGAGCGGACGCTGGACGGTCAGCACCAGCGCAAGAATCAGGATGACGACCAGAAACATGCTACGATGATACGGCAAAGCACCGGGGGTGGCCTTAGGAAGGGTCCGCGCGTGGAGGTCAAAATCTGTGGCCTGACAACGGCCGAGGATGTGCGGTTCGCTGTGGAGTGCGGGGCGGATTGCATCGGACTCATTCTGGCCGCCAGCCCGCGGCGGGTGACGGTTGCCGCGGCGCGGGAATTGGTGGGAGTGGCCGGAGCGGAGCGGGCAGTTCTGCTGTTTCGCAATGCGCCGGTGGATGAGGTGGTGGTGGCGTTGGCGGAGACGCGGGCGCGGTGGGTGCAATTCCACGGATCGGAGCCGGTTAGCGTGCTCGCTGCGGTGGCCGCGGCGCAGCCCGGTGTACGTCTCATCCGGGCGTGGGAAGTGTCAGCCAACGAGGGAGTGGCGGAAACCGATGCGGGCCTGCGCGCGTACTTGGACGAGGCCCGTAGCGCGAACGTAGCGATCGAAGTAGTCATAGTGGACGTGCAGAAAGGGGGCGTGCATCCGGGTTACCCGTTGCTGGCCGAGGTGGCGCGTCGTGTGGCGGTGCGTCCGCCGCGGGTATGGTGCGCCGGCGGCTTGACCCCCGAGAACGTCTCGGCGGTCGCGAAGCTGGGAGGATTTGATGGGGTTGATGTCGCAAGTGGGGTGGAGGCAGCGCCGGGTCGGAAAGATGCGGCGCGGGTCGCAGCATTCGTGCGCGCGGCACGAGGCAGGTAGCCCGGCAGGCGCGGCGGGGGGTCAAGACAGCGGGGAGGGCTGCCGATGGTCCGCTGGGGGACGGTGCGCTCGGAAGGGGCCGTATGCCGTTCGATGTCTACGACACCCAGGAGGAAGCAGCGGGTCCGGCACGGGGCGGCGCGCGTCCGTTTATCGGGGTGCACTTCGAATGTTGCGGGGTGTACGCGCGCATCTACCGGCGACCCGAGGAGCGCTCCTATGAGGGGCGTTGTCCGCGGTGCCTGGCCCAGGTGCGCGTGCGGGTCGGGCGGGACGGGGTCGCGACGCGCATGTTTCGCGCGTCGTAGTTCCGGGGTACGAACGTGCATTGCGAACCAGCGTGCCTGCGGCCGTGCCGGGTGCCGCGACACGCCTCACTCCTCAGCGACCGCTGCGGCGAGGATGTCCTGCAGGTAGATGATCTCCTGGTGCTGCCAGGTCGTCACACGGCGTCCGTTGATGAAGATCCACGGTACGCCGGTCACGTTGTGCTGCTTGGCGTTAGCGACATGCGCGGCGAGCTCGGACTCGGTTTCCGTGCTGTTCATGGCCGCGAAGAACGCGTCGGCATCCAGACCGAACTGCGGCGCAGCGGCCCGGAGCGTAGCTTCGGAGACGGCCTCGCGATTCGCGCTCAGCCAGGCGTGGACGCGCCAGTAGGTCTCCGGACCTCCCAGGCGCAAGGCCGCGAGCGCCGCGCGCCCCGCGCGGCAGGCCTCGGGGTGGCGCCGGTCGCCGGCGGGCAGGTGGGGATTACAGTCGACGTTGAAGGGGTACAGGCGGAACTCGTAGCGCACGTCATCACGGGCATCGGTGAAGGCGCGGAGCACCTGGTCGGCCACCACGGTCCAGCGTTCCTGGAAGTCGCCGAAGACGATGATGTGGAAACGTGGGGCCGTGGCGCCGTAGGCCGGCGCCTGTGGCAGGGGGATCATCACGCGGGGGCGGGTTTCGAGCCAGTCGGAGACGAACTTGTCGCGCGCTGCGAGCGGCTGATCGTCGAATGGGGAGCCCGGTGGTGGCTCGGTGGCGGCGAGGGCTTCCACGGCGCGGATCAGCGAATTCGGCGCGTTCCAACCCTTCAACTCGACGCCGTTGATGAACACCATCGGCGTCTGGTGGAGGCCGAGACCGATGGCCTCGACGGTGTCGGCCCGCACACGCTCGAGGGTAAGGTTGCTCTGCATGACGCGATTGAACTCGGCGATGTCGTAACCGAACTGTTGGAGTTGGGTGTTGAGCTCACGGTCGGTAAAGCCGCCCTGGCGCGCGAACAGCCATTCGTGCATCTGCCAGAAGCCCTCCACGCCGCGCAGCAGGCCGGCGGTTTCGGCGGCCCGGGCCGCCCAGCAGCCGTTGGTCTGCGGACTGGTCGTTACGAATTCGTTGCAAGCACGGTTGAGCGGAAAGTGCTTGATCGAGAGCGAGATGTCACTCCGCGTGCGTTTGAGTTGCAGTACTTGATTCTCCAGCCACGCACAGCCGTTGCACTGGTAGCCGGTGAAAAGCACGATGCGAATGGGGGCGTTCTCCGGTCCCCAACGAAATCGGCCAGTGAAGGCGGTGCGCGCTGTGGGGGCAGTGGTCGGCTGGGTGGACGGTGCCGCAGGGTCCGCCTGCGTGGGCTGGCGGGTGCGGTCCACCATGGCGGCCACGGATTCCGCGTGGCTGGCCTCGGCGGTGCGCTCAGCGGCAGCGCGGACCTGGGCCTGCGCGATGCCTAACGCGAGAGAGACGAGCACACCGAGCAGGGCGAAAGTTCCGAGGGGAACGGCGGCGCGGCGCAGTGCTGGGGGACGGCGGGGCCAATAGACCATGCCCTCGACGAGGGCGACGAACAAGAGGTTTGGAACATGTGCAGAAAGACACCAGGCGCACAGTTCCGCGCTCCACAGCATGAGGCCGATGAAGAACAGGGATACGAACCCTCCGCAACGGAAGACCCAGCGCACCAGTGCCGCCGGAAACCCACCGGAGGTCAGCCACGCGCCGGCTGCGGCGCAAAAGTAGGCCAGACCGAGAAACGACACCGGCCAGGCGAGGGCGGAGCCGAACCGCACACTGCCCCAAAAGCCGCCGGTGACCTTTGCGCATGGGCTGTCCGGCCCGCAGCCGGGCAGCTCGTAACCATGGAGCTGCTGGCGTACGAGGTAGTAACTTGGCACGATGGCTGCGATGAGCAGTACCAAACCCGCCAGCAGGAGCAGGCGGTGGGTGAGTTGCGTGACCGGGTGTGGAGTGGTGCCGGGTGCGCCGGCGGTGGGGGCGGTCGAATTCCGCGTCGGGCGGTTGCGCTTCCGGGGCATGCGTCGTCCTGCGGGTGATTGCCTGGGTTTCCGAGAGCCGCACCAAGGAGTCTAACTGGGTCGTCGTACGCACTCTACCCGGTTGGCGGTCTGATCCAGAGTACTTGATGCAGATTCGGACCGATTTGTTTGCAAATCCGACTATCCGGTGCTAAACTAGAACCTAGTATGAACGCGCGCACTTCGGACACGCCGCTTCAATATCAGCACTTTCAGACGGTTCTCGACTGCCTATCCGAGGCCGTTCTGACGGTTGATCGTGACTTTCTCATTACGGGCTTCAACCGCGCGGCGGAGCAGTTGACCGGTTTTCGCAGGGAAGAAGCCGTGGGCCGTCCCTGTTTTGAGATCGTTCACAACCGCCTGTGCGTCAACGCCACGGATTGCCCACTGGCCGAAGCCCTGGCAAACGGCGGAGGTAACGGCCGCCGCGAGCTGACGGTGGTAGATGGCGACACGGCCCGCAAGCTGCGCGTAACCTTCGAAACCCTGAGGTCGTCCGACGGTCGCATCGTCGGTGGGGTTGAGGCCATTACCGTCGGTGGTTCCACTTGGGGAAATGAGTTGCCTGCCGCGCCTTCGCTGCCGACGGGCGCGTTGCCGATTCTGGAGGCAACTGAGAAGCGCGCGATCGAAGTCGTGCTGCAGCGGCATCGCTGGAATCGATCGAGTGCTTGTCAGGAGTTGGGCCTCAGTCGCACCACCCTTTGGCGGAAGATGCGCAAGCTCGGCATCAGCCCGCGACCGCCCCGCGCTCCGGCACCCACTGCGTAGTATCCCACGCCCAGAGTGCCATGGCCACGGTCCACGCCTGCGCTGTGCAGCCGTTGGGCCGGAAGGGCTCATTCCCATCGTAGATCTCGCTGAGCGACCCGACGCCCGCGGTCCACACCTGGGACAGCAGGGGGGCGAGCAACTCCTGGCAACGATGCGCGTCCCGGTGCACGCGATAATGCGCGAGGACGAAGAGCCCGAGCAGCCAACCCCAAGCCGTGCCCTGATGATATGCTTCGTCGCGCTCGGCCGGACCACCGTCATAGCGCCCACGATAACCGGCCTCCCGATGCCCGAGAGTCCGCAGGCCGAACCAGGTCAACAGGTATTCTTCGCACGCGGCCACCACTTCACGCTGGTGATGAGCGCTGAGCGGGGAGTGCGTGAGCGCCACCGCGAGGATCTGGTTGGGTCGCAGGGCACCGTCCGGGCCGTGGGGGCCGTCCAGGACGTCGTAGCAGCAGGCCCGGCCATGGTGCCAGAAGCGGGCGAAAGAGCCACGGGTGCGGAGTGCGAGGCGGGCATACTCGTCGCTGGGAAGGTCGAGCAGATCGGCGAGCCGTGCCATGTTGCAGAGGGCGTCATACCAGAGAGCGCTGAGTTCGACCGGTTTTCCCGTGCGAGGGGTGATGACCCGACCGCCCACTTTCGCATCCATCCAGGTCAGGTTGACGTCCGATTCGCCGGCGTAGACGAGGCCGTCGTCGCCGACGTGGATATGGTGCCGTGTCCCCCGGCGGTGCCACGCCACGATGTCTGCCATGACCGGGAACAACTCGGCGAGGGTTCGCACGTCTCCGGTGGCGCGGACGTAGCGATCAATTGCCCACAGGTACCAGAGCGTGGCGTCGGCGGAGTGGTATTCCGGGGCGGTAGCATCATCGGCGAAGCGGTTGGGCACCATCCCCTGGTCGACGTAACGTGCCCAGGTCCGTAGGACCTCGCGTGCAAGCTCCGGCCGGCCGGTGGCGAGCGTCAGGCCAGGCAACGCAACCATCGTGTCCCGGCCCCAGTCGGTAAACCACGGGTAGCCGGCAATGACGGTATGGCCGTCGACTGCGCCGGTGTCGGCGCTGGTCGCCGGTCGTCGGACGAGAAACTGATCCGCCGCGAGTATAAGCTGCTGCACAGCCGGCGGGTCGGTGTGACCTACGGGGAGCACGGTGCGGCGGCGGTCGAGCAGTTGGCGGGCGGAGGTGGTGGCGCGCTCGAGCGCACCGACGGATGTGATGTCGCGTCCATCGGTGGCGGCGAGGGTGAATGTGAGAGTGTCGCCCGGGCGCAGCTCTGCGCGTGCGGTGGCCACACACAGATGGTCCTCACGGTGGTCGAACCCGCGAGCCGTTTCTTCCGGGAGTTCGAAGTTCCAACACCAATCGTAGCCAAGGGTCCAGTGGGGGTTCGGTTCACCTGCGCCGCCGGCGCGCAGGAAGTACGGGGCGCGCCCGGCGGGCGGCCGCACTTCGATTTCGGCGCCGGCCGCGCGTACCTGGAAGATGGCCTGATCACCACGGCGCAGGAAGTGGTAGTGGCGATCATTCACGAGGACACGGGTAGTCAACTCGGCCGGGGGGCTGTCGGGACTCAACTCGTACCGCACGAAAGTGACGTTGTAGCCGCGCTCCATCCAGACGCGACGTACAACCTGGGCGGGGCCACAGGCATATGTCCAACTCGGCAGGCCCCAGGCCAGATCGAAGCGCTGAAGCCATAGACAGCCGTTGGGCGTTTCAACCCCGCCGGGCCAGATGTTCGTGTAGAGCGGGTACGAAAGGCCACCGCTGGTGATCGTTGTATCGAGCTTGGCAACGAGCAGGCGCCTGCTCGCGGGGGGTTCGATCGCGGCAATGAGAAGGCCGTGATAACGGCGCGTCAGGGCGTCGCCGATCGTGCCGGCGGCAAACCCGCCGATACCATTCGTGATGAGCCATTCGCGTGCGAGTGCCCGGCGTGGATCCTGGCAAAGGGCCACGGGCAGGTGCAAGTGGGGGCCGTCGAGGGTACCCGGGTCGCCACGGACCGCGGTGCCAGGCGGGCGTGGCGCATGAGGGCGGGGCGGCTCATCGGGGTGGGCGTGCCTGCGGTTGGACGTCATGCCGGTGACCTGCGGAGACTCAGGCGGTGGGCGCCGTGAGCGCCTTCGTCACGAGCTCCATGAGTTGATCGACCTTGAACGGTTTGAACAGAACGCCCGCCAGCCCCTCCCGGCTGGCCTTGACGATGGAGTGCTCCGGGTCGTAGCCGAAGCCGGTGATCAGGATGACTGGGCAGTGCGGGTTCTGCGCCTTCGCGGCGGCGAAGACTTCGTACCCGTTCCGCAGGGGCATCTTGATGTCGGAGAGCACGAGATCAAAGCGCTGCTGGGCAATCATGGCAACGGCTTCCTGCCCGTCCCGGGCCATGACGGGTAGTGCGCCGGCCTTGGACATTACGTCGGCGATCGCTTCGCGGATGATGTCTTCGTCATCTGCCACGAGGACGCGCTTGCTGCGAAATGCCGGATCGATTTCCGCGGTCGGTGGCATGAGGCCGCGGATGCCCTGCACCTCGGTGACCTGCTGGAGCACTTCGCGCGCGCGGTCCACCTGCTCGATGATGCGGCGCAGGCGGGCAGCGGCCTCCGCGTTCTGCTCCGCGACACGCTGGAGCACGGAGGTCGCCTCGGAGACTATTTCATTCAGCGGTTCGGCCAGTTCGGCGCGCACCTCCGCGGCGAGTTGACCGGTGGTCTCGCTGCGTTCGACCACCAGCAGCTTGAGGGTCTGGAGTGCAACCGCAAGATAATGGCTGAAAATCTCGGCAAAGAGGCGATCTTCGTCGGTGAAAGCGGCGAGCTTGTCCGATTCGACATTCAACACGCCGACGATCTGGTCTTTGAGCCGGAGCGGTACGGTCAGCGACGAACGGGCTTTCTGGAAGCCGGAGAGGTACAGGGGATCCTGCGAGATGTCCGGGCAGAGGTAGGATTGCCCGGTCGAGGCGACCCACCCGCTGATCCCATTGCCCTCGGGCTCCGCATAGATCGTGTACACCTTTTCGGGTTCGCCAAAACCGCCGCTCAGCACCGCGTCCATCCGCTTGGTGCCCGGATCCAGCACGAACACGGCGAAATGGGTGAATTGGAGCAGGTCGCGGCAGTAGCGGATCACCATGTCTTCGAGCCGGGCGAGCCGCTCGCTGACCTCCATGCGTGCGGTCACGTCTGAATCCAGCGTGACCAACTCGCGGCCGGCGGATTCGATGGCGTCGAGTTTCTGCCGCATGCGCGACATGGCGGTTGTATCGAACACAAGGGCGACCACACGGTCGATCTCGGGACCGGGCGCGGGCAGGGCGGTTGCGCTGATGTCGAAGTAGTAGGCCGTATCCAACTCGAGCGCGCGGCGCCGGGTTCGCAGACTGTCGTCGCGCTCGAACTGCTGGAGAATCTCGAAACAAGCTGCCCGAAGGCGGTCGGCGACGTCGGGGGGGTACTGGCGGAAGGCGGCGTTGGACCAGACAAGCTGTGCGGTGCGATCCACGCTGCACACGGCGTGAGAGATGCCGTCAAGGATCAGGCGGGCCTGGTCGCGTCCGGCGTTCGAGGTCAGCGGGAGCAATTCCTCGCTGGCGACAAGGGCGACATCGAAGTGTTCCGCTTCCAGAGCCGCGCGGGCGTCGGAGATCGACTCCACCTGGTGTACGGAGCCGTACTGCTCAAACAGCGCCCGCCAAGCGCACACTGCGCCCTCCGGATCGGCGAACAGCAGCACACGTTGTTGTTCCTTCGCCTTCGGCTCAATCGGCATGCGGTGTCCGTCTGGCTCCTGGGCAACCGGGCTAGGCTGCGCTCCGGTATAACCCAATACGCGGGGAAAGCCAAGTGAATTCGGATCGGCTCGCACAGCTTCGTGAGCGGTTGTGAGGGCATGCCGGCAGCAGCGACCGCACCCGGGACGGGCCGTAGCGGGACCAGGGCGGTGTGCTCGGAGAGTTGTGTCTTCGCTCGCCGGAGTAATCTGTTCAGATGTCGTGCTCTTGACGATCCGCTCCGCCCGCCGCTACATTCCGCGCCCCGTTCGTTCCTGTATGGAGCGGGGTGGTACAGTGGTCGCCTTCTACCGGTGGTGGACGGTTCCGGACCCCGTACCCCCCGGCGTGAGTGCAGTGTGACCTCGCCCGATTCCGGCGATTCCCGGCCGCCCGGTCAGGGTGGCGGCGGTACCTTCCGGTATGCCTCGCTGGGGATCGAGTTGGCGGCGGCGATCATCGGGCTGACGCTTGCGGGTGTCTGGCTGGACGCGCGGTTCGGGACTCAGCCGGCATGGACGATCGTCGGTGCGTTTGCGGGCATTGTCGGCGGCATGTACAACCTGATTCGCCAGGCGCTGGCCGCCTTCCGGGCGGAGGAGCGTCGGGCCAAAGGTGAGCAAACTGGCCAGGGCCATGGCGATGACCAAGACCGCGGATGACCGCAGCGGGCGGCTGCTACTGCGGCTGGCGGCTGTTTCGACCGGCGCTGCGGTCGGGTTGGTGCTGGTGGGTTACTGGCCCACGGTGGCACTGGCGGGGGCGGCCGCGGTAGCGCCCATGCTGGTCGGTATTGGTATCGGGTTAGCGGGCGCATGGGTGGGCCTGATTCCTCCGGTTCTCTGGCTGCGGAACCCGCCGGAGGATCAACCGGTGGGCATCTTGATGGGACTGGCGGCCCGGTTCGGCGTGACGGCGGGCCTGGCTGTGGCGGTCTGGCTCACCGGTGCACTGCCCGAGCGGCCCTTGCTGCTCTGGGCCGGATTGGCGCACCTGGTACTGCTACTTGTGGATGTCGTGGGCTTGACGCGTCTGCTGCGGCGGGCGGGCGAGGCGGGAGCGTAAGAATGCGGATGAGCATGTTGGCGGCCGCGGACCCGCTCGAGCATGTGGTGCAGCACAACATCCTGGCGCCGGGGGGTGTCGTGCTGCTGAGTAATCAGATCATCATGCAGGTCGTGGCCGCGCTGCTGTTGCTGTACTTTCTGCCGCGTTTCGTGCTGAAGAGGGCGGGGCAGGACGAAGTGGGGCGGCTGGTGCCGACAGGGTGGGGCAATGTGATTGAGGTGATTTGCGTCGGGCTCCGGGATCATGTGGCTCGTCCGGCGCTGGGGCCGCATACCGATCGCTTCGTGCCCTATATCTGGTCCGTTTTCTTCTTCGTGCTCACCTGCAACATGCTGGGCATGATCCCACTGATGGATTGGACCAAGCCGGTGCAGTTGCTGGTCGCGCCGAATTTCAAGGGTTATGTCCTGGGCGGGACGGCGACGGGCAATATCTGGGTGACCGCGACGCTGGCCTGCTGCACGTTGTTCATGATCGTGTACAACGGTTTGCGGCTGCACGGGATGGGCTACATCAAGCATTTTTTCATGGGTCCACCGGGTTTGAACCTGCTGATTGCCTTTCTGGAGGTGGTCGGACTGGCGGCGAAGATCTTCGCGCTCAGCGTGCGTCTCTTCGTGAACATGCTCGCTGGGCACGTGATGCTGGCGGTGATCGTGGGCTTCGTGGCCGGCGCAGTGGCCGTGCTGGGCGTGGTGCCCGCGATCGGCATCGCCATCCCGGTGATTCTGGGCGGCACAGCCCTGTTCTTCCTGGAGTTGTTCGTTTCGTTCCTGCAGGCCTTCATCTTCACGTTTCTGAGCGCGATGTTCATCGGGCAGGCGGTCAACATCGAGCATGAGCACGAACATGAACATGAGCACGGTGCTGCGCATGAAACAGCGCATGATCACGCCGTGCCTGCGCCGGCGGGAGCCGGCCATTGAACGGCAGCGCCACAGCGCCGCCGCAGTCCGCGTTCAATCGCCATGCCCGGTAAGCGAGGTAACGGGCCATGAGGCTGGAATACGCGATGGCGAGAACTAACCCGACGTCGGCCGACCTCGCCGGCGGACCAGTAGTGCAGAAAGGCAGGTAGTCATGGCGAAAGTGCAGGCAATGCTGGCGCTCGCCCTCATCGTGGTCGGCTTCGGCCTGATCGGTGCGGACGTGGCGTTTGCGGCGGAGGGTGAGGAGAAGGTCGCCGCGGCCGGGAGCCAGACGGTGCTGATGGGTGACCAGGGCCTGCGTGGTCTGGGTCGCGGGATCGGTGCGGGGCTGGTGGTGATGGGCGGTGCGGCCGGCGTAGGGCGGATCGGCGGCAGCGCGGTGGAGTCGATGGCGCGGCAGCCGGAGGCGGCGAATCGGATTAACACGGCCATGTTGATCACGGCGGCGATGGTCGAAGGTGCCACGCTGTTCGGCGTGCTGGTGTGCCTCCTGACGTAACTCGGGCGTGCAGGAATGAGCCCGGTCGTGGCGCCCGCCCTGGGCGGGCGCGGCGGCCGGGTCGGAGTGGCGATCGTATGACGACTTGGGTTCCGCGCGCGGCAGCGCTTGGCGTGCATCTGCTGGCCGTCGGCAGCGTGCTGGCCGCCGACGAGCAGTCGAACATCTTTGCCGGCTCGATCGCGAACGCGATCATCACGCTGGTGATCTTCCTGCTGGTGGTGTGGGTGCTGGGTAAGTTTGCCTGGCCGCCGGTGCTGCAGGCGCTGAATGACCGGGAGGCGACGATTCGCCGCCAGCTCGAAGAAGCGAAGGCGGAACGCGAGGCCGCCACGAAGCTATTGTCCGACTACCAGGCACAGCTCGACAAGGCCCGGGAAGAGGCCTCAGCGATCGTGGCCGAGGGGCGTCGTGATGCGGAAACCACCTCACGGCGGATCCAGGATGAGGCGCGGCGCGAGTCGGAAGAGACTATCGCCCGGGCACGGCGTGAAATCCAACTGGCGACCGACACCGCCCGCAAGGAACTGCACGATGAGGCCGCCGAGCTGGCGGTGCAAGTCGCGCGGCGCGTAGTCCGGAAGGAACTCGCGCCGGCCGACCACAAGGAACTCGTGGCTGAGGCCCTCCGCGAAATCGCGGCGACGGGCGGCAAGCTGAACTGAGAGGGCGCGTCCGGACGCGACGAGGCGAAGTGCATGGCCCATGGATTCGAGAAGGGACTGGACGTTGCGGATGTGTATGCCGCGGCGTTGTATGCGCTGGCGGACGAGGCCGGGCGCGTCGACGAGGTGCGGGCGGAACTGGATGCGTTGAACGAATTGGTGGCAGACCAGCCGGAACTGCTGGCCCTGCTCGAGTCGGCCGTGATCGACGCGGAAGCGCGGGGAGAGAGTCTGGAACGCATGTTCCGGGGCCGGCTGAGCGATACCGTCGTCAACACCGTGCAGGTCATGAATCAGCACGGGCGCGCGGGCCTGCTGCACGCACTGCGCAGCCGATTCATCCAGCGGACGGAAGACGCCCGTGGGCAGGTCGAGGTGACGGCGACCTCGGCAGTGCCGCTCGATTCCGGGCAGCAGGCGGAGATTGTCCGGCTGGCGGAGCAGTTGTCGGGCAAGCGGCCGCTGCTGAAGTTTGAAGTCGATCCGGAAGTGTTGGGTGGCCTGATCCTGACGGTGGGAGATTTTCGCTACGACCATTCGATCCGGCGGCACCTGCACGTCGCGCGGCAGCAGTTGCAGGAGCGAACGGTGCGGGGGGCGTCATCGGACGCCGCTGGGTAAGTGGCGATCCGGGTCGGCGGCAAGGTGCCATGCCGGCCGGCAGCTTTGAGGAAGTGGACAGCGCGGCAATTCGTTTCGGCGGTCGATCAGGACGGCCGGGGCGGCCGGAGACGGGCAGCATGAAGTTCAAGGCAGACGAAATCGTCAGTGTCATCAAAGAGGAAATCAGCCGCTTCCAGTCGGCGCTCGACGTGGCGGAGATCGGGCGGGTGCTGGAAATCGGTGACGGCGTCGCGCGGGTCTTCGGGCTGGCGGGTGCGATGGCCGGCGAAATGCTCGAATTCCAGAACGGTGCGGTGGGGCTGGTGTTCAACCTGGAAGAAACGACCATCGGCTGCGTCGTGCTGGGCGACTACCTCGGCATCCGCGAAGGTGACGAGGTGCGCACGACGGGTCGGCTGCTGAGCGTGCCGGTGGGCCCCGCGCTGGTGGGGCGGGTGGTGGACCCGTTGGGACGGCCGCTCGACGGCAAGGGACCGGTACAGTCGGAATTCCGTCGCCCGCTCGAGATCATCGCGCCGGGAATTGCGGCACGGCAGCCGGTGAAGGAGCCGTTGCAGACCGGGATCAAGGCGATCGACAGCATGATCCCGATCGGGCGCGGGCAGCGCGAGTTGATCATCGGCGACCGCAAGACCGGCAAGACGGCGATCGCGCTCGATACGATCCTCAACCAGAAGGGGGGCGACGTCATCTGTGTCTACGTCGCAATCGGGCAGAAGGAGTCGACGGTTGCGGGTATTGTGGAGACGCTGCGCAGTTACGACGCGATGGACTACTCCATTGTCGTGGTGGCCGGCGCATCGGACCCGGCTCCGCTCCAGTACATCGCGCCCTACGCAGGCTGCACGATGGCCGAGTACTTCATGTACGAGCAGGGCGGCCATACGCTGTGCGTCTACGACGACCTGTCCAAGCAGGCCCAGGCGTATCGCCAGATGTCACTGCTGCTGCGCCGGCCGCCCGGCCGCGAGGCGTATCCGGGTGACGTGTTCTATCTGCACAGTCGCCTGCTGGAGCGGGCCTGCAAGATGGCCGAGCAGCGCATCATTGTGAAGAAGGGCGCACCGGCCGGTGTCGAACAGGGCGTCAACGGCAAGGTCTACATCGGTGTGCAGGATGAGCATGCCCTGGCGCACGATCTCGACGCGCTGCCGGACAAGGAGCAGCACGAGGTCCGCAAGCTGAAGAAGTCGGGCGGCAGTCTGACAGCCCTGCCGGTGATCGAGACACTCGAAGGCGAAGTCTCGGCCTACATTCCGACCAACGTGATTTCGATTACCGACGGGCAGATCTACCTCGAGCCGGACCTGTTCTTTGCGGGTGTCCGACCGGCGGTGAACGTCGGCATTTCGGTCAGCCGTGTCGGCGGCAACGCGCAGGTGCCCGCGATGAAGAAGATTGCGGGCTCGTTGCGGCTGGATCTCGCGGCCTTCCGCGAGCTCGAGGCGTTCGCGCAGCTCGGGACGGAGCTGGATCCCGCGACGCAGCGGCAACTCGATCGCGGGCGCCGCATGGTCGAGCTGCTCAAGCAACCGCAGTACGAGCCGCTGGGGGTGTGGGACCAGGTGCTGGCCGTGCACGCCGGGGCCCGCGGCTTTCTCGATGATGTGCCGTTGAACCAGGTGCACGCCTTTGAGCAGGCGCTGCTGAAGCACTATCACGACGAGCATTCCGACCTGCTGGCGGAGCTCACCCACGGGCGCAAATTGACGGACGAGCTGGACGAGAAGATGAAGACGGTGGTGCGGAACTTCAAGCGGCAGTTCACGGAGCAGGCGAAAGCGCAGTAGCGTGTCGCGGGGCGGCCGCCAGCCACGGCGGCGGACGCCCGGGATTGGCAGCGAGAGCGGTGTCCGCGCGGCCGCAGACCGCGGCGGGATCGACAGGGAGTTGAGCCCCGATGGCCAAAGCACGGGCGATCGTGAAGCGCCGCAAGGCGGTGCGGAACATTCGCAAGATTACTCAGACCATGCAGCTTATCGCGACGGCGCGCTACCAGAAGTGCCTGCAACGCGCCGTTGCTTCCCAGCCGTATACGCGCAAAATCACCGAGATGATTCAGACACTGGGCGGTCAGCAGGCCGGTGACCACCCCCTGCTGCGTCCCAGTTCGAACGAGACGCATGCGCTCGTCCTCGTCATCACGTCCAACCGCGGATTGTGCGGGGCTTACAATGCAGCCGTGCTGCGCTGCCTGATGGAGCACCGCCGGGCGCTGCAGGCCCGCGGTCAGCAGGCCGACCTCGAGGTGGTGGGCAAGAAGGGCATCAACTACCTGCGCTTTCTGCGGATTCCTTTTGGACCGACGATTACGAATATGGAGGACAGCATCGCGTTCGCGCGCGTGGCGGAGATGGCCGAACGCTACATGCAGGCCTATCAATCCGGAGCCGTCGCCCGGGTGGATGTCGTCTATACCCACTTCGTGAGCGTCAGCACGCAGCGGCCGCAAGTGGCCCAACTGCTGCCGATCGAACCACCGGAGGTGCCTGCGGGTGGCGTCCCGGCGTCCCGAGTGGAGTTCGAGTTTTCGCCCGCACCGGGGGAGTTGTTGCGCAAGCTGATCCCCGAGGCGGTGCGGCTGCGGTTGTTCCAGTGCTTCAACGACTCGATCGTCAGTGAACAGGTCGCCCGCATGGTTGCCATGAAGGCGGCCACGGATGCGGCCGGTGACATGACGCGTTTCCTGACACAGCAGTACAACCGAGCCCGGCAAAGCCAGATCACGATGGAGCTGGCAGACATCGTCGGTGGCGCGAACGCGGTGCGCTAGAGCGCCGGGGCTGGCGGTAAGAGGCGTACCGGCGCTGCTGCGATGAGCTCAGCAACGGTCGCGGACCTGAGGAGTGCAGAATGGCATGTGGGGTGCCGTGGAGTTCTGCGGAACACTCGTTGCAGGTTGCAGCGCGCGCGTTGAGCATGGTGCCGGCACGCTTGCGGTGGGCCGCCGGGGTGCGGCGCCCGCCGGATCCCGGTGAAAATGGCCCGGATTCGTTCGGACACGGCACCGTCCGGCCGACGAGCGGTGAGGTTCGACCACGGACATCCTAGTTCTGACTTGCCCGATCCTGATATTCTCACGCGCCCCGCGCGGAGGTTCCCATGGCAGCGACCACTGAAAGCACCGGACGCATCACCCAGATCATTGGCTCAACCCTCGACGCGGAGTTTCCGGCTGACCATTTGCCCGCGATCTACAGCGGTCTGCGTGCCCAGGTCAAAACCACGCTCTCTGGCGAAACCACTGAGCACACGCTCTGGTGCGAAGTTGCCCAGCATCTCGGCGGCAGCAAGGTCCGCGCCATTGCCCTCGGCTCGACCGACGGCCTTGTGCGTGGCATGCCGATCGCCGATACCGGCCGCCCCATCACCGTACCCGTAGGTGAGGTCACCCTGGGCCGGGTCTTCAACCTCGTGGGCGAGCCGATCGACGGGCGCGGCCCGGTGAACGCGGTCCGCTACGAGCCGATTCACCGCCAGCCGCCCGAGTTCGCGGACCTCACGCCCAAGACCGAGCAGTTCGAGACCGGTATCAAAGTGATCGACCTGCTTGTGCCGTTCGTACGCGGTGGCAAGATCGGCTTATTCGGCGGGGCCGGCCTCGGGAAGACGGTCGTGATTCAGGAGCTGATCGCCCGCATCGCCACGCAGCACGGCGGTTACTCGGTTTTTGCGGGGGTCGGTGAGCGCACCCGCGAAGGCAATGATCTCTGGCTCGAAATGCAGGAGGCCAAGATCGGCAACACCGGCAAGTCCGTCATCGACCAGACCGCGATGGTCTTTGGCCAGATGAACGAGCCGCCGGGCTCGCGCCTGCGGGCGGCGCTGAGCGCGCTGACCATGGCCGAGTACTTCCGTGACGAAACCGGCGCGGACACGCTGCTCTTCGTGGACAACATCTTCCGCTTCTCGCAGGCGGGCTCCGAGGTATCCGCGCTCCTCGGTCGCATGCCTTCAGCGGTGGGATACCAGCCGACGCTGGGAACGGAGATGGGTGAGCTTCAAGAGCGCATCACGTCGACCGCGAAGGGCGCGGTTACTTCCGTGCAGGCGGTGTACGTCCCGGCGGATGACCTGACGGACCCCGCGCCGGCCACGACCTTTACCCACCTTGACGCGTTCGTCGTGCTGGAGCGGGCGATTGCCGAAAAGGGCATCTACCCCGCGATCGACCCGCTGGGCAGCTCGAGCCGCGCGCTCGATCCGGGCGTGGTCGGTGAGCGGCACTATGCCATCGCCCGCCGGGTGCAGGAGATCCTGCAGCGCTACCGCAGTCTGCAGGACATCATCGCGATCCTCGGCGTGGAGGAGCTCAGCGAAGAGGACAAGCTGATCGTCGCGCGGGCGCGCAAGATCGAGCGCTTCCTGTCGCAGCCGTTCTTTGTCGCGGAGCAGTTCACCGGCTTCCCGGGCAACTACACCAAGACCGAGGAGACGCTGCGCAGCTTCGAGGAACTCTGCGCCGGCAAGTGGGACCACCTGTCGGAGCAGGCCTTCATGTATGTCGGCTCGATCGAAATGGCGGCGGAGAAGGACGAGCGGTTGAAGAAGCAGGGATAGGCGGCTGCGGCCGTGCTACGCGTGTTCCGGAACGCGGGCAGACGGCGGCTCCCCGTGGTGTGCGGCCGGCAATACCACCTCAAAGGTCGTCCCCTGGCCGAGCGTGCTGCGTACGCAGATGCGACCTGCATGGGCCGTGACGATGCGCTGCACGATGGCAAGTCCCATGCCCGTGCCGTCACGGGCGTGCTCCTTCGCATTGGGAGCCCGGTAGAACTCTTCGAAGATGCGCGCCTGGGCGGCGACCGGAATGCCGATCCCCGTATCGCGCACCGCGATGCGGATTTCGTCGCCGTACCGGGCTGCCGTTACGTAGATTTCACCTTCCGGCGGGGTGTAGCGGATGGCGTTGCTCAGCAGGTTGCCGACCACCTCGCTTAACGTCTCGCGATTGCCCCATACGTACAGTTCGGCATGCACGGCGCGGTGCAGACGCAAGCCGTGCTGCACCGCCTGGGTCTCGTGGAAATCCAGACTTTCGTCCACCACCTCGTGCAGTGGCACCACGGCCTTCGGCACCGTGGGCATGACTTCGCGCAGTGTGGCGTAGCGGTGCAACTCCTCCACAAAATGCATCAGGCCGGTGGCGCGCTGCTCGGCCCGGTCCAACAGTTGTGCCACGCGCGGCGCGACGTGTCCGTGCACCTCCGGAACGGCCGCCCGTAGCATGCTGACCAGCGTGTCCAGGGGGGCGCGGAGGTCGTGGCTCGTCTGCCGCATCAGGAAGCTCTTGGAACGCTCCAGGTCACCGAGGTCCGCATGAGCGACCTCCAGTTCGGCCTCGCGCTGGCGGAGCCGCCGGGAGATGCTGCCACCGAGGAATACCACCGCCAGGGGCAGGAGACTCACAGCTACGCTGAACTTCATCACGCTGAGCACGTCGTGATATGCATCGGCAGGCGGGACACGTTCCACCGCGATGTGCGGCAGCCAGCCGCTGAACTCCAGCCAGGCGATCAAGTTGATGAGTACGGCGCCAAGCAGGGCGTGCAGGTAGGCCACGCGGTTCGGCAGCAGCTCCGCTGCGATCACGAGCGGGCAGGCGAAGAACACGATGAAGGGATTCTCCACGCCGCCGGTAAAGTGCATCAGCACGGCCAGCGTGAGCATGTCACAGATGATCTGGGCGTTGGCACAGTGATGCACGAAGGTTACGCTGATCCGCGCTTGTTGGTACGCGCGCCGCACAAGCACATGGAAAATGGCGTTGTAGACCAGGAGTGCAGTAACGATGAGCACGACCGGGGCCAGGGGGAACGCGACGCCGAAGCCGTACCGTCCGATCAGGACGAGGGTCAGCGCAGCGGCGCCCGCGTACCAACGGATTTTGACGAACCAGCCCAGGCGCTCGGAAAGCTCGTGCAACGTCAGGGTCGGCAGTTGATCGTGAGCGTGAAGGGCTGGAGTTGCTGGCAGGGTGGGCGGCGTGACGGAGGGGCCCGGGCCAGTGTGTGATGTGGGCAGCACCTGCGGCATGGAGGTCACCCAAGGTCGGCCGCACACTTGGTGCGGCGTGGGAGCATCCGGCCGCGTCGCCGCGCGACTCGCCCCCCAGAAGCGACGCGCGCCTGCCAAACCTGACCATACCGAGTTGCTGGAAGCTCTGCAATGCCGTGCCGGCCGCAAAGCTGCGATCAGGCGCGGGGCATTGGGAGGCGTTGCCCCGGCGGCACCGTCGACAACCCGCAGAGTTCGTGCGCGGAGCGCGTGGTACTGCTCCGCGCACTACCTGACCAAGTGTTATGGTCGGGTCGCGCAGGGGGGCGGGGCGGCCTTGATCGCCGCGATGAACCCGCTGATGTCCGCGAAGTTCACCAGGCCGTCACCGTTCAGATCACCGTTCTCATAGGCACAGACGCCGCCGGCCGGATCGTAGGTCCAGTTTGCGGGTGAGCCCGCTTTGATGGCCGCAATGAACAGCGAGATGTCCGCGAAATTCACCAGCGTGTCGCAGTTCATGTCGCCCGGGCAGAAGGATTGCGACGGTGCCAGGATCCACAGGTCGTTGTTGTAGTTGCCATTGCTCTCACCGCGCTTGACGTACACCGCGCCGTCGTGGAAAACGGCCGACCCACCGGTGCCACTGGTGCCGGGCAGTGCGACCAGCTTGAAGCTGCGAGTCGCAAGATCGAAGACGGCCGCCAGGGCGCTGGGGTTGCCCCAGCCCTCGTTGTTCGCGGGGGACGAGCCGGCCAGGATGAACAGCCCGCCCTGAGAGCCGACATCCGCCGACCAGTGTGGCGGCAGGGCAACCAGCGCGGCGCCGTAGCCGATCTCGAAGGGGAGCTGTCCGAAGTCGACGGCCGGGGTGCTGCGGCCTTGCCACGCACCCCAGTTCGTAAGGTCGGCTGGCAGCGTGCCGGTGAGGATGGACGGGTTGAACTCGGCTGTAGCGAAGCCAAAGACGCGGTCGCCAGTGCCTTGCGGGGAGGTCCAGTCGTTCTTGATTGCGTAGACCCAGCCGTCACGAGCGGCGAGTTGCGTGGCGCGGCTGAACCAGTCGTGTGCTTCGCCCTGGATGTTGGCCATGTTGGAGCGTTCGGAGAAAACCTGGAACGGGTCGGCGAGGTTGTGCCGCTGCACCGCGCCCCCCGTGTTCCAGCCCCACGCCCGCGCGATGCCAAACAGGTGGTTGCCCGTGATCGCCAGGCCGTGTGAGAACACGACCCACCGATCGGTCCACAGCCAGGAGTCCGAGGCGAGGTCGTAGCGGGCCAGACGCTGGGTACCGCCACTGTCGCGGTGGCTGAGGTAGAGCGAACCGGCTTCGCCGCTACCAGTGTGATGCGCAAGCACCCCACTGGCCCAGTCGCCGTGGCTGCCGCCCAGTGCGGACTGCGGACCCGGCAACGGGCTCCAGCTCTGGCCGCCGTCGGGTGAGCCGTAGAAGCTGAGCGAATCGCGCCGCAGGAAGTAGAGGGTCTGGCCGTCGGAGGCCAGACTCGATGCCCAGGAGCTGTTGTGCGGTGTTACACGGGTGGTCAAGGCGACGTCGGGCTCGAGCGAAGTGGTCGTAAACAGGACCACGTTCGACAATTCAGACCAGTTGCCGACATCGTCAACCGCGCGGACCGCGAACCAGTAGGTCGTGTGCGGCGTGAGGTCCGACAGGAAGTACGTCACCGGTGCACCGACCGTGACCGGTGTGGGTGGGTTCGGGACCGCCGTGGCCTGCGCGAAGTTCGCTGAAGTGATGGGGGCGGTGGCGTAGCGCGGATCAAAGCCGCTTGCGGTGCCGAGCATGCCGTCATCGCCGGGGGTGGTCCAAGTCAAGACAGCCGCCGTGGCACCGACATCCTGCACGGAGAGGTCGGTGATGGTTGCCGGGGGCGTGATGTCCTCGCCGGGAAGCGCAGGATAGACCTGGAGCTCCGAGAGCTTGGTCCAGTGGGCTGCCTCGCAGGTGATGCGCAGGTAGCGGCCGGGTGTGGGCACGCCGGCGTACGCGACCTGGGTGAGTTGTTCGTTGACGGGGTCGATGTCGCGGCGCGTGCCGATGGCGATGCCCCAGCTCACATCCTCGCGGGCAAAGAGCGACTGTTCGCCGTTGAAGGTGCCGGTGTGTGAGAGCTCGACGCGGAAGCGCTGGAAGAAATCACCACCGAAGCCGTTGTGAACCAGCACGATCTTCGCGATATCGTGGACGGCGCCGAGATCGACCTGTAAATAGGCGCCGATGCCGGTATTCCCCGGGTCCCAACGGGTATTGAGGTTGCCGTCCGTTGCGAACGAGGGTGTGCCGCCGACATTAGAGCTCGCCGGCCGGCCGAGTGCGAGATTCTGGAGTCCAAGATTGGTGGTCGGAGCAATCTGAACCGGGAGGTCCAGCGTCGTTTCGTCCGTCTCTCCGGCCCAGTAGCGCACATTCGCTTCGATTACACGCACGAAGGTGTAGTCCTGCTGGCCGTAGCCGTCGACGCGCACGAGGAAACTGCCGTTCAGGCCGACGACGTGGACGCGCCCCCAGGGGTTGGGTCGCAGCGTATGTCCGGTGAGCGTCGTAAAGCCGTCGTCGAGTGTGCCGACATTGGGCAGAGTGACAACGCCGTCGGCATCCGCCTGGCCCGCGAAGATCGGCTGCCAGGAGTAGAGCGACTCGTCTGGAGTCAAGCCCGAGCGGCTTTGCCAGATCTTGAAGCTTGCGAATGGAATCGGGGCGCCACCCGCGTCGAGCGCGCGTAACTTGACTGTTTCCGGCAGGTCATAAATCTGCTCGCCATAGAAGCCACGGCGGTAGCCGACGTTGGCGCTGATGGCGCCGACGTCCCAGCCCGCGAGCAGGCCGGTGCCTTCGTAATTGGAGGCATAGCGGGTGTCGCCACCGCCCATCAGGCCGCCCCAGGGTGGGAAGTAGCCGCGCGTGAGATAGTGCGGGCGGCCGTCTTTCACCTGAACTTTCAGCGGGTTGCTCGGTGTGCCGGCATCCATATTCATCGTGTAGAGGTCGATCTTGCCGAGCTGGTGCATGCACTCGTGCAGGAGCGCCCACTCGATCATCTTCGACCACTTGTTGACGTAGCCCTGATCCGGGCGGAAGCCCCACTCCCCGTCGAGAAGATAATTCGTGCCGGTTGCCATCGGGATGTGGTTGCCGCCGGGATCGAGTGTCCCATCCGGCCACACCTCGATCCGCTGGATGCGCACGCGCTCGAGAGCGCCATCCTCACCGAAGTCCGGGAAGCGCGACATCTCGAAATACGACTCGTTCCAGACGCGGATCTTCCACTGCAGCCAGGCCTCGAACGAGTAGCTGCCCATCTGGTTCTGCGTGGCGTGGAACATGTCGTACATCGACTGCTCCACGTAGAATCCCAGGCCGGGCGCTTTCATGTAGTCGGTCAGTGCGTTGTTGTGCCGACTCTGTTCTACCAGAACCTGCTCGTAGTCGACCTCGAATGTCACCGTGCGGTCGCGATTATCCGCCGAGAGCCGGTGCAGATCACCATGGAAGTCGTCGCAGTCCCAGATCCAGTTCAGCGCGTAGGTGGTACGCGCGCCGGGCACCAGACCGACAGGTTCGGTGCCCGTGGCCACAACCTGGCCGTCGATCAGCCAGCGATAGCCGAACGGACCGCTGGCTTGTGACAGTCCCTTGTTGAAGACGTGGGCGGTGAAGGTCACCGTCGCGCCGTTCGCGGGCCACTTCTGCACGTTCGCGAAGCCAGGGTTCTTCATCAGCCCCACGCCTTCGTTGTGGAACTGTTTGGACTCGTAGGCCGGGTTGTAACGCAGATATTCCGGGGTATGCTCGATATAGCCGACATCGAGGTCGAGGTCACGGGCGGCCGGTGGTGCGTCGAAGTAGGTAATGATGAGTTCCGGGCGCAACGCGCGGATCGGATGCTCGCTCGCGTAGAAGCGGTTTTCACCCGTGGCGTTGGCGGGTTCAACGAACTCGATGATCCAGCCGAAATTGGCGTTCACATCCGTGTAGAAATCCTGCACATCGGGGCCAAGACCAGTGATCAGCCAGGTGCCCTGCGCTGCGTTGTAGTTCGCAGTGGTGGTGGTTACGGCGGTCGCCGTGGCGGCGCGGTCCGTACCGACCCCGGCGGCGCCCGGGACGATCCAGCTCAGAGCGCGGTCCGGATCGTCGCTCGCCATGCGGGCGTTCCACGTTGCAGTCCAGTACTGCGGCGCGCCGTTGGCGCCGCCCTGGCGCCAGGGATGCAGGACGCGGAAGACACGCACCTCGGCGGTGGACGGATTCCACGCGCCCGGAACGGTATGCAGGCGCAACGTGGCGGTGGTGACTTGCTTGTTGGGGCCGATGGCACGGTTGAGCTCGCGGAACTGGATCAGCACGCGCTGCTGCGAGCCACCGACGAGCCCGATCTCAAGCGCGCGGCCGAAGTTGGCGTCGGGAGCATCGGGCGAGATCAAGGTGTCGAGCGTTCCGTAATAGCCGTAGCGGTCATTGCCCCAGGGGGCGGGGTAAGGTGTTACCTCGCGGCCGTTTTGCAGCGTGAGGGTGGCAGTCAGAGCGGGAGGTGTGAGACCGAACGTAAACAAGAGCACGGTCGTGGCAAAGCGGGGGTGAAACAGCAAGGGAACCTCCGTTTGGTCGTGCGTCCGCCCGCTGCACTGGGCGACGGGGGCTGCCGGGTGCCAACCGCCGGGAAGGTGTACGCACGGTCCCGGGGATCACCTGCAATTGCTATCGACCAAACCGAGGATAGAATGCGGGCTGTTTTCGTCAAGGATAAAGCGGTTCACTTGGCCTGATTTCCGCAATTGGGGTCCGCGCCTGGGAGTGCCTGTGCATGGAACTTGACCACGCTCCGCGTGATGAAGAGGCACTCACGGCAATCGAAGCGCACATCGCGCAATACCTGGGTACGCCCGATATTGTGCTCCATGAGGTGCAGTCCGAGTTGATTCACCTCGACGTGCATCGCATTCCCCCGACGGATGCCCGTCCGTGCATCACTTTTGTGACGACCGGAATGAGCGATCTGCCCATGAAAGTCCCGCCGGAGGAGGAGGTCTCGCCCTACGCCGAATTGATGATTTCACTTCCGCCCGATTGGCCGTGTGATGAGGAGGCCTGGCGGGACGAACGGCATTACTGGCCGATTCGGCTACTGAAGAACGCGGCGCGATTTGCGCATTGGTGCGAGACATGGATCGGGTACGGGCACTCGTTGCAGTTCGGTCATGAGACTGAGCCCTTCGCCGCAGACACCAAGCTGTGCGCTGCACTGGTCGTGCCGTCGGTCAGCGTTCCGTCGGACTTGTGGCGTGTGGAGGCCCGGCCGGGAAAGATCGTCCAGATCTTTGCCGTGATGCCGATCTACGCGGAGGAGTTGGCGTACAAAATCGAACAGGGTGCGGAGGCGCTGCTGGCGCGGTTTGACGCGGCGGACCTGCTGGACGTCGTCGATCCGCAGCGGCCGAACGTATGTCGGTAAGCGGAATTGGGGAACCGCCGAAGCGTACCGGGGAACGGAAGAATGGATTCACTCTAAGTGCTGTGTTCCAGGTGCGCATGCAATTTCGCGCGGGCGAAGTTCCGGCCCGTGGTCCATGGATCAAAGCCACAAAGGAACCGTGGCGAAATCAGCGCCGGCGATCACGGCTTGTCAGTGCACGCCCGGCGCTGTGTGTGCGTCAAAGCTTGCGAATCACGCCGACCACAACCCCTTGGATGCGAACGTCCTGTGTGATGAGGGGCTTATATTTCGGGTTGGCCGGCTGAAGGCGAATGCCGTTCTTGTCGCGAAAGAAGCGCTTTAACGTGGCTTCACCATCTTCGAGGAGGGCCACGATCGTCTCACCATCCTGGGCGGTGTCGCGTTTTTCTACGACGACGAAATCGCCATCGGCGATCTGGTCGTCAATCATGCTGTCGCCCCGGACGCGCAGCACGAAGGTCTCGTGTGCGGAGACGAAAAGCCCTTCGAGATCGAGAAACTCGCGTTCTTCTATGGCTTCGATGGGGCGTCCGGCCGCGATCGTTCCAGCAAGCGGCAACAGGGTCGGGCGCTCGTCCGGAAACTGGATCGCCGCGTTAAGTCGCAAAGAGCGTGCCCTGTGCCGGGAGCGCTTGACGTAGCCCTTCCGCTGAAGCGCGGCGAGGTACTCGAAGACCGTGACTTTGCTGACGCCGAACTCGTCCGCCAACTCCTGCATGGTGGGGGCGTACCCGCGGGCATTCGAGTAGTCTCGAATGAAGGTGAGGACGCGCAGCTGTTTCGGGGTCAGGGATGGTAATGGGAGATCCGGTTTCCGTGGCATCGTATTCCTCCGCCAGATAGGCGCTCAGCGAGCCAAACAGCACAGGTGGCAGAGGTCGATCGGCGGATGCCCAGATGCGACGGTCGTGCGCCTGCGCGATACGAGCACCTTCCTCCGCGCGGGGAAGATCCTGC
This sequence comes from Phycisphaerales bacterium, assembly GCA_016716475.1. Taxonomy (NCBI): domain Bacteria; kingdom Pseudomonadati; phylum Planctomycetota; class Phycisphaerae; order Phycisphaerales; species Phycisphaerales bacterium. The sequence continues at coordinate 358,699 of JADJWG010000004.1, forward strand.
AAGGCACCCAGCAGACAGGCACTCAGATCGCGATACGCCTCGGGGGTGAGGGGGCTGACCTCCACATTGAGCAGGCCAACTCCCGCGGTGCGAACCTCCTCGCGGAAGTCGCCGCCCGGCCCGAGCACACAGAGCATTCTTCCTTGCGAGCGAAAACTGGTGGCCACAACGCACTCCTTCGCGTTCGTGCCGCGCCGCTCTCGTACCTCTGTTAGCGGTATGGTCGTACGAATAATACCCTAACAACGGACACAAGGCAAGCGCTGCTCCCATTTTTCTGTTGGCGGCTCCGCCGCATCAACATGGTGGGATACCAGACCACTTCTACAACTATACCTTGTGTTTTGCTTCGATGGCAAAGGGACCCGACACAGAATGCGCCAAAATCCGCAGCAGGAAGCCGGTGTGCATAGGGGTTTGAATTAACGTAAGTCCATAAATGGTAATGATATACGTTCGAGATGCACGGGTGGAAACGAGTGGATTGCACCAGGATAAGCGCGCGAGATCTTCAGGCAGGACAAGGATGAGCTGTGCCTGGGAATGCTCGTTCCGTCATCCGCCGCCGACTCCGGGCGGGCTACACGCCGCCCTGGTAAGTGGTGCCGCGCCAGGTCGTGCGGGTTCCGGTGAGACGCCGCATGGCGTTGAAGGTGATCGCCAGGCAGAGAGCGGCGCCGAGCGGGTATGTCAGTGCCATCGGCGACGGCAACGCACAGAGCTTGTAGAAGCGCCAGAGAACGGTTTGCTGGGCGACGGCCGCAGCTCCCGCGGCGAGCCCGATTTCAAGGCCGATTTCGGGCAGGAAAGGTGCGGCGAGCAGTGAAATCCACGGCAGCAAGCTGAAGATGGAGAGAAACAGCACGCTCACGATGAGCCGCAGCCAGGTGCCGAAGCAGGCGTAGAAGATTCGCGTCCACCCGTTCCAGATCTGTCGCAGACCCGTGTACATCCGCACCGTGTACATGCCGCCACCACGCAGGACGTAGAGTCGCAGGCCTTCGGCCTTGATACGCCGGGCAAAGTGCATGTCTTCGTTGAGAGCCAGCTTGTGATCGGCGTGGCCGCCGATACGGGCATAGGCAGCGCGTTTGATCAGCATGAAGGCGCCATTGGCGTACGCGGTGCGGCTGGCGGGGTCGTTTACGGCCTTGGGGGGGAACCAGTAGACCATGATGGCGCCCGCAGGCGGTTGCACGATCCATTCCCAGAAGGATTTCGCTTCGAGTTGGGGCAGGACGGAGAGCAGGTCCACCTGTTTCTGCTGGGCGACGCGCATCGCCGCACGGAGCAGGCGACGATCGGGAAAGCGGCAGTCGGCGTCCGTCAGGCAGAGATACTCGCCTTCGGCATGCTGTACGCCTGTATGCATGGCGTGGTTCTTGCCACCCCAGCCGGCTGGCAGTTCGCGCACGTGCATGACACGAAGCCGCGGATTGTGGGCGGCACACTCGTCAAGGATTGCCGCGGTCCGATCGCCGCTACGATCGTTGATCGCGATGATGTTGAAGTCGGGATAATCCTGGGCGAGCAGGCCGGCGAGGCAGGTGCCGATATTTTCCTCTTCATCTTTGCCGGCAACCAGAACTGTCAGTTTCGGCAGGGGGCCGGTGTTGCGATCGGCATCGGCCGGGCAGAGCGCCGGGTCGTTTTCCGCCGCGTTGACGTGCAAATGGCGGCGGAGCCAGACGGCGGCGATGAGCAACAGGGCCCAGAACCAGAAGGCCGCGCTGCTGAGTTCCAGCACGAAACTCAGATCGAGCTGTGGCAAATTGCATCTCCGAGATTGACAGACTCGGCAGGGTATCGAAACTGCACGCTGGCTGCCACGGGGTGCTGAGGAATTGACAATGAACAGGCGGAGTTGGCATTGCGGGTTGGCCTGGGCCGGGGTGCTCCTCGCGGGTACCGGGAAGATACACGCTCAGAGCGGCGCTGTGCCGCCGGCGCTCCCGCCGGCTTCGCAGCCCGCGGCCGGTGCCGCACCGCTCACCCCCTACATTGATCCGGCCTTCGGGTTTGAGCTGCAGATCCCTGCCGGCTGGGTGTACGATCACACGCGTTTCACGGAGGGGCGGACGTACCGTGGCCGGGACTACTTCCGCGATTTCAAGGATACGGTCGGGATTCTCCAGGGGCGTTCGCCGGACGGCCACCGCGCGCTGCAGATCAACGTGTTCCGGAATTTCGCGCTGAAAGAGTTCTCCGACTGGGCGGTCTCATTCGGCAATGCGATCGCCACGAGTCTGCGTACGCAGAGTGGTGAATGGGTGACCCGGCGGGTACCCCCACGCGAAGCGATCGTACTTACGTACACCACGCAGCTCGGGGCCTCGCTGGTGCGGACGCACTACCTCTGCGTGCCCTTCGACCCGACCACGATCTGGGTGCTGGTCTACTCGGGAACCGTGGCGGACGATGCTGAATCGCAGGTGCTCTATCACGAGTTTGAACAGATCACCGATTCGCTCAGGGTGCTGTACGACCCGCAACAGATCGAGCGACTCACACCGGCGTACGACCGTGGGCGGGCGCTGCTTGAGCGTATCCGGGACCAGGGATCCGGCATCCAGCTCGACGGACAGATACACTACTACGAGATCAGTGAGCAGGGTAAGCCGGTGGGTTACCTGAGCCGGCAGTACCTGCGGGAAGAGTTTTCCTTTGGGGAGCGTAATCCGCGAGCCCGTGCTGCCCGGGAGGGTCTCCGCGTCCGCGAGCGTTCCTGGCGTTTCGGTGCCGATGGTACGGCTTGGCATACGCGGCTCGATCTATTCTCTTCCTTCGATCGTCGGAGCGAGCACGTCGAGGACTGGCAACGCCAGGTCCCGCCCCCCGGGGCCGCCGATCCGCGGGCGCTGCTGCGGGTCCAGCAGGTCACCCGGGAGGCGGATGTGTTGCTGGCGAGTTTTTGGACGCGCATTGGTGAGGAAGGCGATCCGCTTTCGACGCCGACACCGAAGCCGCGCTCCGTGGGACCGGTGTACCTCGACCAGGCCTGGGCCCGGCTGTTGCCCGGGCTGCTACTTGGGTATTCCGAGGAGCAGCACGCCGTCGCCGTGTTTAACCGGGAAGTTCGCGCGCTGCTCGTGCACGTCATCACGCCGAAGGGAGAGACCCGCATCGACGGCTACAGCGAACCGGTGTGGGTGTTCGAGGTCCGCGAGGGTTTCGTCGATCTGCCGACGCGACTGTACACGGACGATCGTGGTCTGCTGGTGCGGGCGGAAACCGGTCCTGTGCTGCTCCGCAAGGTGTCGGTGGATTACATCGAGAAGACCTACGGGCCACAGCGCGAAGCTGCGCGTGAACGGGGCGGAGTGCCGCGGGATTGAAACCGGTACAGCGCCGCGAACTCGGGTGCGGCCGGGACTAGCCGGATCCGGTGTCGCGGTCCTCGCGCACGGCATAGACCCCCAGCACGTCGAACAGTGTGGCCGGCACCACGTGCTGCTCCCCGAACCAGAGCAAGGGTTGGACCGCGAATCGCAGCAGACTGTTGAACGGACCGCCACGCTTGCGGAGCCGCTCAACCACGTAACGCACCGGCACCCAGTTCACCTCGCGAGTGATGTGCACCGTGCGGCAACCAGCCCCGGTGAGCAGGTGCGTCAAGGCGCGTGGCGAGAAGAAAAAGAGATGTTCGGGCAGGTTGAACAGGTGCCAGTTCGCTCCGCTCCAGCGTGCGCACAGGGAAGTAATGTCACCTGTGGAGAGCGCGAGCACGCCTCCCGGCCGCAACGCTCGTGCCGCGATGGCAAGCGTGTGGTGCGGCGTGGGTAGGTGTTCGACCACGTCCCACAGGCAAACACAGTCATAGGCGGCAGGTTCGAGCCGCAGGTCCTCGGCGGAAGCGTTTGCGACTTCCAGATCGCGGGCGCGCGCCTTTCCGGCGGCGTAAGTGCTGATCTCGGCTCCGGCCACGTTCCAACCATGCCGACGGGCTTCATCGAGGAACACGCCCGTGCCGGCGCCGAACTCGAAGAGCCGCCGGCCGGTGGTGAGCCGCATGATGCGCCGCAGGCGCACCCGCGCCGTGCGCCGTACCCCGACCTCAAGGGCGGCGTAGTCGTTGTAGCCGCGCTCCGCAGTGGCGCATTGGAAGTAGTCCTCATCGTAAAAGGCGACCGGATCAAAAGACGGCCATTGCCACCACGCCAGCCCGCACGCGGGGCATTGCAGCAGCAGCGCACCGTTGCGCAGGGTATAGCGGCCGACCGGGGGCAGGTCGCAGGCGAGGCAGCGTTCCGGGGGAGCTGGCAACATGCTCACTGGGTGCCCCGCGCGCCGTCGCGTCTCAGCGAGTACATGTGTTGCGGTCCGGGGTAACGCCCGGCGGCGATGTCACCTACATATTGTCGCAGGGCCTGCTCGATCGTGTCGGCGAGCTGTGCGAGCACCGGTACGAAGCGGGGTGGGCGAGCGAGACTCAGCCCGAGCAGGTCCTGGGTGACGACCACGTGCCCGTCGCAGGCCGCACCGGCACCGCAGCCGATCACGGGCACCGGTACGCCGGCGACGACAGCGGCCGCCGCTTCGTCCGGCACCGCTTCCAACAGAATCATGGTGGCTCCTGCTGTAACCATACGCTGTGCTGCGGCGACGAGTGCGGCGATGCCGGGGGCATCGCGCGCCTGCGCGCGGTATCCATCAGGTGTCAGCACCTGCTGGGGCCTGAGGCCCAGGTGCGCAATGGTTGCAATACCGGCCGTGGCGAGTGCCGCGACGCGATTCGTGTCGTCGGGTCCGGCCTCGAGCTTCACGGCGTCGCAGCCCACCGCCACGAAGTCGCGAGCGGCGTCACAGGTTACCTCCATGGAGCCCGCGAGAGTCTCATAAGGCAAATCCCCGACGAGGAAGACGTGGGGGGCGCCACGACGCACGGCCGCCGCCAGCGGCACCATCAACGCGAGCGGAGCAGCCCGCGTGTTGGGTTCACCGAGCAGGACGGTGGCCAGCGAGTCCCCGACGAGCAAACTATCCACGCCCGCCCGCTCCGCCAGTACCGCTGTGGGATAGTCGTACGCGGTGAGCATGGCGAACTTCTCGCCTGCGGCCTTGCGGGCCCGCAGTGTCGCGAGGGTGATCGGTGTGCGGTTTGTGAGAGCGGTATTCATGCGGGGCGTTTTCGGACTTTGAATGAGGACCGACGAGCGCAGCAACTGCGACCGGGGGACGCCACACCGATCGCCGAGAGCGCCACGGCATTATAAGGCCGGTAGCCGGGATGCACCCCTCGCCCTGTTTTCCCCGCACGAGTTGCCCGGCACGTCAAATCATTGACATGCTTTTCCTGAGCGCAGGCGACCCAGGTCGTGTGCGTTGCTGCAAGTCCGTACTCGCCGGACACAGCCGGGTTGCCGGGCTTCCGTGTACGCCCAGCGCAGCACGACAGGGTGAGACCGCGCGCAGCCCCAGGGCGCGCCGGAATGGAGCTAGGTGCCATGAACCTGTATCCGACACCAGCGGACCGGGTCTCCGTAACGGTGCAGGTGGTGCGAAGGGCCGCATAGAAGGGAACCGGCATGCGCGCGAATCCTGCTGATGTCTGCATCATCGAAGACGACACAGCGCAGCGCGCGCTGCTGTTTCGGCGGCTGATCGAACAGCAGTTCAGCGTCGTCGAGGCGGAAGACGCCGAGTCCGGGTTGCGGCAGATTCGCCAGCATCACCCGCGGGTCGTGCTCTGTGACCTGCTGCTGCCGGGGATGAGCGGCACCGGGCTGTGCCGGGAGGTCCGGTCGGACCCGGCACTTGACGGCACCTACATCATCGTGCTGACCATGTGCGAGATTGTCGATGCGAAGCACGAGGCGCTCAACGCGGGGGCCGATGACTACCTGCTCAAGCCGTACGATCCGAGCGAGTTGCTGGCGCGGCTGCGGAACGGACTGCGCATCAGCCACCTGCAGGAGCGACTCCGGCGGGCCGCACTGACGGATGCCTTGACAGGACTCTGGAACCACGCCCAGTTTCGTGAATTGCTGGACCGCGAATTCTCGCGTACGCGCCGGTATGGCGGGGCGGCCTCGTTGCTGATGCTGGATCTCGACTTGTTCAAGTCGGTGAATGACAGCTTCGGTCACGAGGTGGGGAATCGTGTCATCGAAGCCACGGCTCGGCACCTGCGGCAGATGGTGCGCGAGACCGACATCGTCGCACGCTACGGTGGGGAGGAATTCGCGGTGGTCTGCCCCGCGACGTCGCTCGAGGACGCGAGCCAACTGGCTGAACGCATCCGCGTGACGCTGCCGGACCAGGTGCGCGTACGGGGGTGCGAGCAGCTCCGGCTCACGGCCTCCATTGGCGTGGCCGCCACGACGGACCCACAGGCACAGACGGTCACGGACCTGATCAACCTCGCGGATAGCGCGCTGTACGTCGGCAAGCATGGCGGGCGCAACCGGGTCGTACGGTGTGATGAGTTGAAGGAAACACCCGCCGCGGAGGTGGTGGACTGCAATGAAGTCGATCGGCTTCGCAAGCAGATTCACAGTCTGAGCATGCAGGCGAAGGAGTTGTGCTTGCAGAGCATCTGGGCCCTGGTGCAGGCGCTTGAGGCCCGTGACCCGTTCACGGCGTGGCACTCACGCAACACGATGGCGTACGCTCAGGACATGGCCGTGGCGGCCGGGCTTTCGAAGAACATGCAGGAGGCGATCGCGAACGCCGCGATGCTGCACGATCTCGGCAAGATCGGGGTCCCCGACCAGATTCTCCAGAGTGTGGCGCCGCTGACCGAGGCCCAGACCACGATCATCCGCCAGGTCCCGCAACTCACGTGCCGCATCATCGAGCCGCTGCGGGTCTTCGAGACGGAGACGGTGATTGTGCGCCATCTCCGTGAGCGATTCGATGGCAGTGGTTATCCGAACGGGCTGGCCGGTCGTGCGATCCCGATCGGGTCACGGCTGCTCGCTGTGGCCGAGACTTTCGATGCCCTCACCAGCGCGCGGGCCCACCGGCCGAGCCGCAGCATGCGCGCCGCGCTGCGGGTCATCCAGGCCGAAGCCGGGCGGCAGTTCGACCCCGAGTACACCACCCTGTTGGCGCAGGTGCTCGCGGACCATCACGAGTCCTGGCGCGAGCGCATCGAGCAGGCACGCGTTGCCCTGAGTGCCGTCCAGGGGGAATTCCAGCCGGTATTGGACACGCACAGCGCTGCGGCCGCGCGGCGGACGCACGACTGGAACTGACCGGTGCGGTGAGGCGGAGGGATGGCGGGGGGGTTGCCAGTCGGACGCTGGGGGGCTACCAAGGCGGGCATGTGCTCGTATTCGTTGCAGGTTCGCTTGAAGGTCCGGTGCCACGCACCACTCGTGCTTTTGTCATGGCTGGTTGTCCTGCCGGGCTGCGTGACGCCCCAGCCGGCTGAGCGTCGCCCTCCACCCGTGGCGCCAACCCGCCCGCCGACGGTGGTGGCCCCGCCCAACTCGGTTGTTGAGGTCGGCCGTTCGCACGCGGGCACGCCGATCGTACTGGAGATCATCGGGGATGGCCCCGCGCGGATCTTGATTTTGGGTGGTATTCATGGCAACGAACCGACGAGCGCGACCGTTGCGGTAGCGCTGGCGGAACACCTCCGGCATAGGCCTGACCTGTGGGAAGTCGCGACGGTGGGCATCCTGGCCGAAGCGAATCCCGACGGTCTGGCGCGGCGTTCGCGGTGGAATGCTCGAGGCGTCGATCTCAACCGCAACTTTCCGGCCCGCAACTGGCGGGTGGGTCGCGGGGAACGCGCCGGCGGCACCCCGGGCTCGGAGCCGGAGACGCAGGCCGTTCTTGCGGCGGTCGCGCGCCTGGAGCCGCAGCGCATCGTCTCCCTGCACTCGATCGTGGGTGGTCGTGAGTGCAATAACTACGACGGACCGGCGGTGGGTCTGGCGCGGCGCATGAGTCGCCTGAATGGCTATCCGCCGGCAGCGAGCATCGGCTATCCGACTCCCGGGAGCTTCGGGACGTGGGCGGGCGTCGATCGCGGGATTCCCACGGTGACGCTCGAACTGCCGCGCGCGGCTACGCACGAGGAGGTGTGGCCGGCGAACCGTGATGCGTTGATCGCGTTCATCCGGGGCGAAGAGGAGGAGGCGTAGCCCCGGGGGGGTCAGAGGAGCGGGCTGGCGAGGCGGGCGACGTTTTCGGCGCATTTCTGACGGAGCAGGCGGCGGCGCCAGGCCGCGAGGTCCAGCGGATCGCCTTCCGCGATGTACTGGGCCTGCAGCAGCCGCAACCGGGTCGTGAAGTCATGGTCGTAGACGAAGAGCGTGACCTCAAAGTCGAGCCAGAGACTGCGCATATCCAGGTTCATGGAGCCGATCAGGCCGATCTCGCCGTCGACCGAGATGGTCTTCGCGTGCAACAGGCCGCTGCGATACTGGCAGATCCGCACGCCTGCGGAGAGCAGTGTGTCGTAGTGTGAACAGCCGGCGTATTGCGCAAGTCGGCTGTCGATGCGCGCGGGAACGACGATCGTGACTTCGACACCACGGTGGGCGGCGGAGGCCATCGCGGTGAGGGTGGACTCGTCGGGTACGAAATAGGGGGTGGTCATGACCAGCTCACGGCGTGCGGCGTAGAGGGTAGTCATGAGCATTTCATGGATTGCGTCCGGCGCGGGTCCGGGGCCTGAGGGGACGACCTGCACGATGGAAGAACCGCAGGGTGTGCACGTCGGCATGACACCCTGTGCGACCAGGGTCTCAACGCTCTCGCCGGTTTCCAGTTCCCAGTCGAGCAGGAAAGCCAGTCCGAGCGCCATGACCGCGGGCCCCTCGATGCGGACCATGGCGTCGACCCAGGGTCCGACACCCGCATGCACCTTGAAAAAACGAGCGTCGGCGATGTTCATGCTGCCGGTGTAGGCGACACGGCCGTCGATCACGATGATCTTGCGGTGCACCCGCAGGTCGACCCGGACGAAGAGTGCGCGGATGACGCCTACGGGTAGTGCGGCGACGATCTGCACCCCGCCGGCGCGCAGTCGGTCGGCTCGGGCGCTGTTCAGAAATGCGTTGCTGCCAACGTCGTCGAGCAGAAGGCGGCAGGCCACTCCCCGGGTCGCGGCGCGCAGCAGCGCTTCAGCCACGTCATCGGCCAGACCGCCCTCGCTCCAGATGTACATCACGATGTGACAGGTGTGCCGGGCGGCATCGATGTCGGCGATGATGCTGTGCAGCGTCTTCTCGCAATCGCCGATCAATTCCAGCGCGTTCCCCCCCACAGCCGGGAACCCGACGGCGATGCGCCCCTGGTTCTGTAAAGCGGCCTGGGTGGGGCCGAGCGTGGCCGGATCGAGCGGGGCGGCATCGTCGAGGTGCCGGATCCGCTCGGAAGACCGTTCGGCGAGTGCCTGGGCCCGGGCCGCGCGGCGGGCGCCCAGGCGGTGTTCGCCGATGACGAGATAGGCGATGGCACCGATGTAGGGAACGAAGAAGAGGATCAGGAACCACGCCAGCGAGACGCTAACGGGGTGACGCTTCGCGACAATGCGGACCGTCAGGATCAGCACCAGCGCCCAGTGCGTCAGGAACGTGAATTCGGTCAGCCAGCCGAATGTCCCCATGGTGGGCCGCAGTATAGCAATCGCCGGGAATTTCCGCGGCCACCGGAGGGTTGTGTGCCTGACGCTACAATCGACGGGCCCCCTTCGCGGCCAAGGTGAGCCGGAGGCGACGGACGGGCCCACGCCGCGACTGGCCCGCGTCGGAGGACCGCTGTCGTGAGAATCATCCGTGCGGCCCGAGTGGGTTGTCTGCTGGCTGGAGCATGCCTGCTGTCCGGGTGTACCCCGCGTGAGCCGGGCCAGCCATCGGACAACAGTACCGTGACCACAGGCGCTGGTCGCGTCGCCGGCGCTGCCACGACGACCCGCTCAGCGACCGAACCATCCAGGGAATCTGACATGCAGACGGAAACGGCGACATTTGCAGCGGGGTGCTTCTGGGGGGTTGAGCACCGCTTCCGACAGGTTCCGGGCGTTCTTGCCACACGGGTGGGGTATATCGGCGGCCACGTCGAGAACCCAACGTACAAGCAGGTTTGCAGTGATACCACCGGCCACGCCGAGGCCGTGGAGATCGTATTCGATCCCGGAAAGGTAACTTACGCCGAATTGGTGGACCTCTTCTTCACGCTGCACGATCCAACCCAGCGCAATCGGCAGGGGCCCGACATCGGTTCCCAGTACCGTTCGGCTGTGTTCTATCATTCGCCCGCCCAGCAGGCGGCAGCAATGGAGGCCAAGGAGCGGCTGGCCGGGTCCGGCCGGTTCAGCCGCCCGATCGTGACCGAGTTGGTACCGACGGCGAACTTTTACCCGGCCGAGGACTACCACCAGCAATACCTTGAGAAGCGCGGCGTGGCGGCCTGTCCGTCGTCTGGTGGGCACTGAGGCGCTGAAGTCAAACGGGGGAGCTGTTCCGCCACCCCGGGAAGCGGCGAGCGGGCGGAATTCACGGGGGTTGGTGTCGGTTCGAGTTCGGGCCCGGTCCCGGGCGGGGTAGGCGGCTGCCAAGTTGACACTGCCAGCACGACAGCCGAACCGGGGGCGGCTCGGTACCGAAAGGCCCAGTGGAGTTCGTAAACCACTTGAATAGCAATTGGTTACAATTCCTTGGTCAGCGGCGATGCTCTGGCACCGCGATTGCATATTGATTCATGGTGGGGTCGCGGTCCTCCCGCGCCTCGAAGGTTCGGAGAAGCAATACCCCCTGCCACCTTGGCAAGGCGCTCGCAGGAAGAAGGAGACGTCCGCATGGCGGTCAAGACACTCGCGTTCGAGCAGGAGGCACACAAGGCCATTCTGGCTGGTGTGGAGAAGCTCGCCTCGGCGGTCAAGAGCACGTATGGCCCCCGTGGCCGCAATGCCGTGCTCGACAAGGGGTGGGGTGGCCCGACGGTGACGAAGGATGGCGTCACGGTGGCCGAAGAGATCGAGCTGCACAACAAGTTTGAGAACATGGGCGCCCAGCTCGTGAAAGAGGCGGCCAGCAAAACGAGCGATGTAGCCGGGGATGGCACGACGGCGGCCACCGTACTGGCGGAGGCGATTTACCGGGAGGGATTGCGGGCGGTGACCGCCGGCTACGACTCGAACGGGATCAATCGCGGCATTGAGAAGGCCGTGCGGGCCGTGGTGGAGGAGTTGAAGAAGCTGGCCCGGCCGGTGAAGCTCGACTCGAAGGACAACGCAGACGTGATCAATATCGCGTCGATCTCGGCGAATAACGACCGTACGATCGGCGAGATCCTGGCCGATTGCTTCTCGAAGGTGGGGAAGGACGGGGTGATTACGGTCGAGGAAGGTAAGAGTCTCGAAACGACCGTGGACGTGGTCGAGGGTATGCAGTTCGACCGCGGCTACCTGAGTCCGCACTTCATCACGCACCCGGACGAGATGGAGGTTCATCTCGACAAGGCGTTTGTACTGGTTTACGAAGACAAGATCAGTAGCGTGACCAAGCTGGTCCCCTTGCTGGAGAAGGTGGCGAAAGCCAAGAAGCCGCTGCTGATCATCGCCGAGGATGTCGAGGGCGAGGCGCTCGCGACGCTCGTGGTGAACAAGCTGCGCGGGATTCTCCAGATTGCCGCGGTGAAGGCGCCGGGCTACGGCGACCGCCGCAAGGCGATGCTCGAGGACATTGCGATTCTGACGGGCGCCAAGCCGATCTTCAAGGATCTGGGGATCGAGTTGGATCATGTCGAGATCGCCGACCTTGGACAGGCGAAGAAGATCCGCATCGACAATGACAATACGACGGTCATCGAGGGGGCCGGCCAGAGCGGCGCGATCCAGGGCCGCATCGCCCAGATTCGTCGCGAGATCGAGCAGACCACCAGCGACTATGACCGTGAGAAGCTCCAGGAGCGGCTGGCCAAGCTCGCCGGCGGTGTGGCGCAGATCAACGTCGGCGCCGCGTCCGAGGCGGAGCTGAAGGAGAAGAAGGCCCGCGTCGAAGACGCCCTGCACGCGACCCGCGCGGCCATCGAGGAGGGTGTCGTGCCCGGTGGCGGCGTAGCGCTGCTGCGGGTGCGGACCGCACTGGACAACGTGCGCGTCAAGGGTGACGACGAGAAGGTCGGCGTGCGGATCATCCGCGACGTAATGACGGCCCCGATTCGCCAGATCGCGCGGAATGCCGGTTACGAAGCGGCAGTCGTACAGAAGAAGGTTGAAACGAACAGCAACGCCAACTTCGGCTTCAATGCCCTTACCGGCGAGTACCAGGATCTTATGAAGGCGGGCGTGATTGACCCTGTGAAGGTCGTGCGTTCGTCGCTCGAAAACGGCAGCAGTGTTGCCCGGATCTTGCTTTCCAGTGTCTGCCTGATCGCCGAAGCCCCGAAGAAGAAGGGCAAGGGTGGTCATGGCCACGGTCACGACCATGGCGGTATGGATGACGACGACATGGGCGGCATGGGCGGCATGGGCGGGATGGGTGGCATGGGCGGCATGGGCGGCATGGGAATGATGTAAGTCACTGGTGCATCCGCCCCTGTTCGCAGTGCCCGTGGGCAGACGCCGGGCCGGGGTGTGATGGAGTTGGTGAGTTAGGAATCGAACAAGCTCTGACTTGCTTTGGAGATGCAATATGGCAACGGCAACTGCGAAGAAGCTGAAGATTCGTCCGCTCGATGACCGTGTGGTGGTGGAGCGGTTTGAGGCCGAGGAACGTACCGCCGGCGGGATCGTGCTGCCCGACAGCGCCCGTGAGAAGCCCCAGACGGGGCGGGTGATCGCGACGGGTCCCGGCAAGCTGCTGGAGAAGAGCGGCGAGCGCGGCAAGATGTCATTGAAGGTGGGCGACACGGTGTTCTACGGAAAGTACTCGGGCACCGAGGTCGAGATCGACGGCGACACCTACGTGATCCTGCGCGAGTCGGACGTCCTGGCGGTTCAGGAGTAGCCGCCGGGTAGCTTACTCGGCAACCGTGACACGAGGTGTGGTGCTCCCGGCTTCTGACTTCAACATTCTGATTCTTCGGAGATTTCGCATATGCCTGCCAAGCAACTGATGTACGCCGAATTGGCCCGCAGCGAGATGCTGGCGGGTGTGCGGCGCCTCGCCCGGGCGGTCAAGTCGACCCTGGGCCCGGTCGGTCACAACGTGCTGCTGCAGAAGTCCTGGGGTGCCCCGCGCATCACCAAGGACGGTGTGACCGTCAGCAAGGAAATCGAGCTGTCGGAGCCGTTCCAGAACATGGGCGCCAAGCTCGTGAACGAGGTGGCTTCCAAGACCAGTGACCTCGCAGGCGATGGAACGACCACCGCCACGGTGCTGGCCGAGGCGATCTTCGCCGAGGGGCTCAAGAATGTAACGGCCGGCGCAAATCCGATGCTGCTGAAACGCGGGATCGACGGTGCCGTGCAGGTCGCGGTGGAAGCCATCCGCAAGCAGGCCGCGAAGGTTGGTGGCAAGGATGATATCGCCAAGGTCGCGACGATCAGCGCGAACGGCGATCGCGCGATCGGCAAGATCCTTTCCGACGCCTTCGACAAGGTCGGCAAGGACGGCGTGGTGGAGATCGAGGAAGGCAAGGGCATGGAGACGACGTGGGAGCACGTCGAAGGCATGCAGTTCGACAAGGGCTTTGTCTCACCCTACTTCATCACCAACCCGACTGCGCTCGAGGCCCTGCTCGACGACCCCTACATCCTGATCTACGAGAAGAAGATCAGCTCCATCCGGGACCTGATCCCACTGCTCGAGAAGATTCTCAACGTCAGCAAGCCGCTGCTGATCATCGCCGAGGATGTGGAGGGCGAAGCCCTCGCAGCCCTGGTCGTGAACAAGCTTCGCGGAACGCTCAACGTGGCCGCGGTGAAGGCCCCCGGCTTCGGCGACCGCCGCAAGGCCCTGCTGGGCGACATTGCGACGCTCACCGGCGGTGAGTTCATCAGTGAGGATCGCGGCCTGAAGCTCGAGAACGTTGAGCTGAGCATGCTCGGTCGCGCCAAGCGCGTCACGATCACCAAGGACGAGACGACGATCGTCGAAGGTGTCGGCAAGAAGAAGGACATCGAGGCCCGCATCGCCCAGATCCGCGCCCAGATCGAAAAGACCACCAGTGATTACGACCGGGAGAAGCTCCAGGAGCGCCTGGCGAAGCTCACCGGCGGTGTCGCGGTGCTGTCGGTCGGCGGAGCGACCGAAATCGAGGTCAAGGAGCGCAAGGACCTCGTCGATGATGCCTTCCACGCGACCAAGGCGGCTGCGGAAGAGGGCGTTGTCCCCGGTGGCGGGGTGTCTTTCCTGCGGGCCATCAAGCCCGTTCGCGAGGCGGCCAAGAAGGTCACGGGCGACGAGGCCATCGGCTACGAAATTATCGCCAAGGCACTCGAAGCCCCCGCTCGCCAGATCGCCGAGAATGCGGGCGAGGACGGCGGCGTCGTGGTCGACGAGGTCCTCACCCGCGGCAAGAACTTCGGCTTCGACGCGGCTCGCGGCGAGTATGTCGACATGATCGAAGCGGGCATCATCGATCCGGCCAAGGTGGCGCGCGTGGCGCTGCAGAATGCGGCCAGCGTCGCCGGCCTGATGCTGACGACCGACGTGCTCTGCACCGAGTTCAAGGAAGAGAAGCACGCGCAGACCGTGGGTGCGACGCACTGATGCGTGCGATCCGGCAGGTGGCGCCGCGGCACCACATACGGCGATTTAGTTTGGACTAAACAGGATGCGCGCGACATGGCGGGTGGCGCCGCGCCACCCGCGCACGTAAACTACGCCGCAGGGGCGTTCGCCAGCAGTGCGGCCGCCCCTGCGGTGTGTTTGGACCAGGCCGGAGTTACCGCCCAGCCGGGCGACGCGGTGATCGGTAACCCGGCTCGGGCCGTGGCGACGGTGGCCGCGGTTGAGGCGTCATGGTGGCGACCAAGCGAGATTACTACGAAATTCTCGGTATCAGTCGCACAGCGACGCCCGACGAGATCAAGAAGGCGTACCGCCAAGCTGCGCTGAAGTACCATCCCGACCGTAATCGCGAGCCCGGTGCGGAGGAGCGCTTCAAGGAAGCCGCCGAGGCGTACGAGGTGCTCGCCGATGAGACCAAGCGTGAGCGCTATGACCGCTACGGCCACGCCGGTCTCCAGGGCGTCGGCATGCACGACTTCCAGGGCATGGCCGTTGATGACATTTTCAGCATTTTCTCCGACCTCTTCGGCGGCGGTGGTGGGGGCGGCTTCGGTGGTTTTGGAAGGGGGACGGTTGACCGTGGTGTGGACATCCGCACGGTCATTGAAATCGGCCTGCCGGAAGTGTTGACCGGTGTTGAGAAGACGCTGCGATTCGAGCGGGCAGATCACTGCGAACGCTGTCAAGGCGACGGCTGCGAACCCGGTACCCGGCGGCGCAACTGCCCCACCTGCGGCGGCTACGGCCAGGTTGAACGCCAGACTTCGATGGGATTCTTCACGACGCGCACCGTGGTGGAGTGCCCCGCCTGCCGGGGGCGCGGCTCGCACCCGGAGAAGCCCTGCCGCACCTGCCAGGGCAGCGGCCGGGCGGAGCGCGAGGTTGAGATCAAGGTCAAGATTCCGGCCGGTGTACACGACGGACAGAGCATCCGCGTCCGGGGAGAGGGTGAGCCGGGGCGGAGCGGCCAGCGCGGTGATCTGCGCTGCGTGATCCGTGTACGCGAACACGAGTTCTTCCGCCGGGAAGAAGACCACCTGATCTGCATGCTGCCGATTGGCTTCACACAAGCGGCGCTCGGTGCCCAGATCGACGTGCCGACGCTGACCGGTTCGGCCCCGCTGCGCATACCACCGGGCACGCAGCACGGGGCGGTGTTCCAGCTCGCCGGCAAAGGCCTGCCGGATCTGCGGACCAGCCGGCGTGGCAACCAGATCGTGCAGGTGTTGGTTGAGATTCCGCAGAAGCTCAGCCGCGAGCAGGAGGACCTCCTGCGGAAATTCGCAGCGACCGAGGATCAGAGCGTGCTGCCGCAGTCCAAGGGATTCTTTGATCGCGTCGCCGCCTACCTGCGGCGCGAGTTTGGTGAGAAGCGCGAATGATGACCGATCAAGATCAGCCGAAGAGCGCGAGTACGGATACGGAAGGCGTCCTCGACGCGGAGGAGCAGAGCACCGCGCCCGCTGCCCAGCCCGTGGTGGATGAGCTGACGCAATTGCGCGCGGAAGTGGCCGCGCTGCGCGACCGCAACCTGCGGCTCGTCGCGGAACAGCAGAATCAGCAGAAGCGCGCCCAGCGCGAGAAGCAGGAGGCGTTGCGTTACGCAGAGGCGGAGTTTGCCCGGGAACTGCTGATCATCCTCGACGATCTGGAGCGGACGCAGGAGGCGGCGCAGAACGCCGTCGCCGTGGCCGCGGTAGCCGATGGCGTGCGCATCGTGCACGAGCATTTTCTGAAAGTCCTGCGGCAGTTCGGGATCCAGCCGATTGAAGCTGCCGGGCAGCCGTTCGACCCGTCGATTCATGAGGCCCTGCTGCAACAACCGAGCGCGGACCACCCCGCGGGCAGCGTGCTGCAGGAGCTAGCCCGCGGCTACACCATGCACGAGCGGGTGCTGCGCCCGAGCCGCGTGATTGTCTCGAGCGGACCGGCGGCGGAGGCGGGTGCAACCGCTCCCCGCGACGCGGCCGCTGACAAGGAATCCTGACCAGCGAGGACCTCTTGTGCCCACCTACGAATACCGTTGCGGCACGTGCCGACACGAGTTCGAACAGTTCCAGTCGATCACGGCCAAGGCGCTGAAAAAGTGCCCCGCCTGCGGAAAGGGTGCGCTCGTCCGGCTGATCGGCACCGGGGCCGGCGTGCTCTTCAAGGGTAACGGCTTCTACCAGACCGATTACCGCAGCGAGTCCTACCGTAAGGCCGCTGAGGCGGAGAAGCCCAAGACCGACGCCCCGGCAAAGTCTGAGACGCCGAAGTCCGAGACGCCGGCGAAGTCCGAACCGGCCCCGCAGGGCAGCTCCACCGCCGCCGAAGCGTCGAGCAAGCCCGTCGCGGAGAAGGCGAGTCGAGGTGCGACGAAGGGCAAGGGTGCGTCCGAGCAGCGGCCGGCGAAAAGCGCCTAGCGCTAGCGGAATGCCGTGATTTGTGCTTCGCTCACGGGGAACTCAGCAAGCGAGGATCAGCACGATGGATGTCGTGGCGCTCGTGCGAATCCTGCGGCGCTGAAATCACCGGCCTGTCGGCCGTGTCGTGACCCTGCGGCCACGTTCCCAGCAGCCGACAACTGGCACCGCCCCAAACCCGCGTTACACTTCACCCCCATGATCCACGCCGCGGGCCTGCGGAAGTCCTTTGGTCAGCTCGTCGCCGTCGCCGACGTTTCCTTCGACGTCCACGCCGGCGAGATCTTCGGCCTGCTCGGACCCAACGGCGCTGGCAAGTCCACCACGATCCACATGCTCTGCGGCCTGCTGCGGCCCGACGCCGGCACCATCACCGTCGCCGGCCAATCCGACCCCACCCGCTCCGACGTCCGTGCCCGCATCGGCATCGCTCCGCAGTCGCTCTCGCTCTACGACCAGCTCACCGCCGAAGAGAACCTGCGCTTCTTCGGCCGGCTCTACGGCCTCGCCGGGGCCACGCTGCGGCAGCGCGTCGACCACGCCCTCGAATTCGTCGAGTTGACCGACCGCCGCCGCAGCCGCGTGCGCACCTTCTCCGGCGGCATGAAGCGCCGGTTGAACCTCGCCTGTGCCCTCGTCCACGACCCGCGCGTGATTCTGCTCGACGAGCCCACCGTCGGTGTCGATCCGCAGTCGCGCAACCACCTCTTCCAGCGCATCGAGCAGCTCCGTGCCGAAGGCCGCACCATCCTCTACACCACCCACTACATGGAAGAGGCCCAGCGGCTGTGTGATCGCGTCGCGATCATCGACCACGGCAAGCTGCTCGCGATCGACACGGTCGACGGCCTGATCACCGCGCACGGCGGCCGCTCGCTGATCCTCGCCGAGTTCGAGCGCCCGCCGACTGACCTCGGCACGCTGCCCGGCCGGCTCGACGGGCTGCACTGGCGCATGGAGAGCGAGCGGCCACTCGAGGACGTCGGCCGGCTCGCCGGCGGCGGGGCGGCGCTGCGCACGCTGAACGTGACGCGTCCGGACCTCGAATCGGTGTTTCTGAACCTCACCGGCCGGAGCTTACGCGACGCATGAACGTGCTGCTGAACCTCGCCGCGAAAGACCTGCGCCTCATGTCGCGCGACACGATGGGCATGTTCTTCATCGTCGGCATGCCGGTGCTGATGGGCGTGCTGTTCGGGCTGATCGGCGTCTCCATGAGCGGTGGTGGCTCCGGCCCCATTCGCCTGGCGGTGTGCGACGAGGACGGCTCGGCCGCCTCCGCGCAGTTTGTCCAGAACCTTCGCGACGGCGGAAGCGTCGATCTGTCCACCGACCTCGCGCGCGAAGCTGCGCTCCGCAGCGTGCGCCGCGGCCGGTTCGCCGGGGTCATCATCGTGCCTGCGGGCTTCGGCCGGACGGCCGGCATGTTCTGGGAGGAGGGGCCCGCTCTCGAGGTCGGTGTCGACCCGACCCGCCGGGCCGAGGCCGGCATGATCGAGGGCCTCATCATGCAGGCGATGGGCGAGCTGACGTTTGCCCGCTTCCGCGACCCGGCCGCGCTGCGTCCGCTGCTCGACCAGTCGCGCGAGCGTATGCTGAGCGACGAAGCGATGCCGCCGGCGGTACGCGCTATTCTCGGCGGTTTCCTGGGCGACCTCGATCGCTTCATGGGCGCGCTCGAAGAAGTCGATGCGGACGATGCGGCCACGACGCAGGCCGGCGAAGCGGAAGTCCTCGCGGATGCGCCCGCCGACCGCGGTCCAGCCATGCAGTTCGCGCGCATCGAGCGTATCGACGTGACGGCGTCGCCGACCGGCAACGAAACGCTCGATCGCCTCGTGCAGCGACCCGGCGCATCGGCCTGGGACCTGAGCTTCCCCTCGGCGATGCTGTGGGGGGCCTTGGCTTGTGCGGCCGGGTTTGCGGTGACGCTGGTGCGTGAGCGGACACAGGGGACGCTGCTGCGGCTGCAACTTTCGCCCGTGTCCCGCGCCCAGATTGTCGCGGGCAAAGGGCTGGCGTGCCTGCTCGCGGTGCTGGCGGTGAACGTGTTCATGCTGGTGCTGGGCCTGCTGCTGGGGTTGCGGCCGGGCAACTACGCGCTGCTTGTGCTGGCGATGGTGTGCGTGGCGTTCTGTTTCGTGGGCATCATGATGCTGATGGCGGTGCTGGGCACGAGCGAGGAGGCGGTGGGCGGTGCGGCGTGGGGGGCGAACGTGGTGATGGCGATGTTCGGCGGCGGCATGATCCCGCTGCTCTTCATGCCGGCGTTTCTGCAGACACTGAGCAACCTCAGCCCGGTGAAGTGGGGAATTCTCGCGCTCGAGGGGGCGATCTGGCGCGGCTCGACACTCGCGGAGATGCTGCCGATCTGCGGCGTACTACTCGCGATCGGCGCGGCCGGCCTGCTGATCGGCACGGCGATCTTCAACCGGCGCCTCTCCCGCGCCTAGCGTCGGCCCCTGTCGCAAGGCGGGCTCGGCCCGTGGCCCCGTAGCGTCGGCCCCCCGTGGCCGACGTAGCACACCAACCCGCGTCCGCCGCGCACACCTCATCATCGCGCCCCCGTCCGTCATTCCCGCGCAGGCGGGAATCCAGGAGCAGCGCACGCGACAGCATGTCGATGCTCCAGCACATGCATTGACGCTCCGGCCGTCCCTGGGCATTCTATACACATGACTCGACTGCGGCTCATACCGTGTGCGAGTTGGGAGAGTAGGTGACGATGCCGATCGTTAAAGAAGACCACCTGAAGGGAAACTACGGAGAGTCGCTCGTCGCAACACGCCTCAGTGCGCACTGCCTTGTTCGTCCGGTGGCAAGCGGCACGGATGTGGGCGTGGACTTGTACTGCGAGACGGTCGATACGCAGCGTCCGTTCCTTCACTTTTGGGTTCAGGTGAAAACTGGTGGACAATGCAATTCCAAGAACGGGACGCTCTGCTGTAAATTCAAGCGAGATAACCTCGAATACTGGAACCGACAGCCCGTTCCGGTATTCGCTGCGCTCATGGCGACCAAGTGGCCAGTTGAGGACGAACCCATCATCGGCATCGTTGATGTTGGCGAATGGTTGTTACTGAATGAGCTTCCCACGAATTCAGCAACCTTGAAGACGCACAAAGTCTGGGATCCAGGTAACAGTGCGCAGGTGCGAGAGTTTCTGCAGGCAGACGTTCCCGCGGCCACGGCGCGCCTGCACTGCAAACAAGGTGTCGTAGCGCACGTTCCAACCTTGGCTCGGCAGTATGTTCGAGAGGCGCCCCATGTTCCGGTCTTGCGATTCAATAACCAAATCATCGATCAGTTGCGTGTTACTGCGGCACTTTCCATACGATTCGCGCTTCTATCCAACAACATCGGCGATGAAGAGAAGAACTTTGTCCGGCGATTGGCTGGGATTGTCGAGCAGTTCAGCGACGATCCGCATTACGAGAACTCCCTGGCACTCGGCTTGGCAGCTCACGTCGAAACAGACTACTGCAATGCGGAGCGTTACTACAGCGAGGCACGGCGTCACATCAACGAGGATGACGCCGTCCGCGACAATCCGGATTGGAAGGACGAGGTGTCGTGGATTCAACGCCTGGAGGAGTCCGCGCGAGCCCATGACGATCTTACCATCTCGCTCAATAATGCGGCGGACCAGCAGCGCGGCGGCCGGTAAAGCAGCCCTGTGGACAGGCAGTTCGAGTTGAGTCCCGCATTGTGCACACGTAGCGGTCGCGCGGGCGGGGACGCTCGCACTCCCCCGTGCTGTTTCGGAAGAGTCTCGGGGAGCGCGGGGTCGCCCGGCGACCTGCGTCGACCACGGGGGGCCGACGCAACGTTGGCACGATGCCCGCACCAATTCGCACAAATCTGGCGCTATTTCCGTCCCGCATCTTCGTGCGCGATCCCCAGGATCAGCGCCACCCCCACACCGAGTACGGTCGTGATCGTCTCCTCGCTCAGGATGAGCCCCGCCTGCATCGCGTAGGCGACGACCACCGTCGCCACCGCGACCTGCACCTTGCGGCTTTGCAGCGGCCAGAGCCAGCGGCGCCAACCGGTCGGAGTCTGCGTGTTCATGGCATGATCCTTTCGTTCTCAGCGTCGGGGGCCGTGACGAGTGACCGGCCGGCGTACGCCGCGGCGGCGGCGCGGGCGCGGTCGACCTTGGCCATCAGGTTCTTCCACAGGAGGTCGACGATGGATTGCTGCGCGGCGAGCTGAGCGTCGACACCGGCGATGCGCAGCGCCTGGGCCCGCTCGTGCTGAAGCGCCCAGAACTCGACGAGGTCGCGCTCGTTCCAGGCGTCATTCAGCGCCGCGAACTGCTCGGGCGAGAGCCGCTCCCCGCCCGCTTCGAGCCGCCGCGCGAGGTCGCGGAACAGCAGGATGCGCAGCCCGTCGTGCTGGCGCTCGAAGACGGCGTGCTGGATGTCATCCGCGCGGCGCTGCGTGTCGAGCGCGATGCGCACCGACTCGCGTGTACAGGCGGGGAGCGTGGCGAGGAGGCCGAGGACGGCGGCCAGGGCGGTGAGTTGCTGATGGGCCAAGACCCCCCTGTGGTCCCCCCTGTGAGGGGGGACGGTGGTGGTGCGCGGGGGGACGGTGGTGGTGCGCGGGGGGACGGTCGTGGTGCGCGGGGGGACGGTGGTGGTGCGCGGGGGACGGTCGTGGTGCGCGGGGGGACGGTGGTGGTGAGCGGGGGGACGGCTGCTTTCAGTGTTTGCATCACAGTCCACCTCCCAGCAAGGCCATCAGCTTGAGCGCGCACAGCAGGCCGTCGGTCCATTTCTCCGCAGCGATCGCTTCGTTCAACTGCCGGCTGGTGGCGCGCAGTTCGCCGATGCCGATCCAGCCGCCGGCCGGCGCGGTGCGGTCGAGGGCTGCCGCGGTGTAATCGCGTGGCGCCGGTGTTTGCGTGGCTTCGACACGCTCGGCCTCGATCAGCAGGGCGTCGATGATGTGGCGGGCCGCCGACACGAACGCGCGGGCAGACTGCGCGTCGATCTGCGGCAGGAGCGAGGCGAGATTCATGGGATTCTCCTTGGGGGGAAAGAGGTGGCCAGCGGGACGGGTCATGCGGGTGGGATGCCCACACTCCCCGCCCTTTCAGGGAGGGGTTGGGGGAGGATGGGCCGGCGCTACGGCTTCAATCCACCTGCAATTCGCCCAACTCGCGGGCGATGCGTTCCCACCATTCGCGTTCAATCGTGCGGTGGGCCTGTAACTCGTCGCGCAGCGTCGTGAGGGCGGCTGTATTGGTCTGCACGATGTCGAGCAGGTTGCGGTTGAGGTCGGCGAGTTGCCGGGCGTATTGCAGTGCATCGTGGAGGCCGTCAACCGTACGGACCCGGTCCTGCCGCTCCAGCCACCACATGATGAACAGCAAGCCGGCAATCCCGAGCGAGGGGAGCTGCGCGAGCAGGTCGGCCGGGATCATGATGCGTACTCGTACCAGACCAGCAGTGACAACTGCAGCGTGGGTCCGCCGGAAACGACGCGCGCGACCAGTGCCTCCCCCGGACCGGTGACGAAAGCGTGCCGGCGGCCGAGTGTCAGTAAGAAGCTGCGCATCCCGTCGACGTACACGGCGGGCATCAGTACCCGGGGTTCACCGCCGGGATCTGCAAGCAACTGCACGCTGGCCTGGTCGTGGGTGGAAACCAGCAGGCCCAGCGCCCGCACGGCGCGGCCGGGCTGCGGTGGTGCCAGCTCGAAGTGATCGTCGGTGGTGGCAAAGGTAGCATGGACAGTCTTCATGGTGATTCTCGCATGCGGAGCCCATCTACAGGCCGGACAATTCCTCGGCGGTCAGCGTGCGCGGCGGCGCGTGGTGTCGGGGCGCCGTCCGATTTGCGGCGGGTGGGGCCGTGGTGCTTGCCGCCGGCAGGGGCAAGCGTCCACTGGCGATGTCTTCGAACCAGCGTATCGCGGCCGCGTAGTTAGCCGTGATGCGTTGGGGCGGACTGCTGACGAAAGGGGAGGACTGCCACGCGTGGTACTCTGCAAGGTCGAGCACGCGCGTGGTGACGATGAACGCTAGCTCCGGACTCGTGGCCAGGGGGAGCGGCACAGCGTAGCGCTGTGCAAAATAACCGTCGGCGACCGCGGCGGCGCCGGCGATGATTGCGGCGGCTACGCCGTGATCCGGAACGGCACCGTTGACGCGATCCGTCAGCCGGGCGTAGAGCGTGGAGCCAAGACGTCCAGCAAGCTGGTCAGTGGTGATGTAGCTCATGGTGGACCTCACCTGTACGCCGGGTAAGAGGGTCAGGCGAACGTGACGAGGCACGCGTCCTGCCAGAAGCCATAGCCCGCCGCGTGAATGGCCTTCACGCCGTACTGGTGCTGGTTTTCGTTGACTTCGAGTTCGCTGCCCTCGGCCAGCACCTGCACCTGCACGGGCAGTTCTTCCTGGAAGATGAACGGACGTGAAGAACCATCCGTGCGGAAAATGACGAAACGGTCGGTCCAGGTGAGCCGCGGGTTCGCCACCCAGGTGACACGGAACGGTTCCCCCTGGGCGAGTGGATTGCTGGTTGCGGCGACGGTCCGGCCCGACAACGCGACGAGTGTCGGCGAGAGGAACGGCATCGGCACCATGACGAGGAATTCGCGTGCGCCGTCGTGCAGCGGTTCACCCTGGTCATCGCGGAAGCTCAGAATCCGGGCGATGCCTGCCACGATCGCTTCGTACAACTCCTGGTCGGTGGGGGCCGTCGGTGCGGTGGCCTGCGCGGTGAGCAGGTTGCTCTGGTTGCCCGAGTCGCCCTCGGCGTGCTGGCCGTCGAAGAACGGCCGGCCGTCGTAACCCGCTGCCCCGGTCCCCTCGGCGATGAGTTGCGTGAGCAGGCGGTTGGGGTGCGTGGCGACGCGCCGTGCGAGATCGTTGATGCGGATGAGCAGTTGGCCGGTCTTGTCGCGGCGCAGCTCATCGGCGTCGACGCGAATCGTCGCTTCCCAAGTCTTGTTGACGATGGTGACGCCGCGACTGCGCAGCGGGCGCACCTGCCGGCCGCCGACCCATTCGCGGACCTGCGGTACCATACCGAGCCAGCGGTAGGTCTCGCTGGCCTGGTTGCTGGCGAAGTGCAGGGCCAGTTTCGTCCACCAGGCGCTGGTGGCGAACTCCTCGAGTCGACGATAGAACCGTCCGACGACGGCGCGGGAGGTGAGACCGGTGGAATTCAAAACACTCATGCAAATACTCCTTGAGTAGCGAGTCTGCGTACGCCGCGCGCTGGCAGCGCACTACGACAGGTCGCGACCGATGATGGACCAGCCCGTCCCAGTACACATCAGAACGACCGCGTCATGGGCGGCATCCACGCCGGCAAAGGTCGCAGCGCCGTTGATGGTTTCCGACAGGTGCCCGTCGAGTGTCACGGCGTTTGCGTTCGCCGTGAGCTTCACCACGCGGATCCACGCACCGGGCAGGGCGGTGGCGACCGGCGGCAGCGTGAGCGTGCGGGCGGTCGTATTGCTCACGAGCAGGGTGCGGTTGAGGTGATCGCGCGTGAGGGTGGCGTGTTCATCGCCAATCGCGACCACGGGTGCGTTTTCAAAGAGGCCTCCGAGCAGGGCGTGGGGCTGGCAACGCACCCGCAGGAGATCACCCCCTTCGTATGCGACGATGCGTCCGATGCGTGAATGGCCCGTTGGTGTGAGGGTCAGCGTGTCATCGGCACTCGCGTAGACGGTGCTGCCGACATGGGTGGCGACGGCTCCGGCGAGCGCGTGCACGATGTCGATCGCCTGGTGCAGCCGGACGCGCAGCGCCCCGGCGGCGTGCCCTGGGCCCGTGTTGTCGACTTCCGCGTAAGCGATTCCGACGAAGATGTCGCCCGCGACCAGCGGGCGCGCCAGTCCGGTCTCGCCGGTACGGCCGACGAAGGCGCCCTTGTGAATGTGTACGTTGTCGGCGACGGGTAACTCCGGAAGTTCCTGTGAGGCGTAACTTGGCACGTCACGATTCGCGGTAAGTGGCATAACGATTTCTCCAACTGGGTCGACCTGGGCACCACGATGCCAGTTCGACGGGCGCAGATCAGAATGCGGAACCGGCTACCCGGCCCGCGGCAGCGGCGCGCTCAAAGGCGGCGAGGTCTTCGTCGGTCAGGTCGTGGAAATTCCCAATCCGGGCTTCGGCCTGTGGCACGCGCGGCGTGACCCGTCCGTGTTCGTCCACGGCCAGAACCCGGCCGGGCGGCAGGATCACCGGGGCACGCGACAGGCGCGCCTCGGTATCGGCAGGATCACGCAGGAAGTCGGCCCGCCAGTCCATGCTCGTACCTTCCGTGATCTTGCCCAGGCGCAGGCCTCGCTCGACGAAAGTGTCGGCTTCCTGGGCGGCGAGTTGTGCCTGCAGGCGCTGAATTTCGGACTGCGCGGCGTTGAGTTCCACTGCGGTAAGCGCACTGGGGGCCACTGCTTCCGGAGTGGTTGTTGGCTCCAGGGGCAGCGCCTCCTCAGTGGGTGCCGTGTCGGTGTGTCTGTCCGGGGAACTCTCGTCGGTGTGTGTGCGGAGAGCCGCGGCGCTGCCCGCCGCCAGTGGCTGCACGCCGTGCATCGCCGGGTCGTTGGTCAGCGCGACCGGTCCCAGTGCCGCGACATCGGTGTGGTCTTCATCCGTCCAGAATATGACAGGTGAGTAGTAGCGGTACTCACCGCTACGGAGTAATTCGCCGGCGCGTGCTGTCCATGTGACCTCCACGGCCCACAGTCCATCAGCCCGCACCTCGAGCCCGCCGATCCAGCCCGCCGCGGGTCGCAGCCCATCCGACCGGGTATTGCAGCGGTCGAAGGTCTGGTGCTCGTAGTCGATGGCGAGCTTGCGACCCATGCGTTCGAACCAGCGGTGTGCGCTCGCGGCATGGTTGGGGGTGAAGACGAAGCTCTCCCCGGCGATGGGGCGCTCGACCGTCACTTCGCCAAAGGGGATCAGCAGGAACTCGCGGGCCGGTTCGCCGCCGGCGGTTGCGAGCGCCGTCGCGACCAGGCGCGAGCGGGGCGGCAGCGCAGCACGGACGAGCATCACCGCGTCGAGGCGGGTTGTCACGTCTTGCAGGAGATCGCGCAGGCGGTCGAGCCGGCCGGCGAGGTTCGCGCTCGCGAGCGCCAGCGCCTGGCGTAGCTGGTCGATGATCCGGGCTTCCACGTAAGGACCGAGCGGAAGTGGTGCGGAATCGTGATGGGGGGGGCGTGGCACCTTCATCGGGGTCCTCCCTGAATCAATGGGTTTGTGTGTGGAAAGGTATGCCTGTGGCCTGCGGCCGCCGGAAAATGACGATGTTGCCTTTGCGGTTGCGTTCGCCGGTCGGGTGGAACCCAAGCCGCCGATAGAAGCCGCTGGGATCGCCGCTGGAGATATCGAGCTTCGCGCGGGCTTCGGCTGCGCCGCTGCCGTTGACCAGCGCCCGCCCGATACCGAGCCCACGATACGCCGGGTGCACCAGGGCGTTCACGAGGCGCGAACCGCGCGTCAGGATGGCGACCCCGACCAGCACGTCGGCCAAAGTGGCGAGGAGGAGGGTGTGCCGCCGACTGCACAGCATGTCGCGGAGTTGTCCGCGGCGCAGGAAGTAGTCGCGGCGCAGCAGCGTATCGAAGAAGAAGCCAAGTGCCTCGGCGTCGCGGGGTGTGGCGGAGCGGATACGCAGCTCCCGTTCCGCCTCGGGGGTGGTGTACGGCGATGCCGGGTAGCGCGCCGTGGATGGCAAGTTGCGTTTCATGGTTCTCTCCCCGGGATGGTGGCTTCACCGACTTGCGGTGCCGGAATGCCCAGCGCCTGGTAGGCCCAGCGCTGCGGTACCGGCAGACCAAGCCGTTCGACGGCTGTTGCAAGCGTTTCGCACAATTGGCGCGTGTCGATCGTCTGTACCAGCGCCCGGCGGAAGTGTGGAACCGGCGTGCCATCACCGAAGCGTGCCCGCACCAGGGGTGCCAGCAAGTCACGCCGCAACGTGGCCGCTTCGTCTGCCAGGTCGGCCGCGAGCAGATCCTCGCGCACACGGTCATGCACTTCGGCGGTCGCTCGTGAACCGATAGCGCGCAGATCGGTGGTGAGGTGCTGCCCAAGCCACAGGATTGTGACCTCGGTGTTGCAGTATTCCTGCAATGGGGCGTAGGGTCGATCCGCGCCGCGGGCGGCTTCAACAAACTTGAGTTCGACCCCCTTGTTGACCACGGCGACCGCGTCGCTGTTGAGGGCCTGGAGCATCTGGAGCAGGCGCTGCTGTTCTGCTTCCGACGTACCCTGGTCGAACTGTGCGATGCGCACCGGCATGCCGGCGATCTGCGAGTAGATCAGCCAGTCCTTGAAGCTGAGATTCTGCGCCAGGAACAGCAGCGCCGACACCCGCAACAAGCCATTGTCGAAGCGCCGTCCGGGCATCTGCTGCGGCTGATGAACGATCCATTTCGACGGGTGACGGTCGAGAGCCACACCGTCCAGCGGATGTTCGTCCGTGAGAACGCGCAGACGCCACGGCGCGGCGTGATCCGACAGTAGTCGCGTGGCGGGTACGGGAACGATGTCCATGAGCCGACCACGCTCCCACACCAGTTCCGCCAGTGCGAGGCCGTAGCCCGTCGCGGTTGCCAGGTGGTCCAGGACCGCTGGCAGGTTGGTGAGCTGTCGCAGTACCGTGCGACAGTAGTCCGCGGCGGCGGTGGCCTGCGACCGGTTACGTACCGGGGTGGCGTCCTCATCCGGGGCCATGTCCCAGTCGAGCCCGGTCAGGGCGAGACGTCGTGTACGTTCTACCGCTGCGAGCCGGGGCCACTTCTGAAGCATTTCGGCGAAGAGCTCAAACTGGGCCCGGGGCTGGCCGGCGTCGGCACCCTGGAGGATGGCCCGAAGTTGTGCGGGCGCCAGGCCGATCGTGGGATACTGGCGGTTGAAGTCGGCCCGCAGTGGCCGGCCGGAAGTTGAGACGCGCCGCCGCCGGACCTCGGGGAGGAGGGACCCGAGGGAGCGGAGGACGGCGGCGACGCGGGAGGTGGGCGGTGCAGGCGACACGCGAAATTCTCCTGGGGGTCCGGCGTTCGGGGCCGCGTACCCACAGTAAGAATATTCGTAATTTGTTAGGTATGCTAGAAAGTCGCCTGCGTGGCGGCGGGTGGGTGGTACGGAGCGGCTACGCCCGTTCACGGACGGATTCTGTCCCGGCCGCGTTCGGCCCCAGCCCTGCCCGCCGAAACGCCGATGAAAGGGGTATGATGTCGATACCGACAGACGTGCGTGGCATCCAACCCAGGCGGTAGAGTGCAGCCATGAGCACCGTTCCCATGGATGAGCGGCAACGCGAGACGCGCGAACGCGTTGTCCAGCAGCAGTTATCAAGGCGCCGGTGGCGCGTGGTGCGCGGAGTGCTGGTGTTCTGCGTGCTTTCGGCGGCGATGCTCACCATGGCGCTGATCAATCGCGAGCAGGAAGCGATTGTCACCTGCGAGAGCCGGTTGCGTGAAGCCCAGCAGATCTATGCCGAGATTGCGGCGCTGCCTGACCGCCCGCTGGCTGAGCCGTCGGACCTGGGCGTACTGGGCGAGGATTACCTCAACTGGTGGGCCCGCGAGATTGTGGGGAACTGGCGCTACGACAGCCAGGCGATCTCCGCGGGCACATCCTGGGCGGCGGCCTGCAATGGCCACATCGGGCTCTTCGGACCCTCCTTGCGGCACGTCCTCATTTATGAGAGCCGCTCCCGAACGTATCGGATCGTGACCCTGAGCGAGAGCGAATTTCGTGAACGCGGGAGCACGTTCGGGTTCGAAGTGGCCGCGAACCCCTGATCCTACTGGTCTGCCGCCGACCCGACTCTACTCTCCTTCGGACGTTGCCACGGCGTCGGTCCGCCCCAACAATGACGCAGTTGCCGGCCCTGACCGGCACCGGCCGCGGGCCGTACCCGCACCGAAGCGACTCGACAACCAGCACGACGCCTGACCGGAGATGGCGGCGGCGTGGGAGCTAGCCCTGATGAACTTGTTTACCTACCGCGGTGGGAACCTGCAGGTGGAGGGCCTGCCCGTAGCGGACTTGGCGGTCCGTTTTGGAACGCCGGCATACCTGTACTCGGCGGGAACGCTACGGACTCATTACGAGCGCCTCGCGACGGCGTTTCGTCCGCTCGAACCATTGATCTGTTACTCGGTGAAGTGCTGCTCGAACCTGCACATTCTGAAGCTGCTCGCCGCCTGCGGCAGCGGCTTTGATGTGGTCAGCGGCGGCGAGCTGTTCCGGGCCCTCCGCGCAGGTGCGCCTGCGGAGAAGATCGTGTTCGCCGGCGTTGGTAAGAGTACCGACGAGCTCGAGGAGGCCCTGCGCGCCGGGGTCGGCATGCTCAATGTCGAGTCGGCCTCAGAGCTTGAACAACTGGCCGACGTCGCGACCCGCCTCGGACTGCCGCTCCGCGTCGCGATCCGGATCGTTCCCGAGGTCGATGCCAAGACCCATTCCTACACGACCACCGGTACGCGGCAGAACAAGTTCGGCGTTACCATCGAGGAGACGCGGACGCTTTTCGAGCGTTTCGGCCGCCATCGGCAGCTCACGCTCTGTGGTCTGCACATCCACATCGGCTCCCCGGTTTACGATCCGCAATCCTACGTGGCCGCGATCGAGCGCACCCTCGCGCTACGCGACGCACTCGCGCGGGCCGGGCATGCTGTGGACACCCTCGATATCGGTGGCGGCTACGGCGCCGAGTACAAGGGCGGCGAGTCGCCCGATGCTGCTGCTTATGCGGCGGCCATCCTCCCGTTGTTGCAGGGATCCGGGTTGAAGGTCGTCCTGGAGCCCGGGCGTGCGATTGCGGCCAACGCCGGGATCGTTGTGACGCGCGTGCTGCACGTGAAAGACACCGGCAGCCGCCGCTTCGTGATCACCGATGCATCCATGACCGAGTTGATCCGGCCGGCGCTCTACGGTGCCTACCATTTCATCTGGCCCGTGGCCGTCGGCGAGCACGTCCCGGCAAACTACGCGCCCGAACAGCCGTTTGAGGGACTCACGGTGTGCGACGTGGTTGGACCGGTCTGCGAGAGCGGCGACTTCCTCGCGAAGGACCGCGCTCTGCCGCCCGTGCGACGTGGCGACCTGCTCGCGGTCTTCACTGCCGGTGCCTATGCAATGACCATGGCGAGCCAGTACAACACGCGCCCGCGTGCCCCCGAGGTGCTTGTGGATGGAACCGAAGCGCGGCTGATTCGCCGGCGTGAGACGTACGAGGACCTGATTGCGCCAGAGTTGGTGTAGAAGGGTTCGACTATAGGCGGGGTCTGCGGGCCTGAATGGATGCGGGCAGAAGTGCGGGATTCTCGTCGCCTGTGCACGTCCAGCTTGATCACTCGGAGCGCGAACTCCTGTTGTCGCGGACCTGACCCATGACCATCCACGACGGCCTCGAACTGTTCAGCGCCCCGGCGGTGGGAACCGTCCTCACGATTGGTAATTTCGACGGTGTGCATCGCGGCCACGCGGCCCTGCTCGCAGCCGCACAGCGACTGGGGGCGGACACGGGCGCGCAGCCGCTCGTGGTGACATTCGACCGCCACCCCCTGGCAGTGCTGTCGCCGGAGCGCGTGCCACCGACGTTGACCACGCTGTCCGACAAGCTCGCCCTGCTGGCGCGCAATGACGTCGCCGATGTGCTCATCCTTCGTGCCGAGCCCGACCTGCTCGCTCTTTCCGCCGAGGACTTCCTCGCTGGGCTGGTTGCCCGGGCCCGTCCGCGGGTTTTCGTGGAGGGCCCCGATTTCAGTTTCGGCCGTGGTCGCGGCGGAAGCGTGGCGACCCTGAAGGCCTGTGCGGCACGCTGGGGCTACCGAGTGGAGGTGCTCCCGCCGGTACATTGCGAGCAACTGCCGACACAACCGCGTATTCACAGCTCGGCCGTGCGACAAGCGCTTTGGGAGGGGCGGATCGAAGACGCCACCGCGCTGCTGGGCCGTTTTCATCGCGTAGTCGGCGAAACGGTAGGTGGGGCCGGTCGCGGCCGTCACCTAGGTTTCGCCACGGCCAATCTCAGCGCGATTCCACAGATGCTGCCGCAGGAGGCCGTGTATGCCTGCATTGCGGAACTGGCGGACGGGCTGTGCAGCGCGGCGGCGGTCAATGTCGGGCCACAGCCCACCTTTGACCAGCCGGCGCTGCGCGTGGAGGCCCACCTGCTTGACTACAACGGCGACCTGCGTGGTCAACGGGTCGCGCTGCATTTCCTGCGACGTCTGCGTGGTCAGCAGAAGTTCGCGGGCACCAAGGAGCTGGTAGCACAGATCGAGCAGGATGTGGCGGAAACAGCGGCGGCTGCGGGGCAGGTGCTGGATATTCCTGTGATCCGGCAGGGGCTGCTGGTGACCGGACTGCCAATGGATTGAGCTGAGCGGGTGCTGTCGGTATGCACCGGGGCGGATACCCCCGGCACTCGGGCACACTGCCTGCGGGGTGACTGTCAAGGAAGGGGTGAGTCTTAGGGAATAATGAAAGAGGAGCCGGTCTTGCGACCGACTCCTCATGAAAAGGCTGGTGTCACCTGCTAGCGGAGTTGTCGCTTAGCGACGACGCAGGGCCAGGGCACCGAGGGCGATCAGCAGGAAGCTGGCCGGCTCAGGAACCACTTCCAGCGTCGCGCCCGAAACCACGAGGCCCGGGACGTCGATGTTGAACGCGGCGCCATCCTGGAACGGGCCGACGCTCAGCTCGCCACCGACACTGCGACCGAAGTCGAACGTCACGGCGCCGAGCAGGAAGTAGAACTCACGGGCGGCGCCGGCATTCGCGGCACCGACGCGCTGACGCATCGACGGGGCGGCGGCAGCGGTCGCACCACCACTGAGGCCCGCACCTTCGACACCGACGCCGACGAAGTCGTGCGTGACGAAGTCGTTGGTCGGGAAGGGCTGGTTGACGTCATAGTCCCAGCGGATCGTGCCGGACTCGGCCAGATCGTCGCCGGCGTACCAGATGCCGGTGATGCCGTCGGTGCCGCCATTGAGACGGACCGAAACGCCCAGACCCTGAATCTTAAAGGCCGCGGGGACAATACCCGTTACCTTCGCCCAGATGTACGCCCACTCGCCCTGGTTCACGATGTCGCCGGCGATCGGGCCATGCGCCCAATCCGAGACCGAGTAGTAAAGACTGTCGGTCTGCTCGCCCTGGGTCGGAAGAGCGGCGTTCGTCGCGTCGGACAGACCGTAGGGCTGCGCGCTGCTGGTGGCGTAGAACGACACGCTCGGCTGCGCCGTTGCGGCAGTCACGATGCCGAGCACTGCAATAAGTCCAAGTACCTTCTTCATAATCCCATTCTCCCAAAAAGTGCCAGTGGAGGTTTCTTTCCAGCCTCCGAGATCCAGATGGTGACGTGGGTGGGCTTCACCCTTTCCTCTCACGCTGTTAGTTATACCCCGGCCCATATCCGATTGCAAGCTTCAGCATTGCGAATTTTGCGCTACGACTCGGACCTTCGGTGGCCTGCAAACCTCTTTCAGTGCATGGTTTACGCTCGATAGGGCACGCATTATCCGACTTTGGGCCAACTCAAGATTGCGACCGGTGTACGGAGCGTCCAAGCGCGCCGACTTCAGGAGTGGCCGCTAATCAAGCTGCATCTCATTCATGTTCACAGCGTCAGTCCGGAAACGCGCTTCTGCGGAGCGCGAGCTATACGCATCCTCTTAACCCTCGGCAGGTCCGCAGTATGCTACGAGAAAAGCTTGCAGCGTCCCAGTGGTTGGCGTATAGTCGCCGATCAGCCGCAATATATAGTGGTCGCTGACCGACCCTTCGGACGGTTGGCGTGCGGTAGGACCGACAGGTAGTGCCGGTGTTTCTGAAGCGAATTGTCCTGAACGGCTTCAAAAGCTTCGCAGACCGAACCGAGTTCGAGTTCGGCGAGGGGATTACCGCGGTTGTAGGCCCGAACGGCTGCGGTAAGAGTAACGTGCTCGATGCCGTCCGCTGGGGGCTCGGCGAGCAGTCCGCCCGGACCCTCCGCGGCGGCAAGATGCAGGACATCATCTTCAGCGGTTCACGCTCCCGCAAGCCGGCTAACTTTGCCGAGGTTGAACTCGTCTTCGACAACCGTGGCCACATCCTTCGCCACGACGCGGAAGAAGTGGCGGTGGCGCGCACGCTCTACCGTAGCGGCGAGAGCGAGTATCGCATCAACGGCAAGGGCGCGCGCCTGCGTGATGTCCGGGAACTGCTGCTGGATACGGGTGTGGGGGTCGATGCTTATAGCGTGATTGCCCAGGGCAAAGTGGACCTGCTGCTCCAGTCCAATCCTGTCGAGCGGCGCGAAATCTTCGAAGAGGCCGCTGGCATCAGCCGTTACAAGGTCCGCCGGGTCGAGGCGCAGCGCAAGCTGGAACGCACCCAGAACAACCTGCTGCGGCTGCAGGACATCGTCGAGGAGCTTGAGAAGCGGTTGCGCAGTGTGCGTCTCGCCGCCGGCAAAGCGCGTAACTTCCAGGAATACGATCGGCAACTGCGGGAACTCCGGTCGTCGTACGCGCTGGCCGAGTTCCATGAGCTGGAGCAGGCCCGCGCGCAACTAGCGGATACCGTTGCGACCCGCGCGCAGGAGTTGCACTCCGAACGCGCGGCGCTTGTGGCCGAAGAGGCCGCCGTGGTGCGCGTCGAGTCCGAGCGCGATGCCCTTACACATCGGATCGAAGCGGAAGAAGCCGACTTGCGCGCGGCTCAGAACGCGCTCAGCACGCTCGCGGAGCGACTGGCGCAGATCGAGAAGCGGTTGCCGGAACTGGCGACCCTGAGGGAACGCCGGCAAAGACAGGCCGAGGATGCGGCCGCGCGTCTCGCCCAGCAGCGCGAGCGCATCGCGACAGAGCAGGCGAACTTTCGTCAACTCGAGGTGGTCGAGGAACAGGCGTCCGCGCGCGTCACTGCGCTCCAGGGAGAGCGGGCGGCGGCTGAACGGCGGGCGGGGGAGCGGCGCAGTGAATATGAGCAGGAGCGTGAAGCTGCGTTCGAAGCGGCGCGGCGCGGCGCGCTGCTGCAAAATGAGCAGGTCAACGCAACGCAGCAGCGGGCGCGTTTCGAAGCACAACTCGAACGCTTGGGGGCGCGCGCCCGGGATATCGAGCAGGAGCGCGGTGTACTGGCCGGGCGCCTGGCCGAGCTGGAGGAGCGCACGGCGCGACTCGACACCGAAATCGACGGGGTGCGGCGTGTGCTCAACAGCGAGGAGGGTGAGCTCGCCGCACTGCATGCCGAAGCCGAGCAGCTCGACGAGGAGATCACCAGTCTGAAAGAGGGGCGGAGTGCCACCCTGTCTCGGCTGAAACTGTTGGAAGACATGGAGCGGCGGCTGGAAGGCGTCGATCAGGGCACACGCGCTGTCCTCGGCTGGCGCGGGCATGTGGATCACAACGGCACCGTGGCCGGGCTCGTCGCGGACGTCCTGCGTATCGATGGCCCGCGCGTCGGCGCCTTGCAGGCGGTCCTTGCGACGATCGAGAACCACATTGTCGTGCGGGAGACCGCCGCGTTTCTGGCCGCGCTGGAGCGGCACGGGGGGGCCCCGGGTCCGGTGCGTGTCGTCGCGCTGGATCGACTGGGCCGGGAACCCGCGCGCATCGCCTACGACCACGCCCCCGGCTACATCGGACGAGCCGCTGATTGGGTGGACTGCGAAGCGTTGTATCGCCCGCTGGCGGAGCGGCTGCTGGGGCGTGTCTTTGTCGTGGAAACACCCGAAGACGCGCTGCGGCTGGCGCCGGAAGCGCCGGTCGGCAGCATCTTCGTTACCCTCGCCGGCGAGACCGTGGGAGCCGATGGTCGGCTGAGCTTCGGCACCTCCCGTGGTACGCTGGGGCTGATCAGCCGCAAGGCCGAGATTCGCCAACTGCAGGAGGAGCTCGAGTCACTCGAAACGCGCCTCGTACACCAAACCCGGCGTCGCATGGAACTCGACGCGGCCGTCTCGGACCTGCAACTGCGCAAGAGTGAGCGGCTTGAACAAATCGCGCGGCTGCAACGTGAGCACGCCGAGTCGCGGGGCGCGCTGGGCCGGGTCCACGAGGCCCGCGAGCGCCATGAGCGGGAGGCCCGGCTGCTGGCGGATGAGATGGGCGGGGTGCAGCGCTCGGCGCAGGAATTGCGGCAGCGCCTCACCGAGCTCGCCGCGGAAACCGCGACGACCGCCAAGGCCCAGCAGCAGCACGAAGCCCGCACGGCGGAACTGCTGGCCGCTGTACAGACCTTGGAGGGGGAGGTAGCCGGCCTGCAACAACAGTGTACCGAAGCGCTGGTGGCGCGCGGCCGGGCCGGGGAAAAGCGGTCGGCTGCGGCCGAAGCGCTGGCCGAATTGGAGGCGCAGGCGGACAACCTGGTGCAGGCGCAGGGGGCGGCCCGGCGCGAGGCCGATGAAGCGGCTTGGCAGATCAGCGCGGCAGAATCCGAGCGAGAAACGACGCAGGCGGCCCACCAGAAGCAGGAAGCGGAATGTGTCGTGCGGTCCGAACGGGTCGGGGCGCTACGGTCCGAGCGTGAGACGATTCGACTGGCGCTCGAGTCCCAGGTGACCGCAGTGCGCGGGCGCTATGCGCGGGTGGAGGAACTGGACGCGGCGCTCGGTGGCGAGCGCGTGCAGTTGCGTGAGTGCGAGGTGCGGAAGGAGGCCCTGACCACGCGCATCCGGGAGGAGCTCGAGATCGACCTCGCGAAGCAGTATGAGGGCTACGAGCACACCGAGCACGATTGGGCCGCGATCAAGGCGGAAATCGACGATTTGCGGGGGAAGATCGCACGGCTGGGCAACGTGAACCTCGACGCGCTGACCGAGCTGGAGGAACTCACGCCGCGTTACGAGCAGCTCGTCGCTCAGCGTGACGATCTCACGTATTCCATCGCGCAGCTCGAGCAGCTCATCACGGATCTCGACGACGAATCGCGGACGCGCTTCACGACGACCTTTGAGGAGATCCGAACGCACTTCGAAGAGATGTTCCGCAAACTTTTCGGCGGCGGAAAAGCCGATATCATTCTCGAGGATCCGACGCAGCCCCTGGAGTGCGGTATCGAGATCGTTGCACGACCACCGGGCAAGACGTCGCAGACGATCTCGCTGCTGAGTGGTGGCGAGAAGACGATGACGGCCGTCGCATTGGTCATGGCCGTCTTTCGCAGCCGGCCGTCGCCGTTCGCAATTCTGGATGAAGTGGACGCAGCCCTTGATGAAGCGAACACAGAACGCTTCAATGGGATCTTGCAGGAGTTCCTGTCGTACTCGCAGTTCGTCATCATCACGCACAGCAAGCAGACGATGGCCAGTGCGGATGTGCTGTACGGAGTTACGATGGAAGAGCCGGGCGTCAGCAAGCGCGTGAGCGTCCGGTTTGAAGATCGCGTACGAGCGCCCTCGGTGGCGTGAGTGTTACTGTTTCCGTTCCTGTTTCTTCTTTTGTGAGGAAAAGCGCCATGGCAAAGAAGAAAGCAGCCAAGAAGAAGGTGGCCAAGAAGAAGGCCGCCAAGAAGACCGCGAAGAAGAAGGCCGTAAAGAAGACGGCGAAGAAGAAGGCCGCCAAGAAGACGGCCAAGAAGAAGGCCGCCAAGAAGACCGCCAAGAAGCGCACAGTGAAGAAGGCGGCTGCCCCGCTCGGGCTGTAGGGCCTTCACGGCTGGCGGGCTCGCGCAGTGGACCTCGCGGCCGGGAGCGAAATCACGCCCGGCCGCCTGATCCGCGCAGTTCTCAAGCCCGCCCGGCTTTCTCGGAGCGTACGCTGGACCGCGACCGGCGGTTGACCCGATCGTGAAATCGGGCGACCCCGTGTCAGGTTCGGCGTACGCTTCGTGCATTTTCCCCGGGGCAGGTGGTCGCGGGAATTCCACACCGTTGCACTTGGCAGGTCCTGGTTGGGGGGAACCCGTTCCAGCCCCCATCGCGGGCACGGCCGGCCCGTCAGGCGCGGTTTACCGATTCGTTGCCAGAATCCGGATCAACCCGACCGTGCCGGCTACCACCAGACTCACGAGCAGCAGGAAGAGCAGCATACCGACTGCGAAGCTCAGGATCGGCCAGCTCGAGAGCACCACGTCGCGCGCCGCTGGCACGAGCGACGCGACAATCGCGATGATCAGTGCTGCAAGGAAGATGGCCCCGATCGTGCCACGGCGATTGTCGGCAAAGGGCGCCATCCGCACCGTCAGGCAGACCGCGAGATACAAAAACAGCGCCGTCGGCCAGTTCGGCAGATCGCTTTGCAGGATCGCGGTCACTACGCCTTCCACCAGCGTGATCGAGTGCCGCAGCAGATTCCAGAACCCCGGGCCCGACATGGGCAGTGTCTGGGTGACACTCAGCAAGGGATCCTGTGGTCCACGCGGGCCGAGCACGCCCGCGCCCCAGAAATGTGCTACCAGGTAGAGGCAGCCCGCGCACGCTACGAGCGGCAATAGGCCCACCAGGATCGGCCCGATGATCGGTAGCCGCGGCTGCTCGGGGGTATCCGCCTCGGGCGCGCCGCGCTCGTCGTCACCCATGAGTTTTGCGTTCTGGACGGAATTGCCGCTGAGTAGCAAACCCAACACATAGCCCAATTGCGCCACCAGCGTGCCCGGCAACAGCACCGAGTTGACCACCCGCGGCTTGATCAGCCCGCTCCAGAGATGATGCACCCCCCACGCAGTAAACACGATGACCAGCAGCCAGAAGGTCAGCGCCGCATAAAGATCCATCCGTTCCACCTCGCTCAGCGGCCGGTGCGGGGGGCTGGCCGTCCCTGGCCGCCCATCGTCCCGTGGCGTAATTATGACCGCGGCTGCGCGGGAATCCAATCGGCAGCCCCCGCCCCTCGACTATTCCGCCACCAGCGTAGTGCGAAGTTGTTCCAGGAGCCGGCTGCTGGCCGTGGTGATCGTGGGACCGACCGCTATCGGGGGGGCGGGTGCCGAGGTATTCAGCGTGGCGAAAAAGGCCTCGAGTCGTTGCAGGTAGAACCCGATGCGGTCAAGGAGCTTCGTGTCGAAGGTGACGTGTGGCTCGATAAGCAGTCGCGGCAGGTCGTAGGCAATTTTGTTGCGGTGGCGGCGGATCTCGTAGATTTCGTCGACGTGCAGGGGCTCCAGCACGCCCTGTGCTACCAGCCAGCGCAGTGAGGCCTGAAAGCGGCTGCGCGCGAGCGTCAGGACCTGTTGATCGTACTCCGGGTAGTTCCAGTCCACTTGCAGAAAGCAGTTGCGCACGCCGTCGACGACCGCGTTGCGCAGCAACTGGTACGAGGTCAGGAAGAGGGCGGTACGCACGAGGTTCGCGCGGACTACGTCCGGGGGCAACGGGTGGGTTTGGGCCTGGTCCATCAAACTTCCTCGAGCCGTGGCGCAATACGCAGTATCGCGCGCCACTGTCCGGCGGTCCACTGCGGCCGAAGACATTAGCACGCGGGAACGGGAGGGGTACGAAAACACGCCCGCAGGATTTCCGCCTGTGTGGGCCCGACCCGTGCAGCGGCCGACGGCCCGTTCACCCTCGCTGCGCCACGATCGGAGGATCGCCTCCGTCGGCCGGTACGTCGCGCAGGGCCTGCCGGATCGCGGAATCGAGCGCTCGCGGATCGAGATCGTTAGCCCGCACCTTCCCATCGCGGCCGATCAGGAAATTCGTCGGCACGCCTTCCACGTTGAAGAGCCGCGCAAGTTCCCCCTGCAAGCCCCCGGGCGCGTGGAACACCGTCCCGGGGACGCTGCGCTGCTTGAGAAATCGCTCCAGCGTCTCCGCCTGCGCATCCACGCTCGCGAGCAACAGCACAAACCCTTCGGCCTCATAGCGCTCCTGCGCCTCCGCCAGCTTCGGCATCGCCGCGAGGCACGGTGCGCACCATGTGGCCCAGAAATCCAGCAGCACAACCTGGCCGCGAAAGTCGGACAGGTGGCCGGACGTTCCGTCGCTGCGTGTAAACTCGAAGTCCGGCACCTCCATCCCGACGTAGAAGCCCTGGATCTTCACGGCCCGAATGTCGTGTACCTGCGGCTCACCCGTAACCAGCTCCACGTCTCCTGACCAGGAGACATCCTTGGGCCCGGGGCCTCACCCCGGCGCAGTGCGCGCCCGATGCCGCCGCAATTCCACGCGGTGCCTGCCGGCGGGCAGACCCGCGAATGTGTAGCGACCTTCACGATCCGTCAAAGTGCCGTAGGTCGTCGTGCCCTGCTCGCCGTCGATCGTCACCGTCACATTCACCTGCGCCATGCCCATACCGTCGGTGCCGAGTACCCGGCCGGAAAGCTTCGTGCCAGTAACCCCATCCGGGAAGAGCCGCTCGATCTTCTCGCCCGGTTGCGGCGTCAGAAGCTCCGCATACAGCAGTGGCGCGTACGAGAATTCCGGTGGGGTGCCGCGCCCGACAAACCGGTAGGTCTGTCCGGCCGGAACGAGCGGGTATTCGAACCAGCGGTCATCGTCCACCTGCTCGAAC
The DNA here is from genome assembly GCA_016716475.1 of Phycisphaerales bacterium. Taxonomy (NCBI): domain Bacteria; kingdom Pseudomonadati; phylum Planctomycetota; class Phycisphaerae; order Phycisphaerales; species Phycisphaerales bacterium. The sequence goes on from JADJWG010000004.1 coordinate 398,165, forward strand.
CAGATGCTGCCCCCGGCTCGGGGTGCGGCGGAGTCCGCAACCACCGATTCAGCCGTGCCCAAGCCCAGGCGCAGCGTGCCGCCGGGTCGCCACTCTGGTGGAGCCAGTGTACGCGGCAGCTTCACGCGCAACGCCGCGCTCGGGCGCAGTTCGACCCGCAACGTCTCGGAGCCCAACCGCGTCGGCACGACATCCGTGTACAGAGCCGCGTATTGCGAACGCCCAAGCGCGATCAATACATGCTGCTCTTCTGGGTGCGCGAGGTCCTCCAGGCGAAAGCGTCCGTTGCGGTCGGTGCGGGTGGCAATCGCGGTGCGGCCCAGCGGCTTCACATCATCGGCACGCAGGAGGCCGCCACCGGGAACCGTGAGTCGTCCGTCGGGACCGAGGTTGAGCAGCCCTTCACCGCCGGCAATGCCGATGCGGGCGTGTGGCACGGGGTGGCCACTCTCCGCGTCGATGACGATCCCGACCACTGTACCGCGCTCCATCGCAGCGTCGGCGGCAGGGGGTACTTCAGGGGTAGCTCCGCCTGCGCTCGGCAGCAGCGCGTAGAAAGTGGCGAGCACGTACGCGACGAACGGCATAACCCCGACCTCCGATTGTGGGGCGGTGCACACGCTGCGAGCGCCCGCGCGGCGCCACGCGTGTCCCGAGATCCTACGTAGCTCCGGCGCCCGACCGCAAGTAATTTTCCGTGTCGACGGCTGGAATCCACCTTTGCACCGGGCGCGGCGCCCGTGAAGACTGACCCTACAATGCGCGTATGACGCCTGAAGCTTCCCGGCCCTGCGTAGCTCCCGACGTGTTCATCGCGCCCACGGCGTGGGTCGGCGGTAACGTCACGATCGGGGCCGCATCTTCCGTCTGGCACCACGTCACGATTCGCGGCGACGTCGCGCCCATCCGGATCGGGCAACGCGTCAACATCCAGGACGGCACCGTCATCCATACCAAGACCGGTGTCCCGCTCGAAATCGAGGATGATGTCTCCATCGGTCATCGCGCTGTGGTCCACTGCCGCCGCGTCGGAGCCGGAACCCTGATCGGCATCGGCGCGATCGTACTCGACGATGCGGAGATCGGCCCCGGGAGCATCATTGCGGCCGGGGCGCTCGTTCCACCCGGTACGCGGGTGCCGTCCGGTGTGCTCGTGGTCGGCATGCCCGGACGTGTGCGGCGCGAGCTGAGCGCGGCGGAGCGGGAGTATCTTCAATTCGTAACCGCGCGATACCTCGATCTTGCCGGTCGACACGCGGCCGGGGAGTTCGCGGCGTACGAACGGCGCGAAGGTAGCTCGGAGCCCCCATCGGATTAGTACTCGGGCGCCGGTTCCTCGAACCACCGGCCGCTTTGAGGAAGGTACCTGCTCACGACCGGTGCTGTGCCATGGGCTAGTCTCGATAAACCGCGTGACAATTCCTGCACGAGTCGGCGACCCGGGTGAAGGCAGCATTCAGCACGTCCACTTGGGCGTTTCCCAGCAATTCCCGTTCGAGTGTGGTCGCAGCCGCGGCGGAAGCGCGCAGCATCTCCAGAAACTCGGTTGACTGTCCCTTCGCATCGGGGTCGTCGAGAAAGACCCTCAGCAGGTCCGCGAGCCGGCCCGCTTCGGCGACGGGGACCAGGTCCGGGTGGTCCGCGGGCACACGCCAACCCGCCGCGCGGATCGTCTTGAGGTGGTCATAGGCGAGATCGATCGCCACCATCGTGCGCACCATGCCCGAGACAATCGCGATGGCCGGAAAGTCCGCTGGCGCAGCATCCAGTACCTCAGGCGGCGCAGGCCGTGCTTCTGCCACGCATGCGTAGAGACCGGTGTAGCTCGGGGCCGTACCCGCGGCTCGCAGGAACGCGGTGGCCGTCTCGTTGTCAAGCGTGCCGAGCAGTACCGAGGCCACGGCCGCCGCCGTCGGACCGCGGTGTACGCCGTGGTGACAATGCACAAAGACCGGCCCGGGCAGATCGCGTAAAGCCCGCGCAAGGGTTCGCTGCTGCTCGGGAGCAAGACCGTTGTAGCCGACCGGTACATGCACGTAGCGCATGCCGTGGGCGGTGGCGCGTTCGATGTCGGGCACCGCGCCGTCTACGGAAATGATCGTGCGAATACCAAGTTGCGCAAGTTGGTCAAAGGCGGCGTCGCCGGTCGGCCCGCTGCCGCTGTAGAGAACCGGCGTGACGACGAACAGATTATGCACCGGGCCTTCGGCCGCGGGCCCCGTGACCGGCGTGGGTACGGGCTCCCGTGATGGGGTGTGACTGGCTGAGGCAACCGGGGCACGCGCTCCGTCACTGCATGCCGTGAGCAAGAGCGTAAGCGTGAGGATGCAAGGGGAAAGCGGTACAAACCAGAATAGAGCGGGGTTTCTTGGGTATCGCATGGACATGACAGACCTCTCTCATCCCGCGCTAACCGCGCTACGTTTGCGGAGTGTAACACGATAGCGCCCGGGGAAGCTCCTTTCCCGGCCCAGTCCAGTTCCCGCGGGTCGGCCGTGGTTGGGGAGCGGCGGCGTCCTGCCGGCACATTCTGCGAAACGCCTGGTGACGGTGCGGCCGGTCGCGGGGACCGAGGCGGCCGGGATGAGCCGGGTGGATTTCGGGTATGATTCGGGTTGGCGGCGGGTGCGGAAGACCGTGACGCCGTGGGACGAACAGGCGAGCGGCTGGGCGGGTGCCCCGTCGCTGGATCGCCGGTTCCTCTGGTCGGGGTGGCGCATGCTGCTGGAGTTCGACATGCCGGCCGGCGGGCCGGAAGACGTGATTCGCAAGTTCACCTGGGGCCTGGACCTCGCGGGCCTGAATGGCGCCGTGAACTCGCTCGAATCGGCGGGGACGATCGGCGGGCTGCTGGCCGTGCGGGAGTACGACGTGAGCGGCGCGCCCCAGCCCGACGATCCGGCCGATTACGTCTACCTGTACGACTCGCTGGGCAACGTCGGGCAGGTGGTGGACTGGTCGCATACGCCATCCGACCCGGAAGGCGCCATCGTGGCCCACTACGAGTACGACCCCTACGGCGGCGTGACCAAGGCCCAGGGCGACTACGCCGCCGACAACGCCTGGCGCTTCAGCACGAAGCAGTGGGACGACGAGACGGGACTGGGGTACTGGGGATTCCGGTACTACGACGCCGTGATCGGGAGGTGGATGTCGAGGGATCCGATCGGCGAACGCGGAGGACTGAATTTCTATCTGTATGGCGCGGGCAACCCCAGCGCCTATATCGATGGCCTGGGTCTGTATATTCTCGTCAATGCGCGTGACTCGGTGAAGGTTGTCTCCCTAGATCTTGAGTGGGTACACGTGTCATGGGTTGCCCATGCCAATGATGACTACTCGATGAGCGATGGAGAGGATTTAGTAGAGAGCTTCGAGTGCTGCGACTGCGTCCTCGTTTGGGTGCATGGGTATAATACCAATCTTGAGCAGGCGCGAGATAGTTTTGCAAGTGCCGAGTCCGCCTATCAGGGCGCTCGCGGCAAATGCAAGGTATATGGGTTTGCGTGGCGCGGGGATTTCTCGCCAATTCAGTTTAGGCGCTCCATGCGGTCCGCCGACATCACCGCCACTGGCGCCTTTGCGAGATTCATCAAGGATCTGCAGAATGCCTGCCCTAGTACGCGACTTCACATCGCGTCCCACAGCCTAGGAGCGAGAGTGGTGTTGGGAGCGCTTCAGGACGGCGTGTCGGGAATTGACCAAGTCATTCTCACATCCGCCGCGGTATCGAATTCCGTGTTCGAGAGTGGCGGCGAGTTCGAAGACGCGCCGCTGAGTGCCAATAAGACCATCATCGCGTTCAACAGGATGGACGAGGTGCTCCGCACCCCTTATCAACTCAGCCAACTTCATGCTGCACTCGGACAGACGAGTGTAAGGGCTGCCGATCGCGTCCCGCATGCAAGCAGGCTGGCTGAGTTCGACGTCACGAGGGAATGGCAAACTCACCACGGCGGGGTTTACAAATCGCCGCAGAATGCCCATTTTTGGCGCCACGTCGCGCCCCGAATCAAATAACGCTGCCTGCGGTAATGGAAGGAGATTTACTACTGAAGCAGGAATGGGATTTCAGATCGAAGTGCGCGTCAGAGAGCGGCGGTGCACCCGTTTCTGTAATCGGGTGCTCCACTAATGCCCGACAGTGAGCGTGAGCGACCCGGTAGCTGCGGCTAGGCGGTACGGCCGTGCATCGGTGCAGTCGTGATGCGTCGTACTTGTATTCATGCGGGATAGCAACACTGGTTGAGAGCGTACGCAATGTCATATCATCCAGACTCAAGGCTGCTGATCATCGGTACGATCGGGTTGGCTGTATGCGCCGCGCTTCTCATGTATGGTACATGGTACGTCCAGAGGACAGTTGTCGAGGATCACACGTATAGGGTTGTGCACCTCCTAGGACGCGACATCGTTGCTGCCTGCCCAGCATTCATCATCGATGAAGAGGGATCGGAGCTGGTGTGGTTCGGCCTGACGTATGCTGACGCAGGTGAGTTTTTGGAAAAGTACAACGCAGATCCCGGAAGGTGGCCATTCTCAGTGGTTGCCGCATTGGCACCCGACGAGCGATTTCGGATCATGGCACTCGAGCGACATTCATCGGAATTTTGGGGGGAGGGCTACCGCGTGAAGTTGAGAATTGAGTCTGGCTCGTACCGTGGGCGCGTGTTCATCATTGGCGCGCGTGTTATCCTGAGCGATGCAGGCTCGGGATTTGTGCTCCGCGAGTTTCTTCGCTTTGTCGATCTACCTGCAGCGGCAGGGAAACCGGCGGATACGGCGGGCGACCACTGAGTGAGATGGGTTAGGGTGCTTTGTGGAGATGGGCTGGCTGCGCCGAAGTTCGACATGCGGGGGGTGCCGGGTATCGGCTGCGCTCTTCGAGCAGGCCGGGACGATCGGCGGGCTGCTGGCCGTGCGCGTGTGCGACGTGAGCGGCGCTCCCGAGCCCGACGACCCGGTGGATTACGTCTACCTGTATGACGCGCTGGGCAACGTCGGCCAGGTGGTGGACTGGTCGCACGATGCCCAGCAGCCCGGCGCCGCTCTCGCCGCCCGCTACGAGTACGACCCCTACGGCGGCGTGACGAAGGCCGACGGCGACTACGCGGCCCACAACGCCTGGCGCTTCAGCACGAAGCAGTGGGACGACGAGACCGGGCTGGGGTGGTGGGGGAAGCGGTACTACGACGGCTTGATTGGGAGGTGGATGTCGTGGGACCCAATTGGGGAACGAGGCGGATTGAACCTCTACGCGTTCGCGCGAAACGCTCCTCTGGATTATGTAGTTGCGATAGGGCTCACTGATCGCCGTGACGGCGCTCGCGTGCTCGGTACGAAGGGCTTAGGATCGCTCTACGACACAACTGGCGGGCCCTCCGGGGGGGTAGACAGTCGGGTGAGCAGACGGCAAGAGTTTCAGGCGAGGCTAGCGCGCATACGGAGCCGGCATCGCAACACCTGCTACTACTCTTCGGCAATCGCCCCGATCGTCGATCGACTCGAACAGGGTCTTGCTAACGTGCGTGCGTTTGGTGCTTCAAGCAGGTCTACCGCCATGGGGACATATAGGCATTGGGGCAACAAGCTTGGCGTAGATCCGTATGGCGCTGATGATTTTGTTATCGTGCACGAACTTGCGCATGCATACGTTCACCTGGAATTCGGCGGCACCACACCCGAGGAGCGGCTTGACGAAGGCATTGCGCACATGGTCGAAGCGTGGTTCACAGCTTTCAATCGGTGGGGAGGCTTGCTTGAGCGCGCATTCGAGGAGGATATTTGCCCAAGTGGCGCAATACTCCAGAAGGGGTGGAGCGGTCTTTGGATGGCTCTCAATGGAGAGGTTGCATGTGGATGGAATGCCGGTGGGGTGTGGCAACTCAACAATATTGACCTACGCAATGCACAGGAGGCTATCTCAAAACCTCTGAAAGCAAGAGAAGCGTACAGGTCATATGCAAGAAGCCGCTGAACAGGCAGCTCGACTTCTCCCAACGGATGCAGAGCCGACGGTAGTTCTGGATCCAGGAGATCGTCCGCTCCACCGTCCAGCGCCGCTTGGCGCGCTGCAGCGGCCGGCGGTCCTGTGTCACATTCTCCGGCTTGCGGTTGCCGCGATGCGGCGCGATCATTTCCATGCCGCGCTGTGCGAGCTCTTCGTCGAGCTTGTCGCTGTCGTACGCCTTGTCGCCGATCACGCGCGGCGGCGTCTCGCGCGTCAGCACGAAGTCGAACAGCCGCCTGCACGCAGCGGCTCTCGTGGGCGTCCGCCAGCGCGGTATCGATCGCCACCGGCAACCCGCGAGCATCGACCAGAACCATGATTTTCACGCCTTTTCCGAGGTGGCCGCGCCCGATCCCATCACCGCCGCCCCGGGCCTTGGCGAAGGTGCCGTCGATGAAGCATTCGTACACGCGGTACGCGCCGCGCCGTTCGACCAGGCGTCCGGCGGCCCGCATGGCCTGCTCAAAGAGCCCTTCGCGCGTCCAGCCGCTGGAACCAACGGTGCACCGTGGCCCGCGCGCCGAACTCGCGCGGCAGGTCCTTCCACTTCGCGCCGTTGTCCAGCATCCAGAAGATGCCGCGCAGCGTCCGCCGCTTGTCCGCGACGGGCCGGCCGCCCTTCGGACTCTTCGGCCGATCCGGAATCCTGTCCGCCAGCCAATCCAATTGCTCATTCGTGAGTGTCAACATGCATCATTGTACAAAGTCAACAGGTGTCCCGGTTTTGAGATAGCCTCAGGTCTTTTTCTCCTTCTCGGTGTCGTGTCACGAGTTGGCGGTATGCTACAACAATCGATTAGCTGCCAGGGGTTGTGACTGCCCCATATTTACGTGCGAGACCCTTCCGCGACGACAGGAGGGTGGGATAGACACTCGTTCAGGCACTGTTGTTGGAAGGGGTGGCGCCTTCGAACTGTATTGGGGTTGGGAATGATGGATTAATCGTAGTTTGGCTGTCTCGCATTGCGCGGGCATGCGAACAGGGTTCTACTGAACATGCGCAACCGTTTTTGCGGTGAACCGTGGTGATAACGTACAGCAGGCATAGGTATCATCGGGCGCAATGGCTGCACGGCGGAAGACTTGTAGCATTGTGTGGCATTGCGGTTCCGCTTTCTGTGGCTCTTGTGGCCGAATGTGGCTATGTCGAGTTGCGGGAGATACAGATACCAATGGGAGAGGTCCGCGTAACCAGAGCGGTGGGGCTATACCCTCGCTCCGGCACGTTGTGGAGGCGATCAACGATTCACTCTACTGCTGTATCCGAGCACCTTGTCGCTGCTGGTGTTGCAGATTCCGTGGGAAGCGATAAATGGGTGTTGGTGGATGCGCGGCGCGGACTCTTTTTTGCGCGTACGGTTTACACGGGACCAGGGCGCCATGCGTGGCCTAATGTCTCGAACGACGATATTGGGCGCTTCTTGAGCGGTGTTTACCTTTGCGATGGTCGTGAGTCGCTAGATAAATGGAGCGCATTCTTGTTTGGACGAGTGGGCGCGCCATTCGCGTTTTATCACGACCTGGAGATTGAGGAGTATCCTCGAGACTGGACGAACTTGGACGACTTTAGGGAATGGTGGTTGCTCAAGAGGAGAGACTTTGAGGCATTCATTGAGAACATGCCCCCATAAGCAACGGCATTCTTACCGGTGGCTCCCCGGGCAAGGCGAAGTACTATCATGATGAAGACGGCAACCTGACCATGATGTCACTCGCGGGCGACATGAACTGCGACGGGGTGGTGAACTTCGCCGACCTGACGCTCTTCATCCGGGCGATCAAGTATTTTGCCGGCACGGAGACCTGGCCCTTCGACTGCCCGGCTCTCAACGGCGATCTGAACGGCGACGGTGTCGTGGACTTCGCGGACCAGTCGATGTTTATCGCTGGCATTACGGCCGGGTGGACCGGGCCGTCGGCGGCCTATGATTGGGATGCCGAGAACCGCCTGGTGACGGTGCGGCCGATCGCGGGGACGGAGGTGGCCGGGATGAGTCGGGTGGATTTCGTATACGATTCGGCTTGGCGGCGGGTGCGGAAGACCGTGACGCCGTGGGACGAGCAGACGAGCAACTGGGCGGGTGCGCCGTCGCTGGATCGGAAGTTCCTGTGGTCCGGCTGGCGCATGCTGCTGGAGACGGACGTGCTGGCGAGCGGCGGGGGAAACTGAGCACGGCCAGACTCTCATTGCAGCGGGTAGATGTATTGGGGCGGGTCATCCACAGGCGGGTTTATTCATCGGACCCTTCGAACACCAACTGGAAGCCGGCGAAATCCCACAGATCGATGTCACCGTCGAAATCGAAGTCAAAGAGCTCGACGCACATGCCATCGACCGGCTCGTCCAATCCCGCAAGGCATAACGCCAGCGCCTCGAAGTCCGCGAAATTCACCAGCCCATCGCCGTTCCAGTCGCCCATGATCGGGTTGGGATCAGATCCTGCGCCGTATTCCCACGTCTCGCCACTCCACACGCCACCGCCGACATGTCCACCGAACAGCACCGTGACGTTCCTGTCACTGTCAAAGGCCATGGCGTGATCGTTCCGTGGACCTGGGCCGCCCGTCCCCAGTTCCGACCAGGTCGTGCCGTCCCACCCCCATGTGTCTCCTACTAAGTCTGTCGTGAACCCGCCGAACAAAATGGCAACGCCGCGGCTTGCGTCCCAGCACATGGCGTGAAAACGTCTGGGGCTCGGGCCAGTCGTTGCACGTTGCAGCCAAGTTGTGCCGTTCCACTCCCATGTTTGACCGCTATTCACCCCGCCATCGGATCCACCGAACAGGACGGTGACGAAGCGATTGCCGTCATAAGCCATCCCGTGAGCGAACAGCCCCGGCGGCCCTGTATTGGAGCGCCAAGTCCAGGTGCTGCCGTTCCATTCCCATGTCTCGCGGCTCCAATCACTACCTCCGAACATGACGGTGCGACCTCTGTTCTGGTCGTATGCCATTGCCATCCTGTATCTTGCCGTAGGGCCGTTGCTTGTACGAAACGTCCAATTGTTTCCGTTCCATTCCCAGGTATCACGGAATACGACGTTGCTGAAAAAGTCTCTCCCACCAAATAGGACGACGCGGCCTCGAACACTATCATAGGCCATGGCGTGCTCCCCACGCGGAGCCGGGCCCGTTGCTGCCCGCTGGCTCCACGATTGACCGTCCCACTCCCAGGTATCGCCGAAATAGCTGGTACCGTCGAACCCTCCGAACAACACGGTTACGCCCCGACCGCTGTCGTACGCCATCGCGTGAAGTCTGCGCGGGCTGGGCCCGGCCACGCTCCTGAGCTGCCACACCAGGGTATCGGCCAAGGTAGGAGCGAGGTCTGTGGTCAGCACCACGACCATGCTGATGCCCAACAGAAGATTCGGCGTAATCCCACGAGACTTCATCGGTTCTCCTCCAGACAGAGCGTGCGAGACCGTACCGACGTCCACGCTGGGCGCCGACATTCATTGGCCCAGCCCAGGAGATGCCTTGAAGATGCATTTCAGCTTGCTGCGGCCCTATACAGATTGGAGGCGTTGTGGGGGCTGGGAGCGCAACGCAGAAATCCTCCGGCTCCGTCCGATCCCACACGGCCGAGTTCCCGCTGAGTCCCCGGCCGTGTCGAGCGCAGCCGGCGAGACGACGACGTTCCCCACGTTGTGGGAACCCGCGCGACCATCACCCTGGCCGGCGCGACCTTGGCCCGCCGTTTCTCGCCGGCGTACACCACCGCCGGGGCGCTGTCACCAGTCAGCCGGGTGTCTGCGACTTACTTGAATGCGCGTGTAAACGGTATCGTGATCTGACGGGTACCCCCCCCGTCGTACGGCCTCACGGATAGCAGGCCTCGAACGCCGTTCGGAATTCGGCCGGCCGCGGTACGATGTGTTCAGAGCCGTCGGAGTAGAGGTAGGAAAGGTCTTCGTCACCCCAGCTCGCGACCCGCACACCGCTGCATGCGTCCAGCGCAATCGGCCCGGTAATCTGCGCCTCCGGCAGGTGCACACCATCACGATCAAACGCAATGAGCACGTGCGGGAAGAACGGGTTGGTTCGGTTGTACTTCACCACGACCGCCGAGCGGCCGTCGGTGAGACGGAGCCGGGCGCCGATCGGGAACGGCTGCAACAGCGTGCCGAACACCTTCAGCAGGGCCGGATCGTAGAAGCGCGCGTACGGACCGACGGTCATCTCCCACAGTGCGCGCGGCGCGCTCTTGGCCTCGCGATACTGGTTGGAGGAGGTGGCTGCGGAGAAGGCGTCCGCGATGCGCACGATCCGTGTGAAGATCTGCAGGCGATCCCCCGGCAAAGCCTGTGGGTAGCCGGTGCCGTCGAAGTTCTCGTGGTGGGTCTTGACGATCGACCGCGCCACGGCCGAAAAATTATCCGGCAGAAGCTGCGCGCCGACGATCGGGTGCTCGCGCACGAGGGCGCGCTCTTCCTGGGTCAGGGGCCGCGGCCGCGTGAGGATTTCCTGCACCGGCAACATTCCGACATCGATGAACATTGCGCCGAGTCCGAGCGGTGTCAGGTCGAGGAATGTGCGTGGGTCGGCGCCCTTCATCGCGGCCTGTCGCTGCCGCTCGGTGAACACGTAGTCGCGCATCGCGGCACCGAGCATCATCGCCAGGTAGAACACGTTGCCAGTATGGTGGGCGAGGTAGTTCTCGCGCCCCAGTACCCGTGACAGCAGGGCCACGGACCCGGAGTTGACCTGCAGATATTCGAGCATTTCCGCCACGACCCGCTGCAGGCGCGGAAAATCCACGGACTTCAGCGACGCGCGCTCCGAAAAACGGTGCTGCACCTCCCGCATGGCTCCCGTGATCTGGTGCCGCACATGCTCCGCCACGGCCCGGTCGCGACCGTCGTCCTCGAATTCCGCGAGCTGATCAAGCAGTGGGTCGGCGATCTGCACGGCCAGGTCCGGGTAACGCCGCTCCAGCTCCGCGATATCGGTCGCGGTGAGCACCTTGCCGGCGGCCAGCAAGGTGAGCCCCGCCAGCCGGACCGGCTCCAGCAGGCGCATGCCCGCCTGCAACTCGGATGTGGGGATGAGTAGTGGCATCCCGGGAAGCTCCTGTCCGCCCTGATCGCCCCGACAGTCCAGCGTCCACGCCGTCGTCAAGCAGAGTGTTCCAACCGTTGCTGCCCAGAGCAAGCTTGGGTTAGGAGAAACGGACACTCTTGCGGCTGTGCGAGCCGTTATCCGGGCTCAGGAGCGCTCCGGCGCTGCGGCCATTACAGGGTGAGGCGGAGTGGAGAGTTGTCGGGGACTTGGTGTTCGGTATTCATCCGGCTGCGCATCGGTTTCCGGGGCTGGGGGGGCACGCAAGCTTACGCGTTCTCCCGAGCGCCCGCGACAATTTCCAGTCGGGGTGTACGGGGCCAACCGGAGAGGTGGATTTCACTGCGGCCTTCCAGGATTTGCACCAGTCGGCGACCGATGAACTGTTCCCGCCACCCAGTCAGCAGGAGTGGGCGTGCGGCCGTCACGCCGGCGACGTGGTCGAGCAGCTCACGCAGACGTTGTGTTCCGCCGAGCAGGTTCCGGCTCAGGCGCTCCTCGTAGCAGATTGCCTGGGTGACGGCCGACAGCAGATCCAGGGCCGCGATGTCGAGCGGAGAGTCTTCGCGATGCTGGTATGGTTGCGGCCATTCGCCCCGCGGCGTCTGCATTGCTTCAGTGATTACTGCGAGCAGTTCCTGCACGACTTTTCGATTGCGGGCCTGCGGGAAGCCGCGCATCACCTCCAGGTCGCTCTCGTGCTCCGGCCGGCGGCGGGCGATCTCGACGAGAATATCGTCACGCATCAGTGCGCGGATGGGGCGATTGCGCGACTTCGCCCAGCGATGCCGCCACTCGACCAGTCGCGCAAGGACCAGCAGCCCAAGCCCATCGAGACGCTTGCTTCCCTTGAGCTTGTGGGCCTGCTCCTCGGGGGGGGCCTGGTAGAAGCGCGCGTCCTCGAAGCCCTGCAACTCATCCGCGAGCCACTCGTAACGGCCGAGCTGCTTCACATCGTCCACCAGCCGGCGATGCAGCTGTGGCAGGTAGATCACGTCGTCCACCGCATAGCGCACCTGCGCCGGTGTCAGGGGGCGCCGCGACCAGTCCGTCAAGGTCTGCCCCTTGCTCAAGCGACGATCGAGGAGCTGCTCCACCAGTCGCACGAGGGACAGGGGGTAGCCGTGTCCGGCGAAACCCGCGGCCACTTGCACGTCGAAGACGTTTCGCGGCGGCTGCCCGGTGCGGCGCAGGCACAGTTCACAGTCTTCCTTCCCGGCATGCACCACCGTGGTCACGTTCGGGTCGAGCAGCAACTCCCAGAACATCGCCAGTTCGAGGTCGCAGGTCGGGTCGACGAGCGTGGCTTCGCCGTCAACCGTGACTTGAATCAGGCACAGGATGGCGTCGTAGGTGTCGTCGCGGATGAACTCGGTGTCGAAGGCGAACAGCCCCGCTTCACGCCAGCGGCGGCAAGCCGCTTCGAGCTCGGCTTGCGTGGTTATGATTTCGGGTGGGCGACTACTCATGCGGAAGCGTTGTCCGGCTGCGTACAGGGTGTTCGGGCCGTTGCGGGGTCCGGACCGCGGGGGGGCGGTCCGGCGCGGCGACCGTGGTAGGCGCAGCGCGCCAGCCAAGGATCGAAGTGGTACCCGTAAACAGGCACACTGTCCAGCGCTGACGACGGCTGTGGGCAAAGCGGTGTGGACGCCGGCTGCCATACCGCGGAGCTTGCTTGGACCGCGAGGGGGCCGATTCGCAGACCCGGGCATCCGTGCCTTGATCACGAACCGCAAGCGGACCGCCGGTCCGCCAGGCCGCGCCCTCGCGCGCCAAGGCCGCATCATCCCTGACACGGCATGATCCCAGCAGGATCACAGCAGGATTATCGGCGCGCCCGCGGTGCCCGCCCGAAGGAATTCGCCCACGGCGCGACAGGTAGCGCCAATATTGCGCGGAACCTATGACCCGGGGACCGTTTACTCGTTTCGTATCCGCTCTCACCCCACACCGGGTATGATGAAGGGGGCAGAACGCAACGGCGAAGTGGCGGCTGCCGGGTCGAAGGAACCGGCGGGGGACTGAGGAGAGCGAAGCATGCAACGAATAAGCAGGGCTGTATGGGTCGCGGGCTTGGTCGCGGGTGGGATGGTCGCGTTCGCCCGGGGCGACGATTGCACCTGGGGGCCGGTCGGTGAAGGGACCAACGCCACCGTCGCCGGCCTCACAAGCTACCAGGGGGCCCTGATCGCCGTTGGATTGTTTACCGAGGCCGGTGGAGCACCCGCGAGCTATATCGCCCAGTGGGATGGTTTCACATGGAGCCCACTCGACGACGGGCTCGACGATTGGGCCTATGCCGCCATCGAGTTCGGCGGCGAATTGGTCGTGGGTGGCTTTCTGGGCCAGGCCGGTGCTGTGCCCGCAAGTCGTGTCGCACGGTGGAATGGGTCGGTTTGGGCGCCTCTGGGCGACGGTGTTGATGGCACCGTGCGGGCCTTCGGTCTCCATGCCGGTGCCCTTTTTGCAGGCGGCGAATTGCTGACTGCTGGGGGCGTACCGACACAGGGAGTCGCACGGTGGGACGGCGCTGCCTGGTCGGGGCTGGCGGGTGGGGTCGATGGGATCGTGTATGCCCTTGCGAGCTACGGCGGAGAGTTGATTGCGGCCGGTGACTTCACGGCCGCGGGTGGCACCTCTGTGGCGAACATTGCACGGTGGGACGGCACCACTTGGGCGCCGCTGGGAGGCGGTGTCGACGGGGGTGTCCGGGCGCTGCTGGTCGTAGACGGTGTGCTCATCGCCGGTGGGCAGTTCGAGCATGCCGATGGACAGCCGGCGCGCAACCTGGCTGTGTGGGATGGCATTGCCTGGGCTCCTCTCGGGGCTGGTCTGAACGGCCTCGTGCTGACACTCGCAGCGTACCAGGGCACGCTGATCGCCGGTGGGGAGTTTACGGGCACCAATGGCGGCCCAACGACGTTTATCGCGGCCTGGGACGGCGTCGCTTGGCAGCCACTCGACGGTGGCGTAAACAGCCCGGTCCTCACCCTGGCACCGCACGCCGGCGCGCTCTACGTCGGGGGGTTCATCGGAGCGGCGGGTGGACAGCCGGTGAGCTATATCGCGAGTTGGACCTGCGCGGGGGGTCCGGCGCTGTGCCCGGGTGACATGAACTGCGACGGGGTGGTGAATTTCGCTGACATCTCACCTTTCATCGCGGCGTTGAAGGCGGGCAACCCGGACAACTGGCCGGGACCCTGCCCCTATCTCAACGGCGATGCGAACGGCGACGGAAACGTGAACTTCGCAGACATCAGCGCGTTCATCGCGCGCATCAAGGCGGGGGGAGGATGTGAATAGACAGACTTTCAGGGATTGCGTCCAGCGATAGGCGGGCGCGCGGTGGTGGTCGATCGCGCCGGCGCGCAGGCCTCAAAGCACAAGCTTATACCCGACGGCATGCGCTGTGAGGATATGCCGCGGGTGGGCCGGATCGGTCTCGATCTTGCGGCGCAGACTGACGATGTGATTGTCGACGGTGCGGTCCGCCGGACCGACACCGACGCCCCAGATACGCTGCAGCATGTCCTGTCGCGGTACGGCCTCGCCCACACGCTCGTGCAGCATCCGCAGGATTTCCGATTCATAGTACCCCAGCGGCAGCTCACCCTGGGGTCCATGCACCACTTGGCGGGCCAGGTCGATCTCACGCTCCCCGACACGAAAGCGGGCGGGTTGTGGGGTCGGTCCGCTCGTGGCGCGCCGCAGGGCCGCATGCACGCGAGCCAGCAGCTCGCGGAGACTGAACGGCTTGGTGACGTAGTCGTCGGCACCCAGTTCCAGTCCCCGCACCTTGTCGATCTCCTGGCTGCGAGCGCTCAGGATGATGATCGGCATCGTGTAACCGGCGGCGCGCAGCCGCCGACAAACCTCGAAGCCGTCCATGTTCGGCAGCATGATGTCCAGCAGGACCAGGTCGGTTGGCTGCTGGGTCGCAAGGCGCAGGCCCGCCTCGCCGTCGGCCGCATGGGCGACCTCGTGCTGCTCGAACTCCAGGTTGTCGCGGAGCCCCATCGCGAGATCGGGCTCGTCCTCGATGATGACGATACGTGCCATGTCAGGTCTTCACATTGCCAAAAAGGATGACGGCAGCCGGGCCGAACACGAGCACCGGCAGCCACACCGCCAGGCGCACGAAACGCGGATCGCCTGACAGGCTGTGGCAGAAGAAAGTAAACACGAAACAGCCGCCGGCGACCAGCAGCGCCCAGCCGCCGGCGACCAGCACGTGACCTTGTTCGCGGGTGAGGAAGAACCGGATCGACAGCAGGAGGAGTACCCAGCTCAGCAGGGGCTGGGTGAAGCGGATGTCGCGTTGCCGGGCGATTTCGGGCAGGTTGGGCAGGTTCCGGCTCTGGAGCAGCGCGGTCATCTGCTGAATGCTCATCAAGTTGATCCACTGCGCGGATTGCCGCAGCACGATCTGGTCCGGTGCCAGTCTGAAAGGGTACTCGTCCAGTTCCTCCCACAAAACGGTGGCGCCCAGCTCGACGTCGGCGAGCGCTGTCCCCACCCGTTGCCGTGCACCGCGTACGAGCCGCCAGGTGCGGGCCTCGGGGTCCCACTTGGCAGAGTCGGCCCGGACGAGCGATGGCAGCCCGCCTTCGGGTGCCGGTTCGATGATGTACACGCTTTGTAGAATACCCAGTTCGGGCTTGAGCTCGGCGGCGTTCAGCTTGGCCTCGTGGTCGTCGATGACCAGCGGGACCTCGGTGCGACCGGTCTCGATCAGCTCGCCATGCCGTCGGCTGACCTTCTCGGCGAATTGCGGGAGTACGAATTCGGCGTGTGCCATCCACAGTCCGGCCAGCCCGATCGCAGCCACCAGTACCGGCGTCGCCAGCCGCTGCAACGGCACCCCCGACGCGATCAGCGGCATCAACTCGTTGTTACGCAGCATCATCGCGAAGGTGTAGGACCCGGCGATGCCCAGCAGCAGGCCGCCGAGCAGGTGGTAGTACATCAGCAGGTTGTGCCCGTAAAAATCGGCCATGTTACGCAGCATGACCGGCAGCGGGAGGCCCTGCTCGCCGCTGAACTCGTCGAAGTTGACGAGCAGGTCAAAGAAGATGAAGAGCCCGCTGAAAAGCACCAGCAGCAGTACGTAGCTGCCCAGGAAGGTCCGCACGATCAGGCGGTCGATGGTCGTCATGGGCGTACGCTCCGGTTCATCTGCGGACACCCAGTCGCATGATCAGGAGATCTGCGCACAGGACGAGGACCAGGCCCCCCCACGTGATGAAGGGGCCGACGAAGTGCGTGCTGCCGCTTTCGGTGAGCTGTCGTCCGAGCACGAGCAGGATGCAGATCGCAAAGAGCGGAATCAACGTTAGCCCGATGGCGGCGAGCATGCGCGCGCCGCGGAAGATCACCCCCAGGGCGGCACCCATAGGCAGCATCACCAGCGCGCTGAGCGCCCACGACTGCCGCAGGTGGATCGTGGCGTCGATGCGCCGCTGCATGCGCTCGGCCGAGCGCCGCAGACTGATCTGTTCGAGCTCCAGCCCGCTGCTCTCCACCGGTAGTCCCGCGCCAGGCCGCAATGCCTCCGCCGCGGTCAGTGGCGCCAGCGTCGCCGCCAGGGCCGTGGGGCGTTGGACCAGGTCGAAGGTCAGGTCTTCCCGCTCGCGCGTGCCTCCGCGCTCCGGTCGCTGATCCACGACGCGCCCGCGCGCGTCGGACATGAGGAAGAGCGCGATGGCGAGATGCGGTCCGTCATCGCCGCGCTGGGCTCCCGCGCGGATTTCAACGAGCGGTGCCTGGTAGGTCTCGCGCACGCGTCCGTCGGCATCGCGCAGCTCAACTCGGGTGTTCACCAACACCGGCTGCGTGTCGCGCCAGCGCAGCTCCGTGGCCCGCAGCGTGTACGACCAGCCGCCATTATCCGTCAGCACCAGATCTCGGCCGGCCTGAACCTCTCCGCTCGCGTAGGCGTTGAAGCACTGCACCAGCACGCGCTGCAGGAACCGCTCGACCTCCATGCTGAAGCGGTGTTCCTCCCACGGATGGGCCCGCCAGCGGAGCAGGGTCGGCAAGTCGGTCCAGCTCAGCCGTACCAGGGGCGGGAGCTTCTCTTCATAGCGGAAACGCTGCTCGCGGATCTCGACCATGCGTTTGCCGAGCTCGAAGTTCTGCCCTTCGCGCACGTGAAACTCGCACCGCAGCGCGGCGCTGCGCGAGTCGAACAGGCAGAGCACCTGCCTGGCGACGATGAACTGGACGAGACTCCCATGGCGATCGATGTGCAGGAAGGTCGGTTGGGTGATCAGCAGGTACTGCAGGCCGGAGCCCACCTCGAAACCCTTCTCCCGGAGCGCCTCGTCAGTGACAGTCTGCACGCGCTCAGCCGTGATGGTGACCCGGTCCTCGCCCTCGCGGCCGCGATGTACGAACCCGCGCGTCTGAAGCCGCTGGCGTACCAGTTCGCCGACGTTGCGGCGGACCATGACCTCGTACTCCCGGCCGAGGCCGGGGATTACGAAATTGAAGAACAACAGCTCGAAGGCGCCGACAAAGAGTGCCAGCACTACGACCGGAGTAAACAGCCGATGCACGTTCACGCCCGCGGCACTGCAGGCGGTCAGCTCGTTGTCGGCGGCGAAGCGTCCATAGGTCATCGTGACGGCAAACAGAGCCGCAATCGGCATCGCCAGGGTCACGGAGAGGGGCACCATCTGGGGAGCCCAGCCCGCGACGTCGGCAGCAGAGATCCCCTCGAACTGGACGAAAGTAAACAGTCCGCCGCCGAGGGTCAGGACCAGTGTAAGCAGGGTGAGCGTGAGCCCGAACGTCTTGAGCAACTCGCGCAGGAAGTAGCCGTGGAGGACGGTCGTCATCGGACGCCGCCCCCGGAAGGGTCGGAACTGGGGCTCGGCCCGTGCGCTGCATGCATCTGCATCCCCTTCACTCTACGGGCGCGGGGGGCGCTGTCAAGCGGAGGGCCAACCCCTCACAGGCCGGTTCTCACGCCCCTCCCAGGACGTGCGGTGCCCGTTTCAGGATCACCGCGCGGGAGACGCTGCCGTTCACCCGGCCCTCAAGCGGCACCGGGAGCGTCACGTGCCGCACGAACGGCGTTTCCGCCGTGGCCGGCTGCGCATCCAGCCACTCCCAGTCGATGAAGCCATCGTCGGAGAACGAATTGATCGTGAGGTACACGGTGCCGAACGCGGTCAGGTTCTGAAAGAAATGGCTCCCCTGTGACGGCTCGACCACGAAGTCCGCCAGCGTGGTTTCGATGATGATGCGGGCCGCTGAAATGTGCGGCCATTGCACCGGAATGCCCAGCCGCGGATGCGAAGAGCCCCACCGCCCGGGACCGATCAGGATATACGGCCGGTTGGCGCGCATCAGGTGGTCGTTCCACGCGCGGATCTGCTCCGCCACGCGCATGGTCAGGCCGGAATCGAAATGCGCCGGCCGCACGTACACGATATCGCGTAACCCCCGGATGATGCCGTTGCCCAGCGCGTGCTGGCTGTAGCACAGCAATTCCGGCCGGGTGCAGTCTCCCAGCTCGACATCGGCAACCTCGACTGCGGTGGCGCACGGGCGCAACTGCAACACCGCGAAGGAGCGCGGCTGAGATTGGAGATTTGCCGCGAACTCGATCTCGATCGGGCTGTTCATGCCGGTACGACCGATTTCGAGCAGCCGTTGCAGCAACGCGGCGAGTGGAAAGGCCTCGTGCTTCAGGATGGGTGCGAAGGTGACGGCTGGCACACCTGGACGGTGAATGCCGTCGTGAAAGGTGTTGTCATCCGGCGACCAGGCGGAGCCGACAGCGGCAAGCGTGCCATGGGCCCGGGCCGCTTCAATCTCGAGCTGCACGAGCGAGCGTTCACCGTCGAGCGTGGGTACGAACTCG
This sequence comes from Phycisphaerales bacterium, assembly GCA_016716475.1. Lineage (NCBI taxonomy): Bacteria > Pseudomonadati > Planctomycetota > Phycisphaerae > Phycisphaerales > Phycisphaerales bacterium. Next base: position 417,106 of record JADJWG010000004.1, read on the forward strand.
GTCGTGCCGACATTCACGGCATAGAAGGCGCGCTGTGACCGGTTCAGGAACTCCTCCGCGTCGGCGAGTTCGGGCAGCACCTGTGGCCAGGCGGGACAGAATCGCAGAGTCTGTCCGCCTTCGACTACGGTCTTGCCGAGGCCGAGCGCGACGGAGACCACCCCGTCCTCGGGTCGCATGGCGCCGTAGGGATAGTAGTTGAAACTGCGGGCGACGCCGGAGATGTCAGGATAGAAACAATCGCCATGCCGGGCCCCGACGAGCGGTTGCAGGATCACGGCCATCTTTTCTTCCTCGATCCGATGGGGTGTGGAATCGAGGTAACGGCGGGCGAGCACGCGGAAGGTCGAGGCGTACACCAGCCGGATGGCGTCACCGAGCTGGGCGAGGCGGAGTCGCCCATCCGCATGGTTGTTAGGCAGCATGAACGTGGAGTAGACCCCAGCGAACGGGTGGTACTGGGAGTCTTCGAGCAGACTGGAGGAGCGCACCGCGAGTGGCCCCTGGACGTTCTCCACGTAAGTGCGCAGGTCGGCGTACAAACTGTCCGGCAGCCGGGCGCGCAGGAAGGCATGCGTCAGCCAGTCATCGTCGGTGCTGCGCAGGGCGTCGTGGCGCAGCCGGTTGAAGTCGAGAAACTCGTCGAACAGGTCGGTGCCGAGCACGACCGAGGGGGGGACGCGCACTTCGATTCCGCGGAACTCCTTTTCAAGGCCGGCGCCGGCCAGCAGCGCGTCGACAAAGGCGAGTCCGCGGGCCTTGCCGCCGAGGGAGCCCCCCCCGATGCGGGCGATACCGAACGACGGATCGAAACGTTGCCGGGCATAGTCTTCCACCACCCCGCGGCGGCTGCGGCGGATGGCTTCGTTCAGGTTCCGGACGAGGTACGCGCGCAGGGCTTCGAGGTCGCGGAACTCAGAGACTTTCCGCGGGCGCATACGGCGTGCCAGGGCAAACTCGGTGCGGGCCCGCAGCCAGTTGGAGAAGTGGTTACGGCGGGCGTGAAAGAGAATCGCATCAAGCGGCACCTGTTCCAGCGCCGTTGCCATCGACTGGAGGTCCCGCGCCCGCCCGACTTCGCGCCCGTCCGGCAGGCGGAAGACAAAGTCTCCGAAACCAAAATTCTCAAGCATGAAATTGCGCAGGTCGTCGAGCAGGGTCGCTGAGCGCTTATGCAGGAAGCTCGCCCCGATCTGGTCCGCGAAGCGAGCATTGGCGATGTCGGAGGATTGCAGCACGGCCGGCACGTCCGGCATGTCGTGCTTGATCTCGCGGATGAAGTCCACGCCGGCCTGCGGATCCAGCCGCCCGGCGCGGGGAAAGGAGACGTCGGCGACGACGCCGAAGACGTGCCGGTGGAAGCGCCGGTAGAAGTCCATACCCTGTTCGAAAGTGTCGGCTACGAGAATCTTCGGTCGGGCCCGCATGCGTACGCGCCGATCCATGGGGTTGAGACTCTCCGCCATCACGGCGCGGGTCTGCTTGACCAGTTCGCTGTACATCAGCGGCAGCAACGAGGACCGGAAGCCGACCGAGTCCTCGACCAGGATGATCACCCCGACATCCGCGGCACGGGTGTCGTGCTCGGCGTTCAGGCGGTCCTCGAGCGACTTGATGATCGCCAGAAAGAGCTTGGCATCCCCATGCCAGACGTAGAGACTGTCGGCGCCGAACTGCGGGTGCTGGTGCATCACCCGGGAAAGTTCCCATTCACTGGACATCAGCAGCACGACGGGTACCTGGGGATCGAGCCGGTGGACGGCGCGCTCGAAGTTGCCGACGTCCATGTTGCCGAGCCGGAGCATGGTGATGACGAGGTCGAATTTGCGCGGACCGATCCGCGCGAGGGCGGCTTCACCGTTCGGCACGCGCGTGATGTTCGGGGCATGGGTCAGGCCGAGATCGATGTACTCGTTGTAGATCATCTCGGTGAGCAGGCCGTCCTCCTCGAGGATGAAGGAGTCGTACGCGCTGGAGACGAGCAGCACCTCCTGGATACGGCGCATCATCAGTTTGGGGAAGCGGCCCAGCCGCCAGTCATACTCGCTGGCGGAGCGCTCGGCGGGTGTGGGGGGTGGGCCCGAAGGCGCGGACATCAGCGGTTCTCGCAAGAGGAACGGTTGCTCGCGGTCAGTATACCCAATGCCCAAGTTGCGCGGGGACATCTCGTCGACGATGAGGGGTTGTGCTCCGGAGAACGTGCGGGCCGAAATGCTTGGTTTCGCCGATGCATTGGCAGTCACGGCGCCGGATGCACAGAAGGAGGGGGTAAGTCGAGAGCGACGGGACGGCGGTAGCAGGAACGCCGCTGCTCAAGACCAGAGTGCGGGTCGGCGTCGAACTGGCGGTGCAGCGCGTGCCGGTCACCAAGTCAGAGTTGCGTGATCGGTGGAAACCGTAGCATCGACCTGCCACACCGCCTGGGTGCAGTGCTTATCGCGCTGCACCTTCGAGGCGGCCGAGTGCCGGCTGCGTCAATCGACCACGCGGTGGATCACCAGCCCGCTCGCAAGCTTCGGGTAGAAGTACGTGCTCTTCTGCGGCATCAGGTCTCCCGCGGTGCATACCGCCCGCAATTCCGCCATGGTCGTGGGTTGCAGCAGGAAAGCGCAGCCCCCCGCTTGCCTGGCAGCCGCGACAGCCCCGGAGTTCGACTTGATGTACTCGATCTTCGGGGCCTGCCCCCCGGCGGGACCCGGTGTGATGATGCGGTCGAGCAGGTACGCATGCAGGAAAGCCAGGCCGAGTCGCCGCCAGCTCGGGCTGTGCTCCGGCTCGAGTGGATCTAGCAGCCCTTCCCGGGTGGGGCGGACCACGGAGTACGTGTCATCCCTGGTTGTGAAGAAGGCCACGGCCTGCGGTCCGTGCGCCGGCAGGGCGGCCAAGGCGCTCTCGGGGTCGTTCACACTGAGCTTGGTGACCGTGACCTCGGGACCGGCGAGGTCGTCCGCCAGGAACGCGAGGCCGGGCAGCACGCGATGCGTCGGCAGGATCAGCAGCCCAGGGTCCTCCATGGCACAAAAAACGCACAGTACAAAATTAGCCGGGTGATCAACCGGCAGCGAACCGCGCTGCGCCGTCAGCCAGTCGCGGTACAGCATCGCCGTGCCGCAGCGGTGGTGCCCGTCGGCGATGTACGTCGGCTTAGGGCCGATCAGGCGCGCGACATCCGCGATGGCGACCGTGTCGGTGACAGCCCACAGCCGGTTCTCCACGCCGTCGAGCGTTCCGATCGCGAGTGGCTCAGGCGGCAGTGCTTCCTCCAGGCGCCGTGCGACGTCGTTGGACTCATCCTCGTACAGGCCGAAGATCGGGCTGAGATGCGCTTGGGTCGCCTTCGTAAGTGCGAGACGATCCTCCTTCGGACCACCGAAAGTGCGTTCATGAGGATAGATCGAACCCGCGCCGAAGGGTTCCAGCTTCAACCCGGCGAAGAACATCTTGCGGACGTAGGCGCGTCCCTCGTACGTGTACGCCTGATGGTACACGTACAGCGCCGCCTCCTGATCCTGCACCATCGTTCCCTCGGCCAGCCATTGTCGCAGGGTGGCCGCGGCTTGTTCATACAGGTGCTGCGGGCCGGCGTCCTTCGGCGGCAGGTGCGGCAAATCCACAACCACGAAGTTGCGCGGGTCGCGCGCCAGGAGCTCCGCCTTGTCGGTGGCGTCCAGAATGTCATAGGGAGGGGTCAGCAGCTTGGATAGATCGCGGTTGCGGCGGGTGTCGTAACGCAGGGGGCGGAGGGGTCGGATCGTACTCATGCGCGCTCCTCAGCAGATCTTGAGCCGTCGCACGGTCCGCTGGGCAGCGGACCCGCGGCCGGTCCGGCACCGGTGTGCCGCCGTCCGCGTCACTATAGACCGAACCGGGCGTTGTGCCAGTGCCGGGGTGCGTCGCTCTGCGATCGCAGCGGCGGACCTTGCAAAATACGAAGGGCGGCTGGGCTCAACGGGTCTGAGGAGAGGTAGAGGTGCCGAAGTGCGTCAGGTGGGCAAGGTGCCGGGCGACCTCCACGCCGTGTTCGAAGGACCGGAAGACAGACATCCAATCACGGTGCTTCCAGCCCGCCCGCGCCATCAATCCCAGGGGTTGGGCTTGCACACCGGCGAGCACGGTGTAGATGCCCGACTGGTGCAGCCGCCCAAGGGCCGACTCCAGGTTGACCAGGCCCGTGGCGTCCATCACCGGTACGGCCCGCAGATCGAGCACCACCACGCAGATGCTGCGATCCACCCGACGCAGTGCACTCATGGCGCGCGTCGCGGCCCCGAAGAACAGCGGTCCCGCGACCTCGTAGACCACCACTCCCGGAGGCAGGTCTGGCGTCGCGCCGGTCATCGGCCGCGCGACCTCGCGCACGCCTGTGACCTCCGCCATTCGCCGCATGAATAGCAGCGCTGCCAGAACTACGCCTACGCTGACTGCGATCGTCATGTCGAAAATCACCGTGAGCCCGAAGCAGGTCACAAGCACCAGCACGTCGCCGCGCGGCGCCACCCGGAGTGTGTGGAACACGTGCCGCAGTTCGCTCATGTTCCACGCCACCACGAGCAGCAGGGCCGCCAGTGCCGCCATCGGCAGATAGCCCAGCAGCGGCGCCGCGAGCAGCACGCCAACCAGCAGGAATACCGCGTGAAACACCGCCGCAAACGGTGAGCGAGCGCCGCTGCGCACGTTCGTCGCGGTGCGCGCGATGGCCCCCGTGGCGGCGAATCCGCCGAAGAACGGCGCCACGAGGTTGCCCATGCCCTGTGCAATCAGTTCGCCGTCCGGGTCATGCTCCTTGCCCGACATCCCGCTGGCTACGACGGCCGAGAGCAGGGATTCGATGGCACCCAGCAGTGCGATGGCGACCGCCGACGGCATCAGCCGCCGCAGCGTGTCGAGGGTCACCGGTACCGGGGGATGCTCTGGATCGGAGAAGTCCCACGGAAGCACGAATTGCGGGGGCTGTTGCGGAATCCCCTTGAACTTGGATTGAATCGTTTCTACGCCGAACTCCGGCAGCCATTGCGCGAGTGCCACGGCGAGGACGGCGGCCAGCGGCAGTGCCACCAGTGCGGCCGGCATCCGCCGCACGATCCGTGGCAGGATCAACAGCACCAGCAGGGTGATGGCCCCGATCAGCAGGTCCGGCCAGCGCAGCGTCGGTAGGGCATAGCCCAGCACGTAGACGCGCTCGATGTAGTGCTCGGGCAGTTCGTCCACCTGCAACCCGAGAAAGTCGCGCAGTTGCAGCGTCGCGATGACCAGCGCGATACCGGCGGTAAAACCGGTCGTCACCGGAAAAGGCACGAACTCGATCAGGCGCCCCAGCCGCGCGAAGCCCATCAGCATGAGCAGTGCTCCGGCCATCAGTGTCGCCAGCAGCAGTCCTGACAGACCATAGGTTGCGGCTACGGGCGCCAACACCACCACGAAAGCGGCCGTTGGTCCGGTGACCTGCACCGGTGAGCCGCCGCACAGCGCGGTGACGGCACCGGCGACGATGGCCGTGTACAGGCCGTACTGGGGAGGCACGCCGCTCGCGATTGCGAGCGCCATGGAGAGCGGCAGCGCGATCACCCCAACCACGAGCCCGGCGAGCAGATCGTCACGCAGATCGCGCCAGCCGTACCCCTCGCGCAGGGTGCGGCGAAGGGCAGGGGCAAACGCGGCATACCAGGGGGGTGAATCAACCGCGGGGGGTGGGGCGGAGTTCGAGTTCGAAGACCGTGAGTCTGCGGTGTCCATAAGGCGGCGTATGCTACCGCCGCCGCCGCCCATTCTGCCATTCCAATCTTGCGGGGCGACGCAGTGACTTCACGCGCGCTTGGCCAGCATGGTTCTGTGTATTGAATCCGCTGATGTGGCTTGACCTTCAGGCATTTCCGTACACAGGTACGATTCCGCCGCGCGCTACCCGGTTGTCGGGCGAAGCGAGGAACACGATCGTTTCGGCGAGTTCCTCGGGCTTGGGCCATGTGCCGAAGTCCGCGGCGGGCTGCGCGGCCCGATTCGCCGGCGTGTCGATGATCGCGGGGGCGACGGCGTTGATCCATACGGCGCGGCCGGCGGCAGCGACCTCCTCGGCGGCCGCTATGGTGAGCGCCGCGACGGCCGCTTTCGATACCGTGTACGCCACCATGCCGGCCCCCAGGCGTGGTTCAAGGGCCGGACGTGCGGCCACGTTGACGATGCGCCCCGCCCCGTCGATCGACTTCAAAGCCGCACGGGTGCAGAGAAAGGCCGTAAGCGTGTTGAGCTGGAACTGCCCCAGGAAGTCGGTGGCCGTGGTCTCCGACAGCGGCTGCAGTGCGAATCCGCCTACGAGATGGATCGACCCCCACAGTCGTCCGGCGACGCGTTCGTAGAGTGCGGAAACCTGATCTTCGTGGGTCAGATCGATCCCCGCCACGGTTGTGACTCGCGGATCTTCGCGGTGCGCAAAACCATCGAGTTCAGCAGCCCGATACACGGGAATGGTCACATGGGCGCCGCCGGCCAGCAGTCGCGCGACGACTGCCCGGCCGAGCGCCCCCGTACCCCCGGTCACGACGCATTCCCGACCGCCAAAGTCCATGACAGCACCTCGCCCCGCGATCCCGAAATACCCGGCACCGGGACCATGCCGCCACCGCAGGCCCGCATGGGAGCGCTGGGTTCGTTAGTTCAGAGGTGCGGGAGTAACCAGCTTCTGCTTGGCCCGGCCCACCAGGTGGAACGATCCGGTGATGCAGATGAGATCTTCGCGGCTCACGCTCTTGCAGGCGATCGTGTATGCCTCCTCCAGCGTCGGACCGATCTGGGCCATTTTCTGGCTCTTTTCCACAAACCGGGCGTGCAGCTCATACGGGTCGGCCGAACGCGGTGTGCCCGCCGTAGTGAAAATGATCTTGTCAGCCCCAAGCTGGAGCTGCGCCAGCATGCCATCGATGTCCTTGTCCTGTGAACAGCCGAAGATCACGACCATCGAGTCATAGGAGATGTTCTGTCCGATGGCCCGCATCAACGCGGCGACGCTGGCCGCGTTATGAGCGCCGTCAACGATGGTCCGGGGGATGTCGCGCACCAGCTCCAGCCGGCCCTGCACGCGTACCTTGGCGAGGCCGTCAATTGCACCCTGCTCGGGCACTTCAAAGCCATTGGCGCGAAGTGCGTCGATCATGCCGAGGGCCACGCCGCAGTTGATGGCTTGGTGCTCACCCAGTAGCGGTACCTGGAGGTGGTCGAAGCGTGTGTGCGGCGTTGCCAGGCAGACACGCGTGTGCGGGCCGCTCGCGCGGGATGATTCGAAGCGGTAGCTGAATTCCACATCGTCGCCAATGAACCGCAACGTGCAACCCACCCGCTCGGCAACCTTCTTCAGCACCCGCTTCACAGCCGGCGGCTGCGGTGCACTGATGGCCGGAACGCCGGGCTTAAAGATGCCCGCTTTCTCCTCGGCGATTTTTTCGAGCGTATTGCCGAGCTGGGCCACATGGTCGTAGCTGATGTTCGTGATGCCGCACACCTCGGGTTTCAGCACATTGGTTGAATCCAGCCGCCCGCCGAGACCCGTCTCGATCACGGCGATCTCAACCTTCTGATTGACGAAGTGCAGGAACGCGGCCGCAGTCATAATCTCGAAGAAGGTCGGGGCGTCGCGTTCGAGCTTGCGAACGACAGGGACGATCTTTGCCATCAGCCGGGTGAACTCGGCCTCGGTGACGAGCTTGCCGTTGATCGCGATGCGCTCCCGCAGGTCGACGATGTGGGGCGAGGTATACAAGCCGGTCCGATAACCGGAGTTCTCGAGCATCGATGCCAGCATGTGGCAGGTCGAACCCTTCCCCTTGGTGCCGGCGACATGCAGGGTACGGAGCTTCTTATGCGGATTGCCCAAGCCGGCCAGGATGCGTAACATCCGGGCCAAGTTGAAGTTAGTATGGTTGTAGCCAACCCGGATCATCTTCTCGTAGTCCGTCTGCGCATTGAGAAAATCAAGCGCGGCGCGGTACGTTCGGATGGTCTTGTTGCGGTTGGTGGTGCTCGCGCGCGAGGTCTTGGCCCGCTTCGAGGAAGTGCCACCGGCCGACTTCGTGGTCGCGGCTCGGGGCCGCTTCGTTAGGGTTCGCGACATGGGTGTGCAGGTTACCAGAAAGCTGTGTTTTCGTCAAGTTCAGCAGGCCCGCGTCAGGGGGCCTGTGCACAAGGAAGAAAATGCGCAAAGTTATTTGTATAATACACTTACATTCTATCGACGACACTTTTCCACAGGCAGGATGACCGCATCATGGCCGCCTTCTCACATCTTTCTACGCCCCCGCCGTGCTACGGTTCAGCCCCGTGACGTTGGAAGATTTTCCGGGTACACCATTCAGCCATGAAAACCGTCCCCGTGAACCTTGCGGACCGCTCATACCCAATCGTGATCGGTGACCATGCGCGGACCAAGTTGCGTGAGTGCAACAGCGTCCTGGCTGCTCCACAACTCGTGGTGATTGCCGACGACCGTGTCGCCAAACTGCATTTACCAGCTTTGGTTACGGCGCTACCGGCGGAACCCCTCATACTGACTTTCCCGGCGGGTGAAGCCAGTAAGTCGCTTGCTGTTGCGGGACGGCTCTACGATCAGCTCGCAGAGGCCCGTGTAGAGCGGCGGGCCGTCATGGTGGCATTCGGAGGGGGAGTGGCCGGAGATCTGGCCGGCTTCGTCGCTGCGACCTGGCTCCGCGGTGTTCCCTTTGTCCAGGTGCCGACCACCCTTCTGGCGGCAGTCGATGCGGCCGTGGGGGGGAAAACCGGTCTGGACCTCCCGGCGGGGAAGAACCTTGTTGGGGCGTTTCACCAGCCCACGGGCGTGTATGTCGATCTTGCGTTCCTTGAGACCTTGCCAGAGCGCGATTACCGCGCCGGTCTGGCGGAAAGCGTCAAGCACGGCGCAATCCGCTCTGTTGAACTGCTGGAGTGGCACTCCACGCACGCCGAAGCCATCACCGCGCGCGACGGAGGCCGGCTCGAGGAGTTAATCGCCCGAAACTGCGAGATCAAGGCCGAGGTCGTGGCCCGCGACGAGCGCGAATCAGGTTTGCGCGCGATCCTGAATCACGGCCACACCATCGGCCACGCATTGGAGCATCTGCTCGATTATGAGTTGCGGCATGGTGAATGCGTCGCGCTAGGGATGCGCGTCGAAAACGAGCTTGCTGTGCAGCGGGGGCTACTGAGCGGTGCTGCTGCGCAGCAGATTGCTGAACTGCTACAGGCCCTGGGATTACCCTTACGACTCCAAAAACCGCTAGAACCCACCGCGGTCTGGGAGGCCTGCCAGGTAGATAAGAAGGTGCATGCCGGCGCGGTGAACTTTGTCCTATTACGGGGTTTGGGGCAAACGCAGAAGGTGGCGGATATCACCCCTGAGGAGGTTGTGCGGGCCCTGCGGTGTATCATGCCGTAAACCGCATCCAACGGCCGGTCTATCTTTCCACCCATACGAGGGTGTGCTACGAGTTGAAGTACCGTGCAATGCCTTCGACGATGGCGGTTGCCACGCGCCGCTGGTACGTCGGGTCGGCCAACAGGCGTGCTTCTCGACGGTTTGTCAGGAAACCGGTTTCGATCAGAACGGCTGGGCGGGAGTGGGCCACCAGCACACGGAAGCCGGCTGTCCGGACCCCGCGCGACTCAATTCCGGCACGCTCCAACGCTGCGGCAATCGCGTTTCCGGCTCTACGGCTCTGAGGCGAGGCGCTCCGGCTGATGTAAACGGTTGCTCCGCTGGCTTCAGCCCGGCTCGCAGCATCCGCGTGGATAGATACGAACAGGGCTGCACGGCGCTGCTCGGCGACGGAGGCGCGGGCGTCGAGCGTGAGGAAGCGGTCGTCTGCCCGGGTCATCACCACGCGGGCACCGCGCCCCTCCAGTTGCCGCGCGATTTCGCGCGCGATCGCCAACACCACAACTTTCTCCGGTTGTGGTCCGACGCCCAATGCGCCGGGATCGCGCCCGCCGTGCCCGGCGTCGACGACAATCGTGACGTTAGGCAAGTCGCGTATCTGTGGCGGAGTGGGCTCCGCAATCACGGGTGGCGGGATCGGCAGGATCGGCTCCGGCTCGCGCGTACCGAGGACGGGCGACGGGGGCGGACCGAGAGGTGACGTGGGCTGGGGGCTCGCGCAGCCGATCGCAGCGAGCAGTACACCTACCGACAGTAAAGACGGAATTCGTTTCACGAACGCGATAGTATCGCTGGCTCTCGGCCTCGCAACTTCGTGGAGGGCGGATTTGGCAAGAGTAGCATGGGTCAGGGAGTGAGGGTCGGCGGTCCCTGGCCGGCACGGCGTTCGAGTTTACCGTCGCTATTACGCACGTACTTTGTGAAACCCAACTCACCGAGCTTGCGGTCGTCTTTCAGGGTGCGGTTAAGCTTCATATCGGAGAAACGTCCCGCAACCCGTGGCACGCTGATCAAGCGTTGGACCGGTTCGCCGGTTTCGGGATGGTGGGTCAGCGGTGCGGCGTGGATGCTCTGCTGGATCTCGAACCGCCGACCGGCGCTGCCGTCAGCCCGGACAATTTCATACTCATAGATCGGCATCGGCACGCTCCGGAAACCTTCGTCGGCGCGCCGCGAGTCCGTCTACACCGCTGTTGCACCGCATCCAGATGGATAGCGCGCCTTGCACCATTCTTCAACGTTCGGCCGACACGTAGCGCGGTTGTCGGAAACGCACACTGGGTCGGGACACCTCTTCCACGGCCTGGCGCCCTGATACCTGGGCAAGCTCGCATTCGTTGCAACGGCCGTAAAGTACCAGGTCGTGAGTTTCGAGTTCGAAACCGTCTGGGATCAACGCGTCGAGCAGGACACGTGAGCATGGCACCTCGAATGCCCGCCCACAGGTGTTGCAGTAGAAATGATGGTGAGCCGGACGGTTGGCCAGCTCGTAGCGCGGGGGCATGGCCGGAAGCTTCACAATCCTGAGCCAGTCCTCGGCAACAAGATCCTTGAGGGCGCGATAAACGGTCGCAATGCCGAGACTGGGGTGATACCGTTTCGCGGCGGCCAGAACTTCCTCGGTACTGAGGGGGCGATCGGTACGGTCGAATGCGAGCCGGATGGCGCGGCGCTGAGATGTGTTGCGCTGCATCAGGTCCTCCAGCACCCCGGAACAGGATGATACTGATTTCCATATATCAGAGTATTCTATTCCGATGACAAGGTCCAGCAGGGCAGGGGGTGATTTTCGTGAATCGGTCGAAATTATCTTCTGATGCAGGGTGTGGAAATGGTTTCAGCAGGGTAACCTTGCCATTCGGTTACACGTTGACGAAGGAGTGTCGCGTGCTGCCGCTCACTTCCAACCCGGACCCGCTCTTGCCGTCCATGCCGGTCCGCTCAAGGTGCCTGCCCCATGAAATCCAGCAAACTCCGTCGCCGCATTGCCTCCGAAGCCGCGCGCCTCATGTACGAGGAAGGTGCGGCCCTGATCGCCGACGCCCGGCGTAAGGCCGCCTGGCGCTTCGGCGTGCACCTGCGCACCCAGCCGCATCAGCTCCCCTCCGACGCCGAGATCGAGTTGGAGATGGCGGCGTACACCCAGCGGCAGGCCGCTACGGCGGCCCCCGTTTCACCGGGCGATAGCGGCGGCGGTCCGGCGTTGTTGCATGCCGATCCGTTTCTCGTGTGGGCGCTGCTGTTGCCACCCCTTGAAGCCGTTCGGCAGGACGTGCGACTGCACCCGGAGGGGGATGCTCTGTTCCACTCTCTGCAAGCGTTTGAACTGGCTCGAAGCGAGTGTCCCTATGATGCGGAGTTGGTTGCTGCGGCCCTGCTGCACGATGTGGGCAAGGCAATCGATCCGACGGATCACGTGGCAGCCGGACTCGACGCTCTGCACGGAACACTGACGGAACGCGAGGAATTCCTGATTGCACACCACATGGATGCGCTGGCTTACCGGCAGGGAACCCTGGGGGCGAAGTTGCGGCGCCGGTTGCGTGCCTCGGAGTGGTTCGACGACCTGCTACTGCTGCGCGCCATTGATGATCGCGCGCGCGTGCCCGGCGCACCGGTCGGTACGGTGACCGAGGCGCTGGAATGGCTGCAATGTTTCGAACAGGAGGTCGAGGCGGCCTGAATCGTGTTGCGTCACCTCTGCCACTACCGCGAGACGACGATCTTGCCGAAATGCGCCCCGCTCTCCATGCAACGGAACGCGGCCGGGAGTTCATCAAAACCGAAACGACGGTCGATCACCGGTGCGATTTGGTGCGTTTCGAGGAAGCGGATGAGTTCCTGAAAGGCCGCCCGCGAGTCCACCATGATGCCGTGGATTTGCAGCCGCTTCATGAGGATCAGCCCGGTGGTCACCCCACCCTGCCGGCCCGTCAAGGCGCCCAAGAGCGCGATGATACCACCCGCCCGCGTAGCCCGCATGGACAGATCGAGTGTGCCCGGGCCAGCGGTTTCGACGGTTACGTCGACACCCAGTCCGTCCGTGCGCCGCAGCACCTCGGCGTCCCACTCCGGCGTGGTGCGATAGTTGATGAGTCCGTCTGCCCCCAGCGCCCGGCAGCGCTCGAGCTTCGCGTCGCTGCTGCTCGTGATCAAGACCCGGGCACCCAGTGCCTTGGCCAATTGAAGCGTGAAGATCGCGACGCCGCCTGTGCCGAGCGTCAGGACCGTCTGTCCCGATTGCAAGTCGGCCACGGTGTGTAGTGCGCTCCACGCAGTCAATGCGGCAATCGGTAGAGTCGCCGCTTGTTCCATGGTGTAACCCGCCGGCAGCGGAAGCACGGCTTCGGCCGGCAGCACCACCCGCTCGGTCGCGAGGCCCTCGCCCGGAGTGCCAAGCGCGGAGTTCGGGACATCGCCGCGAAACGGGCCGTCAATCCACCCCGGCAGGAAGTGGGACACGACCTCCTCACCCACCCGGACGCGCGTCACGCCCGTGCCTACCGCGGTTACCACCCCGGCTCCGTCACTGATCGGTGTGGCGGGCAACTTGAGACGGGGGTTGTACAGCCCCTTCACGACCATCAGATCGCGATAATTCAGACTCAGTGCCCGCACGTCGACGACAATTTCGCCTGGGCCAGGCACCGGCTCAGGAAGATCGCAGAGTTGCAAATGCTCGCAACCAAACTGGTGAAAGCACCATGTACGCATTGGGGGCTCCCTTGCCGGTCGCACCGGCCCACTACCCCTGGCTCGCGAAGCGGACGAGATCCAGCTCGCGGCCGAGCACCATGAGGGTTTCGGCCGGCTGAATCCGCTTGTCCGCCAGAGGGAGGAAGTGGAAGTGTTCCTCTGTCGGGTTGCGGTAAGCGAGTACGAGCAGATCGTAGCGCGAACGCAGGTCGAGTTCCGCCAGCGACTTGCCCACGGTCTTCTTCGGCACGTCAATCTCCATGATGCGGTAATCATCCGCAAGGGGAAAGACGTCACGGATGTCGGGGTTGGCGATCCGACGCCCGAGGCGATCGGCGGCCTCACGCTCCGCGAAGATGGCTTCGGTGGCGCCGACTGCGAGGAGGATCCGGGCGTGATCATCGGTCGTGGCCGTCGAACGGATGATGGGGATGCCGATTTTCCGCAGGTGCAGGGCGCAGAGGATGCTCGGTTCGACATTGCTCTCACCGAGGCATATGACGGCCTCGCGAACCGAGGCGGTGAGTACGCCGGAAAGCATGGCGAAGTTGCGGGCGTCGCCGATCAGCGCGCGGTGTACGTCGTCCCGGATTTGCTCCACACGCGCCTCGTTGACGTCGATTGCCAGCACCTCGCAACCAAGCTTCACCAGCGCACGGGAGAGGTGCATGCCGAATTGTCCGAGACCGATGACGCAGACCTGTCGTGCCATGGCGGTGGTACCTTCGCGACTAGCCGAGCATCAGGCGCTCGCGCGGGTAATGGTATAGCGTGCGGGGGGGACGCAGAACGGCCAATGCTACCGTCAGCGCCCCAAGCCGGCCGACGAACATGGTGAGGATAATCCAGCCCTTGCCGGCGGCGGAAAGGGTGGGTGTGACGCCCGCCGACAGGCCCACCGTCCCGAAGGCCGAGAACTGCTCGAAGACCAGGAACTCGAAGTTCGCACCCGGCTGTTGGCCCTCGCTGATCGACAGGATGACCAGTCCGATGATGTTCCACGCGCCGGCCACGGAGAGCAGGAGCGTGGCCCGCCGGACGATATCGTTCGGAATCACGCGCTGACCGAGCACGACGTCATCGCGTCCGGTGAGCCGCGCCCACAGCCGCGCGGCCCACACCGCAGCGGTGGTGGTCTTCACTCCGCCTGCGCACGAACCGGGCGAACCGCCGATGAACATGAGCGCCATGAGTAGCAGCAGGGCCGCCATTGGTAGGCCGGCGATGTCGATCGTGTTGAATCCCGCCGTACGGGCCGTGACGGACTGAAAGAGGGCATCGAGGGCCTGCCGGCCGTAACCGGTTTCTGAGCTGGGCATCCGCAACAGGAACAGTGCTGCCGCGCCACCAAACAGCAATCCCGCGCTGACGCCGAGGACGACACGGGTTTGGAGTGTCCAGCGCACCGTGCTCTGCGGACGCCGCCGTACGGCGCGCGTCGTACGGCTGGTAACCTCGATGAGGACGCTGTAGCCCAGCCCACCGACGACGATCAGCACCATCACCGTGCCGAGGAACACCGGGGCGTCGGCAAAGCGCATGAGACTGTCTGGGTAGACGGAGAAGCCGGCGTTACAGAAAGCGGAAATTGACAGGAAGGTCGCCTCGAACAAGCCACCCGCTTCCCGCGCTTGCAGTTCACGATAGAGGAGCAGTGCGCCGCCAGCTTCGAACGCCAGTGTCAGCAGCAGAATGTAGCGCAGGGCACGCCCGAGATTGCCCGCCGCCTGCGACTCGAAGTAGGCGCTCTGCACCGCCGCCTGGGAGACGAAAGTCATCCGTTTGCGGAACAGTTGAGCAGCCAGCACTCCAAAGCTCATGATGCCGAGTCCGCCCAACTGGAACAGCACCATGATGACCGTGAGGCCGAAGCGCGAATAGACCGTCGGTGGATCGACCGTCACGAGTCCCGTGACGCATACTGCCGAGGTAGCGGTAAACCAGAGATCCAGCAGGGGGATCGGGTCGCCGGCTTGTGCGGCCGGCAGTGCGAGCAGGCCCGTACCGACCACGATCAACGTCGCGAAGCTCAGCACCAGCAGCGCTTCGGGGCGGGATAGCAGCTTACGCCACACGGGGGTGTTCTACTCCTCGGCGCGGGCGGCGGCACGCGCAGCCGGCACGGAAGCACGATAAGATACCACGCCATCGGCCGGGCCGCACGGATTCGGCGAGTTGCGTCGCCGCGCCAGACAGCTAAGCTGATAGAGGGCCCGGCGGCGGACGTGCTCATGCCGTCCCGCCGTGAACCCCTTGGCCGCGTAAGTTGATTCGGACCGGAGGTTTCCCATGCGCACCATCGTCCTGCTCACCACACTGCTCTTTGGCAGCACCCTCGCCACGGCCCAAGGGGTCCAGGCCGCGCCTCGGCCGCAGCGCCCGGCGCTTACGCAGACCGCCCCCACGGGGGAGCAGTTGCTGCTTTGGGTGTGCCGGCAATTGCAACTCGACGACGACCAGATGGCCCAGGCCCGTGACCTGCTCGACATCTACAAGGCCACCGCCGAAGCCGAGAACCCGCTCGCCTTCCTTGAGGAGATGCAACGACTGGTTGCGCAGCGTGATGCCGCCAACCAGGAGGGTGACCAGGTCCGGGCCGCCCAGATTCAGAAGCAACTTCAGGAGATGCGGCCGGGGATGGCCGCGGAAGAAGAGTTCTTCCAAAACCTGACCCTGATCCTGTCCGATACGCAGTTGGCCCAGTTGCCGGCGATCCGTGAGCGGGCGAAGACGGTGAAGGATATCACGCTGCGGCCCGTGCATGCACTCTTGGCGGTGCGTGCATCCGATCTCACCCAGGAGCAGCACCGGAACGTGGAAGTGGTGCTGGCGAAGTTCCGTGCCCAGGCCCCCGCGCTGCGCAGCGACGAAGCCCGTCCCAACGACGAGGCGGTCGAGCAGCTCATTCGGGATCTCCGCGCGGTGCTGACACCGGCGCAGGTACGCGGGTACGACGAGCGCATTGCGGCTCTGCGGGCGGAGGTGCCTGAGGCCCAACCTGTGCGGCTTGATCCGCGGCCGGCGGCCGGCGCCGATGCTCGTGTCGAGCGTGGTGCCGTAGCACCTGCCACGACGCTGCAAGCACAGCCGGAAAGTGTTGAGGCCTCCCCGGCTGAGCAGCCCAGGGATTAGCAGCGATCCGGGAACCTCTCCTCCCCCCAGGAGGGGTTAGAGAGAGGTCGAGAATTCGCGGATAGAGACCCTTGTATTTTGAAGTACAAGCCAGACGGGGGCCTGCGGTCGTCGGGTGAGACCACCCACCGTGGAGTTCACTACGCGGCGGGGGCGGCACAGCGACTGCCGGAATCGTGGGGCTCCAGGAGTCCTCGGCAAGTCGCGGGGGGCGGTTGCTCGCGGTACGGACCGCCGCTAAGGTGCCCGGTTACGCCTGCTACGCACGCGGTGGCGCGCCGCCTGCGACGGGCTCTGGAGCGCCCCTGACCCCATGAGGCCGCACGCCTTGCTTATGTTTGCCCCCGCGGGGCCGGTACTTCCGAATCTCGGTGGCCCGCACGTCTGCAGAGGTGAGACTTTCGCGACCCGCCGCAGACGCAGTGTGGTTGATTGCAGTGTTGGGCTGGTCGACCGGGCGGCGCGGCACTTCGGGCGGGTGTGGCGATGAGTGTCGGACCATTACCGAGTCCGACGCCCCAGGGGGCGCTCGCGCAGCGCAACGTCCGCAAGCCATCCCGGGATGAGTCGCGCCAAGCGATGTGGCGCGTGCTGCGACTGGTGTACCCGCACCGCCGCAACATGATCCTCGGCATGGTGCTTGGTCTGGGAGTCGCACTCACCTATGCCGCCAGTCTCGGTGGGATGCTCCCGATCCTGAAAGTCATCATCGGCGAACAGAGTCTGCATGATGCCCTGCTCAGCGCGGCCGGGGATCGGCCCGCCCGCCCGGCGGTGTCCGTAGACGACGGCGCGCTGACCGTGGGGCTGCCGGTGAGCTCGCCGGGGGAGGACTCCGCCGGGGTGGCGCAGCGCTGGTACGCGCCGCTGCTGCGGCAACTCGCTCCCATTTTCCCGGCCGGGATCTCGCCGCCGGAGCGAATGCAGACGCTGCTCATGCTGCTGGCGGCGCTGTTCGCGGTAAACGTTGCGGGTAACGTGCTGCGCTGCCTGTCCCAGTACCTTATCCTGAATGCTTCGCATCGCATGATGATGGACCTGCGGCGGCACATGTATCGCAAGGCGCTGCGTGTGCCCGTTGCGGCCCTCAG
Source organism: Phycisphaerales bacterium (assembly GCA_016716475.1). Classification (NCBI taxonomy): domain Bacteria; kingdom Pseudomonadati; phylum Planctomycetota; class Phycisphaerae; order Phycisphaerales; species Phycisphaerales bacterium. The sequence continues at coordinate 434,443 of JADJWG010000004.1, forward strand.
CGGTGACGTCTCTAATCGCGTCAACCAGTTCCTCTCCGACACGCGCGAGATCTTTCTCGGTGTGACCACGCTCTTCGGCAAGGTCGCCCGAGAACCGCTCAAGGCGATCTGCGTGCTGGCGGTCGCCTTGCTGCTCGATGCCCGCCTGACACTGATCGTTCTCGCCATCGCACCGTTTGCCGTCGGCCTGCTCTGGTATTTCGGCCGCAAGGTCCGCAAAGCGACTATCCGGCTGCTGCAGGGCTACGGCCGCATGCTCGGCAACCTCGAAGAGACCCTCCAGGGTGTGGACGTGGTGAAGGGCTACGGGCGCGAGTCATACGAACGGCGCCGCATGTGGCAGATCGAGCGCGGCATGTTGCGGCAGTTGCTGAAACTCGCGTGGATCGAGGCGGTGGCGTCACCGTTGATCGAAGTGGTCGGGGTGTTGGTGACGGCGGCCGGCATCGTATGGCTCGCGGCGCGGCAGTTCAGCGGCGAGATTTCTCCGCAACTCTTCCTCACCATGGTCGGGTTGCTCGCCGCCATGCTCGATCCGATCCGCAAGATTGCGAACGTATACAACATGGTGCAACGGGCGGGGGCGGCCGGCACGCGCGTGTTTGAGTTCCTGGACCTGCCCGAGGAGCATTCGCGCCGGGAGGGGCCCAAGCTGCCGTACGGCCAGCCGCGGGCGGTGCGGTTCGAGGAGGTGTGCTTCCGCTACACCCCGACGCAGGAGCCGCCGGCGTTGAACGGTGTCACGCTGGAGGTCGCGCCCGGTGAGTGCCTGGCGATTGTCGGCCCCAACGGCAGCGGCAAGTCCACGCTGGTGAAGCTGCTGCCGCGGCTGATCACGCCGGCCGCGGGTCGCACGCTGATCGCCGGGCACGATGTCGCGGAAATGTCGCTGCGCGATCTGCGGCAGGAGATCGCGGTAGTGACGCAACGGCCGGTGATTTTCGCGCGGACCGTTTTCGAGAACATCGCCTACGGCAAGGACAACGCCACGCGCGCGGAGGTGCGCGCGGCGGCCCAGCAGGCCTACGCCGCCGAGTTTATCGAGCAGTGGCCGGACGGCTACGATACGCCGCTCGGCGAGTTCGGCACCTCCGTGTCCGGGGGGCAACGGCAGCGCATCTCGATCGCGCGGGCATTTCTGAAGCCGGCGACGATCCTGATCTTCGACGAGGCCACCAGCGAGATTGATGCAGAGAGCGAGCACAAGATTCACGTGGCGTTGGACTTGTTGCGCCGCGGCAAGACGACCTTCCTGATCGCACATCGCCACACGGTCATGGATATGGCCGACCGGATCGCGGTCATGGATCAGGGGCGGCTGGTGGATGTCGGAACGCGGTCAGAACTGCTCGCGCGCTGTCCGCTGTTCGAGGCCCTGTACCGCTCGCCGGGGATGGCGCCCCAGGCGTAGCCCGCTGCGCCTCTGCGCTTCAGCGCAGCTTCGCTGCCAGGTAGTGCCCGGTGTGACTGGCGGAGTTGGATGCGATCTCCTCGGGGGTGCCCTCCGCGATGATCTGGCCGCCACGCTCGCCGCCCTCGGGGCCGAGGTCGATGATCCAGTCGGCCGTCTTGATCACGTCCAGATTGTGCTCAATCACAAGTACGGTGTTGCCCATATCCACGAGACGGTTGAGCACCGCCAGCAGTGTCTGGATGTCGGCGAAATGCAGGCCGGTCGTGGGCTCGTCCAGGACGTAGAGGGTGTGACTGTCGAACTTGGCACGCTGCGTGGCGGATGCGCTTGGTGGACCGTTGGGAGTGATGGGGTGGAGCAGGCCGCGCCCGAGCTCGGCCGCGAGCTTGACCCGCTGCGCCTCGCCGCCGGAAAGCGTGTTGGAGGGTTGGCCCAGGCGGACATAACCGAGACCGACATCCGAGAGGGCCTGGAGCCCCTGCTTGATGCGCTGGAAGCTGTCGAGAAAGCGGAGCGCTTCCTCGACCCGCATGTTCAGGACGTCCGCAATGGACTTCCCGCGATAGCGGATTTCGAGTGTCTCCCGGTTGTAGCGCGTGCCGCGGCACTCCTGGCACTCGACGAAGACATCGGGGAGGAAGTGCATCTCGATGCGGCGCGTGCCCTGGCCCTGGCAGGCCTCACACCGGCCGCCTTTCGCGTTGAAGCTGAAGCGGCTGGCACTGAAGCCCCGGATGCGCGCTTCGCGCGTCTTGGCGTAGAGTCGACGAACTTCGTCGAAGACTCCGGTGTACGTGGCCGGATTGCTGCGGGGAGTCCGGCCGATGGGCGTCTGGTCGATCTCGATCACCTTGTCGATGCGGCCGGCGCCGACCAGGCGTTCGTGGGCACCGGGCTGCTCCTTGGTGCGGTACAGACGCTTACGGAGCGCCGGGAGGAGAATCTGCGAGACGAGCGTGCTCTTGCCGCTGCCGCTGACGCCCGTAACAGCACAGAAGAGCCCAAGTGGGATGCTGACGTCGATGTTCTTGAGGTTGTTCTCGCGGGCGCCGAGGACCTGCAGGTAGTCCGACTTGCGAGCCGTGCGGCGCTCGTCGGGCAGAGGGATGCCGAACTCGCCGCACAGAAAGCGGCCGGTGATGGAACGTTCATTGGCGAGCACGTCGGCGGCGGTCCCCTCGGCAATGATACGGCCGCCGTGCAGCCCGGCCCCCGGGCCCATGTCGATGAGGTAGTCGGCAGCGCGGATGACATCCTCGTCGTGTTCGACCACGATGACTGAATTGCCGAGATCGACCAGTCGGCGGATGGAGCCGAGCAAGCGTTCGTTGTCGCGCTGGTGCAGGCCGATGGTCGGCTCATCGAGCACGTAGCAGACGCCGACGAGACCGCTGCCGAGTTGGGTGGCGAGACGAATGCGCTGGGCCTCGCCGCCGGAGAGCGTGGCACTGGTGCGGTCGAGGGTCAGGTAGCCGAGACCCACGTCGTACATGAAGCGTAATCGCTGGCGGATCTCGCGCAAGATCGGTTCGGCGATCAGGGCGGCTTCACCCGCAAAGGCGAGCGCTTCGAACCAGTGGTGCCCGGTCGCGATCGACATCTGCGTTACGGTGTGAATATTGTGGTCGGCGATGCGAACGGCCAGGGCGCCGGGTTTGAGCCGGGCCCCCCGGCACTGGTCGCAGACCTGCTCGGCCTGGTAGTTGCTGAGGCGACTGCGGCCGGCTTCGGCACCGGCGGCACGGAAGCGGCGTTCCAGGTTGGGGATCACGCCCTCGAAGCTGACCCCGAACTTCTTCGTATCGTTGTGCGTGGTCCCTTGCAGGATCATCCGCCGCAGCTCTTCCGGCAACTGACTGAAGGGTGTCTCCGGCTTGACTTCGAGTGCGGCGCACAGCTCGCGCACCAACTTCTGATGGGTGGCCGCGATGCGCTTCGTGCCGCTGGCCCACGGGGCGATCGCCCCGCCCAGCAGGGAGAGCGTCTCGTCCGGGACGATGAGCTGGGGGGTGAAACGCTGGATCGTGCCCAGGCCACTGCACTGCGTGCAGGCGCCGTACGGTGAGTTGAAACTGAAGATGCGCGGTGTGAGTTCGGGCAAGTGCAGCCCGCAGGCGGTGCAGGCGAAGTGCTCGCTGAAGACCTCATCGACCCAGGCCTCGTCGCGCGCCCGTCCACCATTGCCCTGCTCTGAAGGGCTGTGGCCGTTCTGGCGTGCGATGATCGCGGTGCCATCGCCGAGCGCCAGCGAGAGTTCAACCGCGTCGGCCAGGCGGGAGCGGACGTCGGGGCGCACGACGAGGCGGTCGACGACGACGTCGATGTCGTGGACGCGCCGCTGGCTGCGCGCCGGGCCGGCCTGCTCCGCTTCGCCGAGCTCCTTGATGTCGCAGAGGATCCCGTTGATGCGGGCGCGGACGAACCCTTCGCGCGTGATTCGCCGGAGGACCGGCTCGAGCGCGCCGGTACGCCCCCGGGCAAGTGGAGCGAGCACCAGTACCCGCGTCTGTTCCGGGTAGGACAGCACGACATCGACGATCTGGTCGACCGTTCGGCGGAGCAGCGGTTTGCCGCAGCCGGGGCAGTGCGGGGTGCCGACTCTGGCGAAGAGCACACGGAGGAAGTCGTAGATCTCGGTCGTGGTGGCGACGGTGGATCGTGGATTGGTCGCGGTGGCCCGTTGCTCGATGGCGAGGGTGGGCGGCAGACCCTCGATCCGTTCGACTTCGGGCTTGCTGAGTTGCTCAAGAAAGTGGCGTGCGTGCACGCTGAGCGATTCGACGTACTTGCGCTGGCCCTCGGCGTAAATCGTGTCGAAGGCGAGACTGCTCTTTCCGGAGCCGCTCAGGCCTGTGATGACGACGAGCTGGTCCCGGGGAATGTCGACGGAGACATCCCGAAGGTTGTGCTGGCGCGCGCCGACGACGCGAATGATTCTCGGTTCCACGCTGCTCTCTCCCCGGTCAAGTTCATGCCAGCGTTCGCCAGGCGCTGCCACTCGCGGTCCGGGGCCACAACCTGGCGGAACGGGTGTTTCGCAAACCTCGCAGTATACCACGAGGGCGCCGGAGCGGGGCGGGACCTCACCAACCCACTGGGTGTTTCAACACAACCTGGACGGAATCGTGCTCCGGTTGTGCCACCCGCGGGGTTCAGGGCCGCAGCTTGGGCAGGGGATGGTCCGTAAAGGTGGTGTTGATCTCGGGGATCCAGGGTGTGCAGCTCGGGTTGCCGGATCGTGGACAGCGCACGCTGTAAGGGTAGCCCCCGCCGGGCTGGAATACGCGCAGATCCGGTACGAAGCGGACGCCGCTCTCTTCGCAGTACCAGTACGGGTAGAAGGTCTGTTTTCCGCAATCGGGGCAGGTGAGTGGCGGATACTCGGTGAAGTGCGCGTAAGCGTCACCCTGCCAGCCGGTTGCCAGGCAGACACCGGAAGTGCGCGGCCGTTGCGCCTGCCCGGGTCCATCATTGCCGCGCACAAAATAGAGGTAGCCCGCACCTCCCAGGGCGATGACGGCGACGACGGCCGCAACGGTTTGGCGCTGATTCATGCCCTACCGCCGATCGATCTGCTCATTCGGGAGTTCTTTCCAGGCCTTGTTCCTCGTGCGCCAGACGGCGTTGAGTTCATCCGGATAGGCATAAGGGTGGATGTTATTTGCGCTGCCAAGCTGCTTGTAACCGGTGCCGCGCAGATTGCGCTCCCGCCAGTCCGGAAGTCGGGGCTGACCGGGGGCTTTCTGGTCGAGCAGCGGGTCACGCTTGGGGTTTGCGCCGCCTGGCCCAACCCCGTAGGCGTCGTAATAGTTCCGGACCGGATGCTCACCCGGGAGCCACGTGAAGTAGCGATTGGTGTCAGTCGTGGTGAAGAAAAGGGATGCGGCATTCGTCAATTGCCCGAAGTTGGGGCGGACATGGCTGACCGAACCGTCACGCATCAGCAGCCCCGTCTCGCGCTGTTTTCCGTGGCGCCAGGCGACCATGTTGGCGTAGGCATGCGGCCAACTGTACCCCGGGGGCTGGGCAGGCAGGACCCGGTCCGAAGCGAGCCAGGCCGCGTTGAACGATCCAAACCATGTCCACCAGCCGTCGGCCGCGTAGATCTGGCGCGCGGGATCCTTGTAGCGATCGTCGTAGAAGTTGAAGTGCATGATGGCGTTGAGTGCATAGCTCGAGCGGATGCCCGCGCGCGGGGTCTCGCCCTTGCCGAATTCCCGGACAAACTTGTAGTTCCAGTTGTTCGTATCGGCCCGGGCTCGGACCGGATCGTCCGGCCGCTGGTCATCGGGGCATATCTGGGCGTTGGGGTTGCCGAGGAAACCAAGGTCGAAAAGTGTGTCGGCCCATGAGAACATGAACCACTCGGAACCCGCGGCCGGATTCGCTTCGCCGTCGTCCCAACTTGGACCGTAGTCGTTGTAGGTCGCGTAGCAGCTTGCGACGGCCTGTCCGATCGAGCGCAGGTTGGCGCCGCACTTGGCCTTGCGGGCCTGGCTGCGGGCTTGGGCCAGACTCGGGAGCAGGATGGAGATCAGCAGTGCAATGATCGCGACGACCACCAGCAACTCGATCAGCGTGAAAGCTGAGTGGTGTGTCCGATGTGGTTGGCGCAGGCCGGAGGGCATGACTGGTACTCCGCGGTCATGAAGTGTGCTCAACGAATAGCCGACTCGGATCGGCCGTTCGCGCGCGGCATGGTGACGGACAGGCCGCAGTGATCTTCTATCGGATTGTAGCGGGGAAGTCCAGAAGCCAACGACGGGCGGTGTCGGGACACCGGTCGGTGGAGAGTGCGACGTCAATGCCAAAGTTCGCTGGTGTAAATCCGTACAAGATGGATGCGGATCTGCTTGCTCAATCGGCCGAAAACTGAATCGTTTCAGTCTGCTCTTTGTCGCCAAACCCCTGTAAACACAGCGTTTTCTGTTGACACGCGCCAGCGCGCGGGATACGTTCAGTGGACCTGTCGCGCGTGTTTCCTGCGCCGGCTGCGGAGCGCAGTTCTGCGTCGGAAGCGCCCTTCTTGGCTGTCACGCGCAGCTCCGGAGATGGGAAAGCCATGGCGTTCCGTGTCAATCGAGCGCACCTGCTCTCTCCGCTCCCCCGGACACCTTCCGCGCGGCGCGTTGCCCGCGCGTTTTATCCCGCGCCGGCCCCTGTTGTGCCGCCGGCCGTCCAGCGCGGGCCTACGGTTTAGCGGCCACAAATCGGAGCAGTGGAAGATGAGAAACCTGGTTTGTTGTCTAGCACTCGTGGCTGTCTGGGGCGTCGCCGGGCTACACGCGGACTTGGTCATGGACGGTGCCGCCCGCGACGTGCTCTACGGCGCGCCGCTAGCCGTGCAGGACACCGACACCGGCTTCGGGAATGCTTCACTCGGCCGGCCGGACGTCGCCAATGGTTCAGAGATCGACGGACTGTACGCGGCCGTCTACGACGGCACGCTGTACCTCGTCATTGCGGGCAATCTGGAGACGAACGGCAACAAGCTCGAGCTGTTCTTCGACACCCGCGCCGGCGGGCAGAACCGCCTGCTGGAGACCAATCCCGGCTTCCCGAACGCCGGTGTGCGCCGCATGGCCGATGACGGCTCCGGCAATGGTCTGACCTTCAAGGATGGCTTCGAGGCCGACTTCTGGGTGAGCGTTGCGGCCCTCGGCAATCCGGTCTCGATCTACGTGGATTATGCCGAGTTGTACGTCGATGCGAACAACCCCGGCGTGGCTTATTACGTCGGGGCCGGTCAAGCTGTCTGCGAGACCGACAACGGCATCCTGGCTCCGGGTGACGAAGGCGCCCCGGCCATCCGTGCTACGCTTGACAACCGCAACCGGGGCGGCGTCGCCGGCGGGCCTGGGGTGACGAGTGCCTCGTTTGAGGACATTGCGGCTGTCAAAACCGGCGTCGAGCTGGCGATTCCACTGAGTGCGCTCGGCAATCCGACCGGTCCGATCCAGGTGGTGATCTTCATCAACGGCCAACAGCACGACTACATGTCGAACCAGATGCTGGGTGGATACTTCGGCCTGGCCCCGAACCCCGACGGCAATGGCAACCCTGGTGAGCCCCGCAACGTCAACCTCAACGACGCCTTCTTCCACCTGCCGGTCACGGTCGCACTGGATACAGTAGTCGTCGGGGCATGTTGCCTTGGCACACAGTGCCAACTGATGACTGCGGCCGACTGCGCTGCGGCCACGGGTACCTACCTGGGTGACAATGCGAGCTGCGATGGCAATCCGTGTGCCGGCACCGCCGGCAGTTGCTGCATTGACGACGGCTTCGCCGGTGAATGCCACATCACGACGGAGTCTGAGTGCGTCACACTGGGCGGCACGTTTGAGCTGGGTGGCACCTGCTCGGGTTGTGCCTGCGTCCTTCCGCCGAGTGGGGCCTGCTGCACCGGCGAAGGATGTGTATTGCTGCGTGAAGCGGACTGCCTGCTCGCCAGCGGTACCTATGCGGGTGACAACACGAACTGCGGCAGCAACCCCTGTGACTTTGGCGCGTGCTGCATCGCAAACGCGTGCCAGGAAGTCCTGCGGTTCGAGTGCACGGCCCAGAGCGGGACGTGGGTCGGTGGGGCGTGCGCCGCCGTCGACTGCTCGATTCGCTTTGAGAACCCGCATTTTGCGGGCGAAGCGAACGGCTGGAATAACATGTCACACCCGCTGACGGAGACCGCCGTCGGCAGCAAGGTCTACACGATCACCTTCAGCGGCTTGAACCCCAACAGCCGCCAGCAGTTCAAGATCACGAATGGGATGAACTGGGATGGCGCGTGGCCGCTCTCGAATGCCTGGGGCTATGCCGACGGTGAAGGCAACTTCACGGTCATCTTCGACCAGAACCTCACGCTGGACGGACTGCTGCCGAATAAGGATCGCACACAGGTGAGTGTGGTGCCGCTGGGTGCCACCGCCTGGACTGCGGTCGGAAGTTGGCAGGGCTGGAACAACGCCAACCCCAACACCGTGATGGCCTCGCTGGGCGGGGGTGTCTACCAGTACGTCGGCACCGGCCTGAATCCCGGCACCTACATGTGGAAAATCGTGAATACCGGGTCGTGGGATGCGATCGGCTCGGACGGCCGTGGCGTGGATGCCCGCAACTTCGAGTTCACGATCCTTGACGCGACCGACACCTTCACGATGACGGCGGACGTCATCAAGGGTGCGATGAAGATCGAGATCACCGCGGCGCCGACCGAGCAGTACTGCCCGGGCGATATGAATTGCGACACGCTGGTGAACTTTGCCGACATTTCGTTGTTCATTGCGGCGATCAAGGCCGGTTCGCCCGATAACTGGACGTACGATCCAGACAACGGCGTCTGTGCCTACTTGAATGGTGATACGAACGGGGACAACGCCGTGAACTTCGGCGATATCTCCGGTTTCATCGCCCAGATCAAGGCGAGTCCGGACCCCTGCGTGACCATTCCGTAGCAGTTGTGCGGTTTGGTGGAACTGGCATCCAAGTGGAGGGTGTGGCGCGCCGGTGTCTCCTTTTCCGGAGCACCGGGCGCCGCATTGAGTATGCCACAGAGTAGAATGGAAAGTGGTTGACATGTGCTCTCAGCGGTTGCGGGTGGATTGGTCGTTCCGATCTGGCAGTCCCGGACAACGACCGCTGCGGCGTCTGTGCTTTTCGGAGGTGTGAAGAAGATGCGCAAGTTAGCGTTTCTGGCCGCGATCGGGCTGACGGTGCCCGCACTCGCTGGCCTCGTGGACACGCGGATCGATACGTCGCCTACCGGCGCCGTGGTCGATGGCGTGATCAGCCCCGGCGAATACGGCCCCGGTAACAGCTACAGCTACGGCGGTGGTGGCTCCGGTTTCGGCGGGACGGTCGGCAATGGCACGCTCTTCATGAAGAGCGATGCCAATTTCCTATACATTGCCTTCCAGCCCGGTGCGGCCGTCAACGACCTCGTGACGATCATGCTCGACACGCGCGCCGGTGGCTATACCGATGCCGACATGAACGATACCGCGGACGGCGGTCGCCGCGCGGTTTCGAACCTGTCGGCGAACGCGAACGATCCGTTTGACCCGGCTTTTCTGCCGGATTTCGGGCTGGTCTTCGCAAGCTGGGGCTCGGTGCTGTTCGAGCTGACGGCCGGGACAGACCCGGGTCACCTGAACTTCCTGGATTTCAACGGCAGCGGCGCTTTGCCGCGCGAGTATGCGATTCCGCTCGCAACGCTGGGGGTGGCACCCGGCGGGGCGGTGGACTTCTTCGTTGCATACATCGCGGACAGTGGTTTCGGCTCGAACGAGTCGATCCCGGCGTACTCTCCTCTGAACAGTGGGGACAACCCTGGCTTCGGCGACACGAGCGCCGGCTATGGGAACTACAACCGTTTCGTGGTCGTGCCGGAACCCACCGCGGCGCTCGCGCTGTTGGTAGTTGCCGGCTTGATCCGCCGCCGCTAAGGGCCGCGGGTTCGACAACCAGGGTTGTTCGGGCGCGGGTGCGGCCGGCATATCGGTCGCCCTCGCGCCTGCTTTTCCGGCGGGGTTGGAGGTGCGCTGGTGGTGCGGCTGGGATGCTTGCTGGGTGTATTGGCGGGCGTCGCGGGCGCCTCTGCGACCGGACCCGACGGCAACGTGGAATGGGATGGGATTTCGCACGTGGCCTGGCTCGACCGCCGGCCGCTTTGTCCGGTTGGTGGCGAGGCGTTTGTGGTGCGGTTCCAGGCCTTTCGCAACGATCTGGTGGCGGCCCGTGTGCACCTGGGGGGGCACGCCACGACGGTCGTCGAAGCGCAGGTCGTCGGTCAGCGCGGTCCGTATGACCTCTGGGAGGCGCCGCTGCCAGCCACGACCCCCACGGCAAGCTTGACATACTACCTGGAATTGCTGGATCCGCCGGCGGTGGCGTACTGCGGCCCGAGCGGGGTTAGCAGCACTCCGCCCTCTAGCGGCTGGACGATCGACTTCGCGACACTGGCCCATGCGCCCTACGGCGGAACCCTCACGAGTGACGGCGGCGCCGTGTTTCGTGTTTGGGCACCCGGGGCGCCCGGCGCATGGGTTGCGGGCCAGTTCAACGGCTGGAGTGGAACCTCCCTGCCGATGCAGCGGGTGGGCGGTGATTTCCTGCGGCGGGTGTTGCCGCCGGTGCAGGCCAATCAGCAGTACAAGTACCGTTTCAGCGGGCTGGGGACATGGCGGCCGGATGCGCGCGGGCGGGCCCTGAACCCGCAGGACAATCTGAATACGTTTCTCGTCGATCCGCATGCTTTTGCGTGGAGCAACGATGACTTCAGCGTCCCGCCGTTCGAGGAGATGGTGATCTATGAGCTGCATGTCGGCACCTTCTCGGGGTTGAACGACGGTCTCAATCGCATGGGGCGCTATCGGGACGTGGTTGACCGGCACCTGGACCACCTGCTCGACCTCGGTGTGAATGTCGTGCAACTCATGCCGATCACGGAATTCGCATTTCACCAGTCATGGGGCTACAACCCGATCAGCCATTGGGCCCCCGAGCACGCCTACGGCACACCGGACGACCTCAAGTACCTGATCGACCGTCTGAATCGAGCCGGCATCGCCGTTACGCTCGACATCGTTTACAATCACTTCTCTCCCAGTGACAACTTCATGTGGCAGTACGACGGCACGCAGATCTACTTCGACGTGCCCGCCGTGGAGACACCGTGGGGTGCGCAGGCGGCCTTCTGGAAGCAGGAGGTGCGCGACTATTTTGCGGACAACGTGCTGCTCTGGCTGGACGAGTACCGTTTCAACGGTTTCCGCATGGATGCCACGCGCTTCATGCGCGACAACTGGATCTTCCCGCAGGGCTATCCGGCGGGCTGGGGGCTCATGCAGGAGATCAACCGGCGCATCCGGCAGCGGGCCGCCGACGCGATCTCGATCGCCGAAGAGCTACCCAACGAGGTGAACATCACGGTACCCGTTACAGCCGGTGGGGCGGGATTCGACAGCCAGTGGGACGATCACTGGAAGTGGACACTGCGCGGTGCGCTGGTGGATGCGGCTTTCGGCAATCCGAATATGGGGGCCCTGGCCACGGCACTGAACGCGTCGTCCTACCCAAACAAGACGCAGCTCGTGCGCTACATCGAGAGCCACGACGAAGCCGGTAACTACGAGCGCTTGACGATGACTCTCGACAGCGCGAACCCGCTGGGGCCGTGGGCAGTCGGGCGCAGCAAGCTGGGCCAGGGGTTAACGATGTTCGTCCCGGGCATCCCGATGTTCCTGATGGGGGGAGAGTGGTTGGAGGAGGCCGCTTTCGGGAGTGGGGCTCAGCATCGGCTCGACTGGGCAAAGGCGTCGGCCCGCACCCCACTGCTCGACTTCTTCCGGGCCGCGATCGGCCTGCGGCGGAGCCAGTGCGGCCTGCGGTCGGATGCGCCCTACGGGATCTACCATGTGAACCAGGGTGGGCGGGTGCTGGCCTTCTGGCGCGGCTTGGGCCGGGAGATTGTCGTTCTTGCTCATTTGGGCAACAGCGACCACGCGACCTACCAGATCGGCCTGCCGCACAGCGGTACCTGGTACGAGTTGTTGAACTCGCAGGACGTGGATTACTGGGGCAGCGGTAGCGGGAACGGTGGGGTGATCTATGCCGACGGTGGTCCGCTGCATAGCCAGCCCGCCTCCGCGTGGATCACGGTGCCCGCGATGGGGTTGCTCGTCTTGCGGCACGAAGCGCCGCGTGGTCGCTCGGCGGACCTGACCGGTGATGGGTCCGTCGATTTGCGGGATCTTGCGAGATTGCAGGCGGATCTCGGCCTGGCGGGCTGCGGCTTGGGGGCGGACCTGAACGAGAATGGGCGCATTGACCCGGACGACTGGCATTGGCTGGTGGCGGAGTGGAATGGCCCGCAGCCATAACCTGTTTGCTAGCCACGGCGGGCCGGGGAGAGCACGACGCCGGTGGCGGTTGCGAAGCGGGAGCACCGTCCTACGGTTCACCACCCACGAGGATGGTCCCGTTCAACGGGGCCACGCGGATCGTAACGTGACCGGCGGTTGCGGAGATCCCCCCCTGTCCGCCGTACAGGTAAGTCCACGTGGCCGGCAGGCCCTCGGGCAGCGGAACTCGTACGCTGCGCTCCAACTCTGAAGCGTTGAGCGCGACGATGACGGGGGCAGCGCCGTCGCTGTGCCGTGCGAACACCCAGACATCCGCAGTGTCGTCGGTCAGCAGGGAGCGAAACTCCCCGCGCCGCAGGGCTGGCTGCGCGTGGCGCAGCCGGATCAGTTCGCGATAGAAGGCAAGCTGCGCGGTGTCAACCGCATTTTCCTCCGGCTGGTCGTAGGGTCCGAGATCTTCCCACAGCATCGGCTTGCGGCTGCTGGGATCATCGGCCCCCCACATGCCGACCTCGTCCCCGTAGTAAATCAACGGGGCACCGAGGTACGTCATCTGCAGCAGGGCGGCCAGACGTGCCCGAGCATATGAATCGGCCGACGGCTTACGATTGTCGTAGTTCGGATTGTTGTCCTGCACGCGGTTCTGGCGGTCGAATTCGCGGTCAGGGTTCTGCGCCATCGACGCCATGCGGTCCGTGTCGTGGCTGCCGATCAGGTTCTGGACGACATGGTTGGCGGCCTGTGGATAGGCCAGTCGCAATTCGGCGAAGCGTGCCGCCGCGACACTCACGGGGATCTTCCGCTCTCGGTCGAAGAGCCACTGCACGGCCGTGCGGGCAAACTCATAGTTCATCACGGCGTCGAAGTGCTCACCGTCGAGCCAGGCGTCCGCACGGGTCCAGACTTCGCCCGTGATGAGTGCGTCGGGGTTGATGCTCTTGACGAGGCGGCGCCACTCGGACCAGAAGGCGCGCGGCACGTCGTTCGGCACGTCCAGCCGCCAGCCGTCGATGCCCTTGCTGGGGTCACCGTCGGGCGCCATCCAGCGGCGCGTGATCGCGAAGAGGTGCTCCTTCAGCGTATCGCTCGCAAAACCGGTGCTGTTGCGGGCAAAGACCGGCATGTGGGCGAAGCCAGCCCAGCCGCGATAGGCGAACGGCTCCCAGGAGGTAATGTCGAACCAGTCTGCGAAGCGGGATCGCTGCGTGTTGGTCTGCACGTCACGGAAGGCCGGATGAGTGATGCCCACGTGGTTGAAAACCCCATCGAGGATGATGCGGAAACCCTGCTCGTGCGCGACCTGCACGAAGTCGAGAAAGCGGCGATCCGAGGCGGTCCACTGCCACGTGTCCGGGGCGAGCAGGTCCTCGCTCGCGAGGACCGCCGACAGGTCCTCCTTCACCCCGAAGGAAGGGCAAATGTGCAGGTAGTTGCCGACGTCGTACTTGTGGTACGACGGTGCCACGAACACCGGTGTAAGGTACAGCGTGTTGACGCCAAGTGCGCGCAAATAGGGCAGTTGCTGCTCGATCCCGTCCAGATCACCGCCATAGCTGCGCTCGAAGGCCGCGTTCTGGTAGAACGTCTGCCCGCCGCGTTGCTCCCAGTCAGAAAGCGTGAACCACTCGCTCGTCCACGGCCGCAGCAACTGCGGATCGTTCGTGGATGAGCCGTTGCGGAAACGGTCTGGCATGATCTGGTACCAGACCGCATCGCGGGCCCAGTCCGGGGCGGTGAAGACACTCGCCGCCGTGAAGCTGTAGCGGTAGATGTTCGGGTCACAGCGGCGCAGGTCGCCATCCTCCAGCACGAAGGTGTAGACGAGACTGCGCACACGGGCGGTACCGTTCGCGGGGACCTGCACACGGCCTTCGTAGAAGGTGAAGACCGGCCCAACCACCACGGCTTCGAGCGGGAACTCCCCCACATTCTGCACCGCCAGGGTGACGCGCTCCACGTCATTGCTGAGCGTGCGGTAACGCAGTGAGACTTCATCCGGGCCGACCGCCTGCACGTAGAGCGGTTGCGGTGGTTGATGTGCGAGCCCCACGATATCGATCTGGCCGTCGCCGCGCCGAGCATCGGACCTGCTCAGTTGTGCCAGGCGGCCGAGCCGCAGGATGGAATTCTGGCCACCGAAGCCGTCCGGCACACGCTCGCGGTTGGCAGGGTCGGGGAACCAGCGCTCGCCATCGACCAGAAACTTGTATTCATACAGCCCCGTTGTGAGCTGTAACTTGACGGACCAGGTCCCGTCTTCGTCCGGACCTGACAATGGTGTTGCCGTTCGATCCCAGGCATTGAACGAACCGACAGCCGCCACCTGTCGCGTTCCGGCTTCTGCCCGAAAGCGGAAGGTGCAGGACCAGGTATCTCTGCCGAGGGACGCGGCCCGGATCGATTCCGGCAACGCTGCGTTGCCGCCGTCGGTTGCCTCGGCCAGCGGCTCGGCCGGCGGCCAGGCCGCGTTCACAGCAGGAATCGCGCCGCTCAGTAGTGCGAGGATAACGGTGCTCCTCAGGAGCACTCGCCGGGAAGGTTGCATCGAATCCGCCGAATGATGGGGTTGAAGATGGGGAATCATGGCCTGACTACTCTACTCGGCACGAGCCCCAACGCAAGAGATGGTTGGCCCGCCCGCTTGACTTCCGTACCTTGCGGGAACGGGTGCGCCACGCGTATGGGCTTTTCTACGTAGCCGTACGGTGCCCAACAAATAGACTCTGGTCGGGGGGCCGAACCGGTTTACCCCTCCTCACCCATCAGGCGCCGGATGTCCGCCCCGACGCTGCGCAGCTTCTCATCGAACTTCACGTACCCGCGGTCCAGGTGATACACGCGGTTTACCCTTGTGACGCCCCGCGCGGCGAGCCCTGCCAGCACGAGGGCCGCGGACGCTCTGAGGTCAGAAGCCATCACGGGGGCGCCGACGAGCCGCTTCACGCCTTCGACTATCACCGTGGGGCCCTCCTTGCGGAGGTGGGCACCCATGCGGTTCAGCTCCGCGACGTGCATGAAGCGATCCGGGAAGATCTTCTCGGTAACGATGCTGTTGCCATCCGCGAGGCAGAGGAGCGCCATGAGTTGGGCTTGGAGGTCGGTTGGGAAGCCGGGAAACGGTTGCGTGGTTACATCGACGGGTTCGAGCCGACGAGCCGACGACACGACCACGCCACGCTCCTGCTTCTCCACCTGGATTCCGATCGCATCAAGCCGGTCCACAAAGGCCATCAGGTGATCGAGCCGGCAATTCTCCAGGGTTAGCTCGCCGTTGGTAATCGCGGCTGCGACCATGAAGGTACCCGCCTCGATGCGGTCGGGAATGATGCGGTACTCACAGCCGTGGAGTTGTTTGACGCCTTCGACCACAATCCGCGGCGTGCCCTGTCCGGTGATCGAGGCCCCACAGGCGTTCAGGAAGTTTGCGAGGTCGACGACCTCCGGCTCACAGGCGGCCATTTCGATGACCGTCGTGCCCTCGGCCAGCGTGGCGGCCATCATGGCGTTTCCGGTTCCGAGCACGGTGGACCCGAATGGCCCGCCGAGGAACATCTCCGTGCCACGCAGCTTCTTGACCTTGGCGACGATGTCGCCATTGACCAATTCCACCTCGGCGCCCAGGTGTTTCAGCGCCCGCACGTGCAGATCCACGGGCCGGTCACCGATCGCGCACCCCCCCGGCATCGCGACCAGGGCCTTGTGACGCTTGGCCACCAACGGACCAAGCACACAGATCGACGCACGCATTTTGCGCACAATGTCGTATTCGGCCTTGCAGTTCATTTCATCCCGTACGACCAGCCGCAGGGCTCCATCGTTGCGCCACTCATGCTCCACGCCGAGTTTCAGCAGCAGTTCACACAGCGAGTACACGTCGGCCACACCAGGCACGTCGTGCAGCACGACTTCGCCGTCGCACAGAATCGCCGCGGCCATGATCGGTAGGGCGGCATTCTTTGCGCCGCCGATCCGCACCGTGCCCCGCAGCCGCGCGCCGCCATTGATCTCGAAATACGGCAGTGCCACCGGTCGCTCCTTTACGCCACTTGAGCACAGCCGGCCTTCGCCCGCTGTGCGTGTATCACGCGTTCGATCTCGGCACCATCGCGATAGGTGCGCACCTGCGGCCACACTTCTGCCGCGAGCAGGTCGCGGACGGTCGCGGCCTGGTCGTAAGCCACTTCCATGAGCAGGTGTCCCCCGGGACAGAGGGCCTGCGGTGCGGCCGCCACCAGCCGGCGAATCACTCCGAGACCGTCGGGGCCGGCGAAGAGGGCCGCGTGGGGCTCGTGGGCCCGCACCTGCGGATCGACGGGGGCGCCCGCAGTGGCAATGTAGGGCGGATTGCTCACGATCAGGTTGAACAGGCCGCCGTTCCAAGGGGTGAGCAGGTCGCCGCAGCGGAAGTCGATGCGTTCGCTGACACCGTGCCGGGCGGCATTCCGGCGCGCCACGGCGAGGGCTTCCTCCGACACATCGCTCGCGGCCAGCCGGGCCTGCGGTAGATGACGCGCGAGCGCGATGATGATGCAGCCGCTGCCGGTGCCGACGTCCAGGATCGTCGGGTCCGCGCGCTGTCCGGTCCGCACGAGCGAAATGACGCGCTCAACGAGGATCTCGGTTTCGGGGCGCGGGATGAGTACGGCTGGGTTGACTTCCAGTGGCAACGAGAAGAACTCTTTCTCACCGGTGAGGTAGGCGATCGGTGTGCCGCCGGCGGCCAGTCGCACATGCTCACGGAAAGTTGTGAGCGCAGCATCGGCGGGGATCTCCTCATGCCGGGTGAACAGGTGAATCCGCTGACACTGGAGCGCGTGCGCCAAGAGGATTTCCGCGCACAGGCGCGGGGATTCCACGCCGTGCCGCTGCAGGTACTCGCGCGTCCATGCCAGCAGGCGCGTCACCGTCCACGCGCCGCCTTCCGTGTGCCCTGCGGTCATGGTCAAAATATAGCATGGTCTGTGTGGCGGGACGAGGGCGCGGCACAGAGATCACGGATCCGGGGATGCGCCCGGAGCGCAGCGCGTCTCCCGATTCCCACCGCCGCCGCACCCCGGCCCGCGTATACTCCGTCGTCATGGGGCCTTTCAAGACAGGTCGAAACGGGTGGTGGTCCTGCGGTTTGCTGGTCGTGCTCGCCGCCGGAGCCGCCGCACCTGCGCAGCCCGAGGCCTCCGGCACGCAGGTGCAGCAAGCGGTTCGCCGTGGTGTGCAGGCGATCCGCAATCTCCAGCACCCCGACGGCTCCTGGCCCGAACGCAGTCAGCCCGGCGGCAACACCGCCCTCGCACTGCTCGCACTGCTCCAGGCCGACGTTGCGCCCGGCGACCCGGCCGTGGTACGCGGGCTTGAGCACCTCCGCACGTTGCCCAATCGGCATGTCTACACGGTAAGTCTCAAGCTCATGGCCCTGGCGCTGGCCGATCCCCAGCGCTTTCGCCCCGACCTGGAAGAAGGCGCCCGCTTTCTGATCGCGGCCCAGAATCGTTCGGGCCTGTGGTCGTACACCGTCGACGGGGGTGAGCGTTTCGACCACTCCAACAGTCAGTTTGCACTGCTGGGCTTGCAGGCGGCGGCTGACGCCGGCATCCATGTGCCCCTTGTCGTCTGGCGCCGGGCCTTGGCCACGGTCGTGCGCACCCAGCGCCCCGATGGTGGCTGGTCCTACCAGGAAGGCGGTGCGAGCTACGGCAGCATGACAGCGGCAGGTGTCGCCGACCTGCTCATTCTGGGGCATGCGATTCAGCAGCGCGAACGCAGCCGTGGCTGCGGGAACTACCGCACCAGCGCGCCGCTGGCGCGTGGGATGGCCTGGCTGGCCGAACACTTCCGCAGCGATACCAACCCCATCGCAGGCGGGCAACACCTCTACTATTGGCTTTATGCGGTCGAACGCTGCGGCATCCTCGCGGGCCAGCGTTACTTGGGTCGGCACGACTGGTATCGCCTGGGGGCGTCGTTCCTGGTGCGTGCGCAGGACCGTGACGGTCGCTGGCGCGGCGACCTGACCGACACGTGCTTTGCCGTGCTCTTCCTCACGAAGGGGTATCGCGCGCTGCTTGTCCAGAAGCTGCAATGGTCCGACGTCCCGGATGCCTGGAGTCCGACACGTTTTGACCTGGCCGGGCTGGTCGTATTCCTCGGGCAGGATCTTGGTCAGCCGGTGACCTGGCAGACGGTGCGTTTCGAAGCGCCTCTGGAGGACTGGCTCGCTGCGCCGCTGCTGTTTGTCCACGGGTCGCGATTTCCTTCGTGGGACGCGGATCGCCGTGCCAAGCTGCGTGCGTACGTCGAAAACGGCGGCACGGTGCTATTCGAAGCCGCCGATGGCGCGCCCGCCTTTCGTGAGGGCTTCGAGCGCTTTGTGGCCGAGACCTTTCCCGAAGTGCCGTTGCGGCGCATCGGAGCGGAACACGCCGTGTACCGCCTGCTCTATCCGCTTGTGCTCTTCGGGGACCAGGACGGCGCACTCGAGCTCTTCGGCCTCGACTACGGCTGCCGTACGAGCATCCTGTTCAGCCCGCACGATCTCGCCTGCCCATGGGAACGCAGCGATGTGCCGGGTCCGAGCGAACGACCGCTGCAACTCGGAGCCAACATTGCCGCCTACGCCACCGGCCGCCGTCCCCTGCGCGATCGTCTAGATGCGGTTGTACTGCCATCCGATTCCGCCGCCGCCACTGCCGGTCCGCCAGCGCTCGACGCGCTGCGACTCACGCAGTTGGTCCACGAGGGGGACTGGCGCCCGTTCCCGACCGCACTCGTGCGGTTGGCAGAATTCCTGCGTGATGCGGCCGGCGTCGATGTCGTCACCCAGTATCGCCAGCTTCGGGCGACCGCGCCGGAACTGGTGAGCAGCCCGATTCTCGTGCTTGCCGGCCACGGGGCACTGCGTCTGTCCCCAGAGGAACAAACCGCGCTGCGGACACACCTGCAACGCGGCGGATTCCTGCTCGCGGATGCGTGCTGCGGAACTGAACCCTTCGCGACCGATTTACGGGCCTTGCTGGGTGCGATGTTCCCGGACAGCACGCTGGAGCGGCTACCGCCAGACCATCCTATTTACACCGGTACACCTGGCTTCGACGTGCGGCAGGTGTCGTACTCGGAGGATGTCGTGCGAGCCAAGGGAGATCTGCGCGCGCCGGAACTTTGGGGTCTGCGCAGCGCCGGCCGGCTGGTAGTGGTTTTCAGCCCCTATAGTTTGAGTTGTGGCCTCAGCGGGCCGGCCTTCGATGGTTGCTGGGGCTATGCGAGCGAAGATGCCTTGCGCCTGACAAGTAATATTGTGCTGTATGCCCTGACCCGTTGAGCGCAGCAGGCCAGATCGCCTGTCCGCACCCCCGTCTCGCGTTGGGTGGGCTGGCATGCGGGGTTGTATCCGTGTTATCACGCCCGCGGGGACGCCACGTGCTGATCTATACGCGCCTGTCAATGTGCAATGCTGGCCGGCTGCGGCGCGACGACGAACTCCGGGGTCTGTACGTGGGGTGTTGCCAGGCCGAGTCCGCGCAGGATGCCCGCGGCTTTCGCGAGTGTCTCGTCGTACTCCGCGGTGGGGTTGGACTCGGCCACGATGCCACCGCCGACGTAAAGCGTGGCCTCATCGCCGCGAATCTGCAGCGTGCGGATTGCGACATTCATTGTCATGCGACCGCCGAGCCCCAGTGCCCCGATGCTGCCGGTGTAAACGCCGCGGGGTGCTTGCTCCAACTCCGCAATGATCTCCAGGGCACGCAGTTTCGGGACCCCGGTCACGGAGCCCGCCGGAAACGCCGCCGCGATCAGGTCGATGGCGTCGCACTCCGGCCGCAGAATCCCCGCGACGTCGGCAACGGTGTGGTAGACCGTCGGGTGCGTTTCCAGCCGCCGCGGATGAACCACGCGGACGCTGCCGTATTCGCACACGCGCCCCAGGTCGTTGCGGTGCAGGTCGACGACCATCGCGAGTTCGGCGGCCTCCTTGCGCGAAGCGAGCAGCGCTGCGGCTGCCGGCTCGTCAATCTCCATTTCGCCGCAGCGCGGGCGGGTCCCTTTGATGGGGCGGGTAAGCACGCGGTCGCGATCGAGGTGCAGGAACAACTCGGGCGAAAATGACGCCACTGCGCCACCGTCCCACGTCAACAGGGCGGAGTAGGGGGCCGGGTTGGCGCTGCGAATACTCGTGAAAACATCCCAGGCATCGCCGCAACCCGACAACCGCAGTGGATGGGCCAGGTTAACCTGGTAGACGTCACCGGCGGCGATGTATTCCAGGGCCCGGGCGACACGGCGCTCGTGCTCGGCCCGGTCCACGGTTGTGGTCAGTGTCGGGCGCGGATGCACCGGGAACGGTCCGGGCGACTGGTCACAGGCGCTACGCCAGTCCCGCTCGAAAGCGGCATCTGTCTGCGGAGTGACCTCGAAGAGTGCCCCGAGCGCGGCCGCCAGGTTGGGCGCGTGGGTGTGCTGTGCGGTGCCGTCATCGTGGTTGAGGGTGATCGCCTGGTCGAAGAGTGCCAGTCGTACGAGTGGCAAGCCGGGGGCCTGTGGCGCGGCGACCGCGAGCTTGTCGAGCTGGTGCACGGCTTCGAACCCCAGGTAACCGATCCACCCCGGGGCGAGTGTCGGATGTGGCGCGTACGGGGGCAGACGGCGCTGCACATGGCGCCAAAGTTCCCATGCACTCGCAGCTTCGGCCACCGTGGTGGATCGCACACGCAGCCGTGCCGGTTCGCCGGCCAACTGTTCGAGCACCGCAAGCGGAGTGCGGGTAATGACGCTGCGGCGCGGTACGCCGGACGATCTGAAGGCGTGGGTGCCACCGTCCAGCCAGGCAGCTTCCGACCCTGAGCAGAAAGTTCGGACAGCGGCCGCCAGATTCCGCGGGACGGTGACCGGGCTTGTATGAAACGTTTCGAGCATGGGCTCTCCTCTCGGCTTGCGGGATGATAGGCGTCTCACCGGGCTTTTTGCGGACCTTTTTTCCCTAGGTCCCCGCCCTGGTCGCGACGACCCTTTGGCCACTCAAACCGCTCCCGGCGTCGAACTGCGGTTTTTCCCGCATTCGGGCTAACTTCGGGAGATTCAGCAGTGTCTCAGTTGGGGGCGAGCTATAATCGACTCGAATCCTCGGGCGCCCGGAAGTGAGGAATACTGACATGCGGGTAACCAAGAGTTTGTGGGCAGCAGCCGGCCTGATTTTGGCTACGGCTGCAGCGCCGGCACTGGCTGGCGGGTTCTCCTTCGGTTTCAGCTATGGCAGTGGTGGGCGGCATGTTCACGCCCCTCGGTACCACCACCGGCCGGTCGTGGTGCGTGACTGTGCCCCGCCCGTGATCGTACATCGGTCGCGGTACGTGTACAACGACTGCGCCCCGCCCGTGGTCTATGTGGATCGCAGCCCGCGTTACGTCTACGTGGACCGCAGTCCGCGCTTTGTCCAAGTGCAGCCGCAGTACCGCTCGTACCATCGTCCGGTCTATCAGGACCCGCGTCTCGTCCAATCGCACACGCGCTACTACACGCCGCAGTACCGGTCGAGTGATCGGCGGGTTCAGGTCCAGGCACGGTCGCTACGCTGGTAAGTTTCTGATGCCCGCCACCCCGCGGGCCACGAATCTCTCTTCTTCAGCATGTGACGGAGCGGTCGGTCTCGGTGGCCGGCGGCTCCGTCACACTTTTTCTGACATTGCGCAGCCAGCTCGATCCCCCCAGCGTCTGGCAGATGGGGGCACCGTGGTATACTCCGCCCCGGACACGGAGGTCCGCCAGGATTTGTACCATGCGTTCCCCCCTTGTGGATGTCGTCGTCGCGCTGGATCAGGTGCGGGCTGCCGCCGAATCGATCAAGGCGCGGACCGGTGTGCGTCTGCTGCCCGTCATCAAGGCGGATGCCTATGGCCTCGGAGCGTCCGCAGTAGCGGATGCGATCGCCGCGGTCGCCGACGAGTTCGTCTATTTCTCGGTGCATGAAGCCCGTGAGGTACGGCGCGCAGGACTCGCGCTGGGACCGCCGGACGGTGATCCCGCCGAGTACCGGGAACTGCGGCTCCGGCCGGCCGTCGCGTCGCTGAGCGAAGCGGCCCGCTTCCGCGGCCACCAGGTTGCCATCAAGGTCGACACGGGCATGCAGCGTTTCGGTTGTCGTGCCGAGCAGATTGATGAGCTGGCCGCGGCGTGTGAGGTGGCCGATTACTTCTGCCATGCCGTAACGCTCACGGCGGTTGAGAAACTGCAAGCGGCGTGTGGACACCGTGGCCGGCCCCTGCACGCGGCAGCGACGGCGCTGCTGCACGAGCCCGCAGCGTGGCTCGATGCCGTGCGGCCCGGCTTGGCGCTCTATCGCGGCGCGGTTCGAGTGACCACACGACTGCGTGCGGTGCGTGAGACGGTGGGCCCGATCGGGTACACCGGCTTTGATGCCGGTCGTGTAGGAATCATCCTCGCGGGCTACAGCAACCTGCTGGCACCGGGGCCGGTGCTCGTAAACGGCCGCCCGCAGCGCCTGCTTGAAGTCGGCATGAACACGTCCTTCGTCAGTGTGGCGGCATCAGACCGTGAAGGTGACGAAGTGGTGCTCCTGGGTGACGGTCTCGATGTAGCGGCGTTGGCCACCCATCACAACATTCGCCCGCACGAAGTGCTGTGTCGCTACTGCGCGATGGGGATGCGCAGGTATGTCGGGAGCTGGGGGTGATGGCGCGCAGCAGGGGCCCCGGGTGTTCTGGATACAACAGGGGTGGGGCAGGGGCTCACTCTTCGTCGGGCGTGGAGACCGGCGGTGGAGGCACTGGGCGTGGAGTCGGGCTGACTTCGAGGCGTCGCACGCGGGCTTCGGCGGCAACGACCAGGTTCACCGAGCGGATCAGCAGGGGTTCGAGTGGTCGATCCTGGCCATCGACGGGGCGTTGATTCAGCCGGCGCAGCGTCGCCAAGCTTTCCTCATCGCTTGCCTGACCGATGACGGTGAAGGTCCCGTCGAGCTCACGCAGGCGTGCGAGCCCGATGAAGAACTGGCAACTGGCGGAATCGGGGTCGCTGGGCAGCCGTGCCATGACGAGCGTACCGGCATCGATCGGCCAGTCGCTGAATTCGGCGGGGACCGTCTTGCGATCCGGGCGCATGCCGCGGCCCGTGCCCTCGGGGCAGCCGCCTTGCAGCAACTGGCCCGGCAGCAGGCGGTGGAACGACTTGCCGTCGTAGAACCCGGAGCGGGCGAGTTCAAGGAAATTCCGCACGTTCTGCGGGGCCTCGTCGTAGGCCACGCGAAAGGTCATCTTCCCGAGGTCCGTCACGACCACAATCTCGCGTCGCGGATCGACGTCCACCGCCGCGGTGGCGGCGCCCAAACGGCCACCCAGCGGCCGCCATTCCAGCCGGTGGCGACCGGTGTAGCGGAGCATGCTGTGGTGGGGGCGCAGGTCGACTTCGCCGCCAAGCACGGCGCGGGGCGCCAGTCGCAGAATCGTTGGGATTTCCGGCGGGGGTGTCTGGGCGGAAGCCGTCGACGCAAGTTCACCCCGCGCGCGGACCGCAAGCGCCCGCAGCGGCTCATTCTCGTAAGCGAGCATGAGGGCGGGTTCATTCTCCGTGCCGAGCATGAGTTCGAGCGGCAGGCCGACCGCGGTATCTCCATCCGCCGAGGTGATCGGCAACTCAAGCACCTCGTCACTGTTGTTGTAGATCATGAAGCGGAAGCGCGCGGGATCGTCGGGGAAATAGAACGGTTGGACCGGCTCGAGCGCGAGCCGCACGGCGGGCGCGCGGTCTGCGGGCACCCAGCCGTCCGGCCGCGGGCTGGCGGCCAAGGGGGCCACCAGGAGGCCGAGCGCGCTGAGCGTGCCCAAAACGACCAGTAGGAGCTCCGGCCGACCGAGATGACCACTTCGCCTTGGGTGCATGCGACTCCAGGTCCTTATACCCGCTTGGGCTCACACGGTGACGCCGGCCGATCGAAATTCTGCCAGCCGGCCAACGTGCCGCAAGCTATCAGACGACCGCCCGCAATTCCAGATGCAGTACGTCGGAAAGAGCACGAATCGACTCCAGTGCCTCGCTACTCGGACGTTCATCGAGGGCGATCGTGCACCAGGCGGCCTTGGCGCCGCTAAAGACCCGACTGGTGATTTCCTGTGCATTCACGCCGTCCGCCCGTACCGCTTCGAGGATCGAAGCCATGACACCGACCTGGTCCCGAACCCGGAGAACGAGCTGCCATGTCGCCGGACTCCGATCGCACACGTTCAGGCAGTTATGCACTTCGCCGGTGACCATAAAGTCGTGGACGATCCGCACAACCTCGGCACACGTGGCCGTCTGCGCCTGAGCGGTCAGTGCCCCGACGTGCGGTGTCGCGACCACGTGCGGTAAGTCGGGAAACGGCCAGCGGAATCGACCGGTCCCCGTTCCGGGCTCCGACGCAAAGACGTCGAAAGCGGCACGCAAGCCGCGTTGCTCGACGGCCTGCGCCACGGCAGCTTCGTCCACGGCACCGGGTGCGCCGAGATGCACGAGGTAACTACCATCGCGGAGGGCCTGTACAAAGTCGGCATCCACCAGCACCCCGCGTTCATCCCGTACACTAAGCACCACGACAATGTCGGCCTGCCGGGCGAGTTCACGTGGCCAGTTGCAGAACTCGATATCACGCTCGTGGGCCCCGCTCAGGGCCAGTTGCGGCGTCCAAACCAGGACGCGCATGTCGAACGCCCGCGCGCGGCGGGCAAGGAGACGACCGGCGGTACCGAATCCGAGCAGGCCGAGTGTGGCACCAGCCAGCCCGCGGGCATCGCCCATGGCCGCCCGATTCCAATTGCCCGCGCGCAATTCCGTCGTGTGGGTCGCAATCTGTCGATCCAGGGCGAGAATCAGCCCGAAGGCGTGTTCTGCGACCGCGACCGCGTGCTGGTCGGGGCAATGCGCTACGAAGACGCCCTGGGTCGAAGCATCGTCGATGGCGATGTCGCCCGGACCCGGGCCGGCATGCACGATGAGCTGCAAAGCGTTTGCGCGGCGCAGCGCTTCAGGAGAAACGCGTAGGTCACCGACCACGAGGACACTCGCGTCGGCCAACGCGTCACGCAACTCCGGTAAAGCAACGGTCGGCCGATAGTCCACGTTGAGCGCGAGTGCCCGGAACTGTTCCCGGGCGGCCTCGGGCATTTCGCAGGCAATCAGGATCTTCATGGGCCGGCCTCCGGACACAACAGCCCCACAGTGTCATCCTAACCGGGCGGAAGAAGCCGCGCACAGTCGTGGGTTCGGATTCACACCCGCCCCTCCGGCATGAGGGACTGCCCTGGGCACACTGCCAGTCAGCGCGGACTGGGCGCCGAGAAAGTACGCTCGATAAAGCCCGTGTCCACGTTGCCCTTCACAAAATCCGCATTATCCATGATGGCCCGCAAAATCGGGATGGTGGTCTTGATCGGACGGATCGTGAACTCGCTCAGCGCCCGGGCCATCACCCGAATGGCCTCCTGTCGCGTGGGGCGGTGGACCAGCAGCTTGGCGATCATCGAGTCGTAGTAGGGGCTGACCGTATAACCCGCGTGGGCGTGCGTATCGAGCCGGACCCCGGGACCTCCGGGGGCGATCAGCTCGTGGATCGGGCCGGGACTTGGCCGGAAGCCACCCTCGGGATCCTCGGCATTGATGCGGCACTCGATGGCGGCGCCGTTCTGGCGAATCTGGTCCTGCTTGAGCTTGAGCGGCTCACCGGCGGCGATCCGAATCTGCCACTGGATCAGGTCTTCACCGGTGACGAGCTCGGTAACGGGGTGCTCGACTTGGATGCGGGCGTTCACCTCGATGAAGTAGAAATCGTCGTTCTGATCGACGAGGAACTCGCACGTACCCGCCGAGTAATAATTAGCTGCTTTCGCAAGGCGTACCGCCGCCGTACAGAGCTTGGTGCGCGTCTTGTTGCTGATGTGCGGTGAAGGCGATTCCTCGACCAGTTTCTGGTGCCGCCGCTGGAGGGAGCAGTCACGCTCCCACAGGTGGATGACGTTCCCGCGCGGATCACCGAGCAACTGCACTTCAACGTGACGCGGACGCTCGATGAGCTTTTCGATGTAAAGACTGCCGTCCCGAAAAGCGGCTTCCGCCTCCGCCCGGGCGTTGCGGAAACTGCTGCGCAGCGTGGCCTCGTTGTGTGCGGGTCGCATGCCGCGACCCCCACCGCCCGCGGCGGCCTTGATCATGATGGGGTAACCGATCTTCTCGGCCACGACGACGGCTTCGTCCTCGTTCGCGACAATCCCCCCGCTGCCCGGCACGAGCGGCACGCGGGCAAGCTTGGCAAGCTTGCGCGCCTCGACCTTGTCGCCAAGCTTCTCCATCGCCTCGGCCGAGGGGCCGATGAACTCGATCTTGCAGTCGCGGCACATCTGCGCGAAGCGCGGATTCTCGGCGAGGAAGCCGTACCCGGGATGGATGGCCTGCACGTCGGCGATCTCGGCGGCCGAGATGATCGCGGCGGCGTTGAGGTACGACTGCCCCGGGGACTCGCCGCCGATACAGATCGCGTCATGGGCGAGTTTGAGGTACGCCGCGTCACGGTCCGCCCGTGAGTAGACGGCGATGGCCTCGATGCCCATGTCGCGGCAGGCGCGGATGATCCGCAGCGCAATTTCGCCCCGGTTGGCCACCAGAATTCGTGTGAACATCGCCGCTCCGCGCTAGGCCGGGGTGACCGCAAAGAGCGGCTGATCAAATTCGACGGCCTGTCCGCTTTTCACCAGAACGCGGGAGATCTGGCCCGCGACCTCCGCCTTCAATTCATTGAACACCTTCATGGCCTCGATCAGGCAGACGACGGTGTTGGGCTGCACAGCGGAGCCGATGCTGACGTAGGGCGGGGACTCCGGGTCCGGCGCGGCGTAGAACGTGCCGACCATCGGCGAGCGGATCAGGACTTCGTTGTCGGGCGCCGGGGCCGGCGCAGGCGAAGCCGGGGGCGCCGCTACGTGGGCCGGTGCCGCCGGCGGTCCGACCGGGCTCGCCACGGGCAGCGGGCCGGTCTGGATCACCGGCTGCCCGCGCCGCAGGAGGATGTGGGTCTCGCCCTCGCGTAGTTCGATGCGGCTGAGGTCGTTGTCGACCATGAGTTCGACGAGCTTCCTGAGATGATCGATTTCCATGAGGCTTTCTCGCACGCGCCGCGCTGCCGTTCGCACGTCTTCGCAGGCGGGCTAGGAACCGTCCAGGGGCAGGGATGACAGGACTTCGCAACCAGAAGCGGTTACAAGCACATCATCCTCCAAGCGCACGCCGCCGAGCCCCGGCACGTAGATCCCCGGTTCAATGGTGATGACCATGCCGGGCTGCAATTCGTCTGTCGACACCCGTGAAACCCGCGGCGCTTCATGCACCGCGAGTCCGATGCCATGTCCCAGGCCGTGGTTGAACTTCTTTTCGTAACCCGCAGCGCGCATGACCGACCGCGCCACACGATCCACCTGCCGCGCCGGGATTCCAGGACGCACGGCGGCAATCGCCTGATCATGGGCCGTGCGCACCACGTCGAAGATTTTCCGCAGGCGGGGCGGGAGACTACCGACCCACAGAACGCGGGTCAAGTCGCTGACGTACCAACCCACCCGGGCGCCCCAGTCGATCAGCAGCGGCTGATTCGGCTCAAAAGGCCGATCCTGGGGTTGGTAATGGGGCAATGAGGACGTTGCGCCCGCCGCGACGATGGCGGGGAACGACTCGCCTTCCGCGCCCAGCGATTGCATCTCGTACGCGAGTCGGGCCGCGATCTGCCGCTCTGTCCGCCCCGGCCGCAGCCAGGCCTGCATGCGCTGAAACGCCCGCTGGGCGATATCAATCGCCACACGGATCTGGTCTACCTCGGCGGAGGTTTTGACCGCTCGCAGCATGCTGAGCGGACTGGATCCCGGCACCAGCCGCACGGGCTTCGCCAGGGTTCCCAAGGCGCGGAATTCCGCCACGCTCATCTGATTTTCAGCGAAACCGACGCGCGTGAGCTTGCGGCGGCGCAATTCAAGGGCGGTGACATCCGGCGTACGGCGCTTACGGATGACCTTGCGGGCATAGGGCGCTTCACGGTCGGCTGTTTCGTCGAAACGCCCGTCGGTCAACAGCACCACCTCGCGTGCCGTGATCAAGGCCGTCCCGTCTTCCCCCGTAAAACCGGTGAGCCAGAACTGATCCAAGCGGTCCTGCACGAGGAACGCATCGAGCCGTTGCTGCCGCATCCAGGCCCGCAATTGCGCCAGACGCGTGGCTTGCGGTTCTGGGGGCTGCGGGCGTCCACGGGCGGGAGCCGTTCGGGCCATACCACCTCCGGTGCGTGTCCGCAAATCCGCACCCGCGCCGCGCCGCTACGGCCACGTCGAGGTTCCGATCGGACACCGGTCGCACAGTGTAGTCGCCCGGCGCGCCCCCGACCAGCGGACACGACCGGTTCCAAACGTGTGAGTTGCGGGGAACCGCCGGCGCTTCTATCCTCCGCGGATGCGGCGCACCGGTCGCGCCGGGGTGGGGGGCGTTGTCACCGGCCGGCCGCGCTCTACAGCCGCAATAGGAATCCAGCATGGCAGACCTCAAGGCGACGAACATCACCTGGCACGAAGGGCACGTGGCGCGAACGGCCCGCTACGAGCTGTTGCGGCAGGCGGGTGCCACGATCTGGCTCACAGGCCTGAGCGCGAGTGGCAAGAGCACGATCGCATTCACCACCGAGCACGCGCTGGTCGAGCGCGGACACCTCGCGTATGTGCTCGATGGTGACAATATCCGGCACGGGCTCAACAGCAACCTGGGCTTCTCGCCGGCCGACCGGACTGAGAACATCCGCCGCATTGGGGAGGTGGCCAAGCTCTTCGCCGACACGGGTGTCGTCACGCTGACAAGTTTCATCAGCCCGTACCGCGCGGATCGCGACCTGGTGCGGAAGCTGCATGCCGAGGCCGGCCTGCCGTTTTTCGAAGTTTTTGTACGGGCGAGTGTCGAGGTGTGCGAACAGCGTGATCCGAAGGGGCTTTACGCCAAAGCCCGGGCCGGCCAGATTCCCGAGTTTACCGGTATTTCGGCGCCGTATGAGGAGCCGTTGTCCCCCGAGCTGATTCTCGATACCGCGACGCTTTCGCCGCAGGACGCGACGATCAAGCTGCTTGACCTCCTGGCGGAGCGTAAGCTGCTCCGCGCGTAGAAACGGGCCCTGCGGTCCACTGCTGGAGATATCATGTCCGCGACCGATCTCATCGCTCCGCATGGCGGCGCGCTCGTCAACCTGTGCGTCGAGGGTCCGCGCCGGGCCGATCTGGAGTCATCCGCGACCGACCTGCCGCGCATCCGGCTGCCGGAACGGGAGCAGTGTGACCTGGAGCTGCTTGCGATCGGCGCCTTCAGTCCGCTGCGCGGCTTCATGGGCTCGGCGGATTTCCACCGGGTCTGCGAGGAGATGCGCCTGTCCGGCGGCCTGCCATGGAGCGTCCCGATCACCTGCTCGGTCGACGCCGCGACCGCCCAGCACATCGAGACTGGCCAGCGTGTGGTATTGACGGATGAGCAGGATCGGCCACTGGCGATTCTGACCGTCGACGAGAAGTACGCCCACGACAAGGCGCTGGAAGTCGAGCGCGTCTATCGTACGAGTGACCCGGCTCATCCCGGTGTGGCCGTGACGCTGGCGCAAGGCGACGTGTGCCTCGCCGGGCCGGTGGAGGTGCTCACGCCGCGGCATGCGCCGGAGTTCGGTTCCTACCGGAAAGCCCCGGCCCAAACGCGTGCGCTGTTTCGCGAGCGCGGCTGGCGGACGGTGGTTGCTTTCCAGACGCGGAACCCGATCCACCGCGCACACGAATACATCACGAAGTGCGCCCTGGAGATCTGTGATGGCCTGCTCGTGCATCCCCTGGTGGGGCAGACGCAGGCGGGTGACATTCCGGCCGACGTGCGGATGCAGTGCTACGAGGTGTTGCTGCAGAGCTACTACCACCCCCAGAGCACGTTGTTGACGGTCTGGCCGGCGGCGATGCGCTATGCCGGTCCGCGGGAGGCGATTCTGCACGCGCTAGTGCGGAAGAATTACGGCTGCACGCACTTCATTGTCGGTCGCGATCACGCCGGCGTCGGCAATTATTACGGCACGTACGATGCCCAGCGTATCTTCGACGAGTTCGATCTCGCGGAGATTGGCATTACGCCGCTCAAATTCGAGCATACGTTCTGGTGCCGCAAGTCCGGTGCCATGGCGAGCGAGAAGACCACGAACAGTAAACCTGAAGAGCGCGTCTTCCTGTCCGGCACGCTCGTGCGGGAGATGCTTTCCCGTGGCGAGCGTCCGCCGGTCGAGTTCACCCGGTCGGAAATTGCCGACGTACTGATCGCTTCCATGCGGACGTCGAAATGAGTGTGGCGCCGCGGATCGGAGTATTGCACCTGCCGCCCGCGGAAGTGTGCGGCGCCATTCGCGGAGCTCGCCGCGTGGCGCTGCTTTGCCATGTAAGCCCGGATGCCGATGCGCTCGCCGGTGTTGCCGCTCTGACGCTGACACTCCCCACGCTGGGAATCACCCCTGTCCCGGTCCTGCCGGAGCACTCGGCCTCGCAGCGCATGGAACGCTTCGCGCGGCGCGGTGGGGTCGTGCCCGGTTTGCCCGTGGGGCTCGGCGCCTGCGATCTGGCGATTGTGTTCGACACCGCGAAACCTGAGCGCATCAACGTGCCCGGCAAGCTGGCCGCGCTCGCGGGTGTGCCGCTCGTCAACATCGACCACCACGCGACCAACCCGGGTTTCGGAAAGTGGAATTGGATCGTGCCTGCTGCGAGCAGCACATCGGAGCTCGTGTACGGGCTGCTGGTGGGACTCGGGGCGACCCTCTCCGCCGCCGTGGCGACGCTGCTGTATGCGGGCTTGGCCGGGGACACGCAGGGTTTCTCGCTGGCCAACACGAGCACGGGCAGTCTGGCGGTCGCCCATGCGCTGACGCTGGCCGGCGCGGACGTGGCGGGTGTGTGCGAGGAGCTGTTTCGGAGCCAGACGGCCGCGGAGTTCGCGCTGCTGAAGACGGTCTACGCGAATACGCGGATCGGGGCTGGCGGAGCACTGGGGTGGAGTACCGTGACTCACGCTGAGATCTTGGAGGCGGGTTGCACGGCGCAGGACATCGACGACCAGGTGGAAATCGTACGCCGTGTCGAAGGTGTGCGTGTGGCGATTCTGTTCAGTGAAGGTACGCCCGGGCGGGTACGGATGAACTTCCGCGGCGAGCAGGGCGTTTCGGTACTGCCTCTGGCGGAGCAGTTCGGGGGCGGTGGACATTACGCGAGCGCGGGGGCGGTCGTGGATAGCGCGTTCGAAGCGGTGCTGGGGCGGGTGCTTCCGGCGGCGGAGCAGTTCGTGCGCGGGCTGTGATCTGCAGGGTGGATGCCGGAACGGACACCGCCTGCAAACAGGGCGAAATCCGCGGCAGCGCTTTACCGCCGGAACTCCGCAGCATTCCCGCGCGGTAGACGGTGCACGTTCTGCGCAATCTGCCCGGCCAGGTCGGGGGTCAGGGGAAACGCGTTGTTGGGCACGGTGTTGTCGGTGGTGTGGCAGCGCAGGCATGCGAAGTCGATACTTACACCCGCTCGCCCCGCTGTATCGCGCGCCACGGTACTCCCGTCGGCGGTGAGCATGTCCGCAACTGTCGCCCGGGCCGGGTCGATGCGAAAAATGTGACCGCGCACATCCCCCATCCGCCCGGTGGAACCCACGAGGGCTGTGGAAGCTGCCGTGTAGCTCCGGCCAGTGAAAGGCATGTGGCAGCTTTCACAGGTGACCGGCTCGACATAGTCGCCGCGGCGGAAAACGACACCACCGTGGGCGGCCATCGTGGCATCCGTGTGGCAGGCGGTGCATTGGTTGCGGATGCCGACCGACCGGTCGTGGAGCGTGGAAGCGTGTGGGTCGTGGCAGTAGGTGCAGTTGAAACCGGCGTGTCCGCCGCTTGCGAGCAGCTCGGAGTACTGTGCGTACGGGTGCAGGTAGCCGTCGGCTGTTGGGATGGTGCGCGGGTCGGAACTCGCGGTGTGGCACTGGCCGCAGTCGGACGCGCGCGAACCGACGAAGAGATCGCGTGCGCCCGGGTTGGGGACGTGGCGTGAGCCCGGGCCATGGCAGGCCTCGCAGCCGACGCCGGTCTCGAACCAGGTGCCGAGGATGCCGGGGCGGCTGTCCTGCGATTTCGGATGCTGGGCGGTGCGCTCGCGGGGTCCGGTGGTGAGGCGGCGGAAGTCTTCAAACGCGAAGGGCAGGGCAATCACCTGCGTGGGAAGAAACGCGGCAAAGCCGGTGAGTGTACCGGTCGCGGGGTATGAGAGATTCCATTGCGTGAGCGTGCCGGCGGTGCCGTCAGTCAGGACGAAACCCGCAGCATTGACGAATCGCGCACCGCGGGTGTAGCCACCGATGACATAGCTGATGTCGTTCCAGGTGAAGCCGGGCGGCGGTGCGGGCACGCCGGCCGCTGTGCTGGCTGCGTCGAAGCGGGGTGCAGCGCCGCGCACGGTCTGCAGGGCATGCACGTGGCCGTGGCGGGCGGCGGTGGCAGCGGTTTCCGCATGGCAGGCGGCACAAGCGGCCGAGCCGACGAAAGTGGCACCGGCATTCGTGGGGTCTGACGTGTTGCGGTAGATGCCAGTGTTGTTGCCGTCGGAGTCGGGGCGCGGGCAACCGCCGAGTCCGAGCGGGAACGCCAGCGCAACGGCGGCGAGCGGCAGCAGCGCAAAGGTCATCCGCAAGGGGCAAGGATGAGATGGCATCCGCGGCATCACAGGGGCTCCTGCACGGACCGCCGCGTGTCGCGGGCGTCCGCGTTGGCGGTCGTCAGCGGTGGTGGCACTCGCTGCAGATCTGAATCCAATCGGTCCGTAGCCCGGCAGCGCGATCGGCGGGATTGGTTGCCAGTGCGCCGAGCTCGGTGTTTTCGGGGAACAGGCCATGGTAGTGCGGATTATGGCAGGTGTAGCACGTCACCATGCCATCACCCAGTGGCAGCCAGGCCGGCGGGCGCTCATGCCGGGCGGCGAGTTCGAGCAGTTCGCGGCGCGTACCGTTGGTCGCGCGGGCGAGTTCGCGCACGATCATCCACTGGTAGGTTTCTTCAGAGACCGGGCGATCCACGTGCCCCTCGGGGGATAGATCCCAGTGCTTCACATGGCAGTTGAGGCACAGGCGTGACGTGTTGTCGCGCAGGTAGGGTTCGAAGCGGCGCTTGCCGTCCAGCGAGGGTGGCGGGCGGCGCGTATGGCAGAATAGACACGCGTCTTCGCGCACTCGGCCGGTGGCATCGTGCTGGAGGTGCGGACTGAAGCGTCCGCCCCCCTCGGGTTGGTGGCAGTTGGTGCAATATGCCAGGGGGCGCTGGGGGTCAAAGCCCCGCAGCAGCACGGCGTTGACGGCGGGTCGCTGCACGCTGACGTCGCAGTGGCGCTGAATGTCGTGGCAGGTGATGCACCCGATCAGGTTGCCGGGGAGCGGATATTCGTCCGGCACGTGGACGCCCGCGCTCGTGACCGGGCGACCGATGGGGTGCGGATCGGCCGGAGCCCGCACGCCGTCATGGCAGGAAATGCACAGCGCGTCGATTTCCAGCGGTGCGATCGGTGCCATCTGGCCGGCCGTGCTCGTGTGACACGTGGTGCAGCGTTGCGGATCCCAGTGTGGGTTGATGGCGCTCATCTCGGGGGAGCGCGGCTGCCAGGCGAGTGCAGCGCCCGACGGCAGCGCCACGGGCACGCCCAGCTCATGCGCTTCCGCACCGAGCCAGGCGTAGACGCGGACGCCGGAGCGCAGCAGCGGTTCGGCGACGAGCACGTAGTAGCGCGGCCGTACGTCGATGGGCAGCGGACGCTCGGCTGGTGGGGCGAAGCGTGTGATCGTGATGCCGCTGGGCATGCGGAGTTCGCCAACGCCGGAACCGGGCTCGCCAAAGGCCAGCAGCGGGGCGCCATCGGCGGAGAAGGCATGGACGCGTTGCGAAAGCGCATCGGTCACGAAGATAGTGCCATCGGGACCGACGGTTGCATCGCGCGGCCGGCCGAAACTGCCGTCGGTGATTCCGGGCTGGCCGAGAGTGCGCAGCCAGGTGCCGTCCGGGGACCACACCTGCACACGATTGTTCAGCATATCCACGATGCAGATCTCACCCTGCGGTGTGCGCGTGAGGCCGCGTGGCAGCGCGAGTTCACCCGGCCCGGTACCGTACTGACCGAGCGCGCCGCGGTAGGTGCCGCCGGCAAGGTCGAACACCTCGATACGATGGCCGAGGGTGTTGGTGACCCAGACGGCGTCGCCGACCGCAAGGACGCCGGCAGGGCGATACGGCTCGTCAGGGGGGCGGTAGGTGACGCGAATGCGACCGTCGGAGCCGATGCGATGGACACCCTTCTGGTCCGCAAGGAGAAGTTCCCCATCGGGCAGGGGATCGAGCGCGAAAGGTGCCGTCGGCGGAGTCGCGAAAGGGAACTCGTCGAGCGTGTTGGAGTCGGCGTGCCAGCGGAAGACCGTGTTGAGTACGGTGTCGCAGATCAGCAAAGCACGCTCTTGCACGGCGAGACCGTACGGACTCGTAATCGCGAGCGGCGGCGGGGGGTCCGTGCCGAAGAGAACCTGCGAGGCGGCCACTTCCGCCCGGGTGGGTGGAGGTGTACCGCGCAGGGTGCCGAGTGCCACAACCCGTGGCGGCTGGGGTGTCGGCGGGTAGAGTCCCGCGTACTGGTACGGCCGGGTGCGCCCGGCGCCGGCGCAGCCGGCGGGGACGGCGACGGCAAGGGCGCACGCGGCCACACCCAGGCCCAGCGCCCAGTAGGCGAAGCGGGCTCGGCAAAGGCGGCGCGATGGGGTCAGATGTTGTGGCATGCGAGACACATCCGGCTGCGGCTGTTGGAGATCTTCAGCATGCCTGGGTGGCGATGCGTGTTGTGGGCATCGTGACAGGTGGTGCACTGAATGCGGCCGTCGGGCAGCAGCAGGCCAGCGGCCTCGACTTCGGCACGCGTGCGATAGCCCGGTGCGGCGAGCGGGTAAGTGATACCGATGGGGTGGCTCGTACGGGCCGTCGCGGGCAGGCGGGAATTCGCGAGCTGATCGCCGGTCGCAAGGGCGTGCGAGCCGGAATACACGTCGTGGGCGGTGATGCCGTCGTGGCAGCCGAGGCAGAGCATGGACCAAGAGTTGAGCACGATTCCGGGGCCTTCGTACGGGCGGAGCGGTTGCGTCGTGGTAGGGCGGGCGTCGAGCTGTGGCGGAGGCGGGCTCACGAGGTGCGGCGCGTGGCAGGGCAGGCACAGGTCGCGTCCGGTCCGGCCGCCGTGCGAGAAGTCGTGCTTGCTGCCGATGAGGCCGCTGACCAGGTCGGAAGCGGGGTCGGTCAGTGTGACCGGCAGCAGGCCGACCCCGGGCTGGGTCGTGGAGGCCGGTTGCGTTGCGGCTGGTGGGGTGCCGGAGGAAGGGGCTGGTTCATCCGCGGACTGAATGCGGACGGCACCGACGAGGAGCGCGAGCGCGGCGACAGGCACGGTGAGGCGCAGGATGACCGGCATGCGAACCTCCTGGGACCGGGCGGCACGCGCCACCGGGCGCCGACTATATCGGCCGTGGAGAAATTTACAATAGAAAAGTATCGACAAGTCCGTCATAGGGTAGACAAGTTCGTGCACGAGCGATACGTTGCGACACAACCCGGGAGTTCTCCCGGGGTCCGTGTGCGGTCGACGGCCTAAGCCTGCGGATTGCCATCGTGCGTTTACTCCTCTCAGCCAGTGTCCTGGTGGCGACGGCCTGCACGCTGCCGGCCTGGTCACAGACTGCGGCACCGGCGGTGCCCGCAACGGCCGAGCCGCAGCCGGAGGCCGAAGTGCGTCCTCCGCCGGACGAACCGCCCGGTCCGGCCGCGGCGCCGACCTACGATCGGCTGCTGGAGATTGAGCTGCTCGAGTTGCAGCTCGGTTTTGAAGCGAGCTACGACCAGCGCAGCGTCACTGCGCAGCGGCGGCGCGCATTCGGCACCCGCACCGAGCGTCAGAATAACCGCAGCCGAAGCTTCGAGGAAACCCTCGGCGTTGCGACCCGGGGAGCGCTACTGGATGAAAGATTTGCACTGTTCGACATCGCTGTGCGGGGCGGCCTGTCGCAGGATTACTTCGCGGAAACAGGACGCTGGCCGGCGCGCCGAGACCATGACGACGGCGGGTTGTTTGAATACGACCTGAATTTGACGCTTTTCCCCCGCGGCAAGGTCAGTGCGACCGCCTATGCCCAGCGACTCGACAGCCGGGTGCCGCGCGCGTTCCAACCCAGTCTCGACCGCACGCGCGAGCGCTACGGCACCGTGCTCACCCTCAATGATCGCGTGGTGTCGATGCGCTTCTCCTTCGAGCACGAATGGGAAGAGCTGCGCAGCCGTACGGGCAGCCCTTACGATGACGAGCAGCGCGGCCGAGACACATTCCGCTACGAGGCGACGTGGAATCTCGATCGGAACCAGCAGCTTGAGTTCCGCTACGAGTACGACGACCGTTCCGAGCGCTACGCGGGTACGCGAACCCGTTTCGACACTTACCGGCATTATCTCACGCTGAACCATCTGCTGCGTTTCGGGCGCGACAATCGCAGTTCGTGGGAAAACCTGCTGCGGCTGCAGGACGAATCCGGTGATCTTTCGCGCGACACCGCCGAGGCGTCGTCACGGTTGCGCCTGCAATGGACAGACCAGTTCAGTACGGATTTCCGGGCCCAGTGGCTGCGCGACGCATTCCAGGATCTGGAGGCCGAAACCTGGCGGGGCGAGGTGGGAGCCGCCTATCGGTTCAGCGAAGCCCTGACGGCTTCGGCCCAGTTATACGGTCTGCAACAGCAACAGAACGCGAACGCGGACCTGTCCGAGTGGGGGGCGGTCGCCGACCTGTCGTACTCGCAGAAGAATGACTGGGGGCGCTTCTCGGCCAACGTCAGCTACAACCACGCCTCCATCCAGACCCGCAACGGCGATCGCCGCGGCATCGTGATCGCCGAAGCGGTGAGCATGCGCGATCCGCAGGCGAGCTATCTCGCAAAACAGAATGTCGACCACTTCAGTCTCGTGGTGACGGATGCGAGTCGCACCCGCACGTACCTGCGCGGCCGGGATTACGTGGCGCTGCGCATCGGTCGATTCACCGCGCTCCGGCGGCTTGCCACGGGGGCGATCGCGGATCGTGAGACGGTGCTCGTCAGCTACGTATACGAGGTGTACCGCGACTACGCCCTGGATCGCGACCGGTTCGACGTGCGCATTCAGCAAGCGTTCGACTTCGGCCTGACGCCGTATTACGCGGGCTCGCTCCAGGAGGAGCGGATCACGGAACGCGGTTTCCTGCGGTACGAGCCGCGCGATGTAAACCGCCACCGGTTGGGGGCGACGTACCGGCGGTCCGGCTGGTCGGCGGGCTTCGAGTATGAGTACAACGACGATTCCATCGATCCGTACCAGGCCCTGCATGCGAACGGGGACGTAGTGCTTTGGGCGCGCGGGCAGAACCAACTCGACGGCAAAACCACCTTTTCACACTTCTGGTACGATGGGACGCGCTACCTGGACGCTCGGGATGCGCTCCTCCTGGACGTGGGACTCAACTATCGCCACCTGCTGACTCAGCAGCTCGAAGCGAGCGTGGCAACGCTTTACCGGTTTGAGGATGACTCGTTTTACGGCGTGACCCATGGCGTGGATGTGACGGCGGGGATGGAGTGGCGCATCGGGTACTTCACCCTGTTATTCGAGGCCGAGTACGACATGCTCGACCTGCCCGGCTCGCGGGACAACACCATGGCGTTCTGGTTGAAACTGCGCCGCGACTTCCCCATCATCGCGAAAAAGGCGGCGCGCTGATGTCGACGGAACGCGCGCTGCCGCCACCGTCCCTGTTCGCCCGTCCCTGCGCGGCGCTGGTTCGTAGCACCACCATGTTGGCGTTGGGGGCGCTGCTGGCCGGTTGCCAGGTCACACCGGGCCCCATCTTCCCGCCGGTGGATCCGCCCCTGGTGTGGCCGGCACCGCCGGAGACGCCCCGGATTCGCTACGTGGGCACGCTCACCGGGGAGGAGAGTCTCGGCGCCCAGCCCGGTTTCTGGGAAACCATTGGCGCGGCGGTCACCGGGCTGCGGCCGCGAGCGGTGTTCGTGAAGCCGGCAGCGGTTGCCGTGGCTGGAGAGCGCGTCTTCGTCGCCGACACCGGCGCCGCGGTGGTCCATGTGCTAAACCTCGCAACGCGCGAGTACCTGTTCGTCCGGGGCGACCCGGAGGATCCCCTGCGCGTTCCGATCGCGCTGGCCATCGTGGGGGGCGAAGTAGCGGTCGTGGACCGTGTACGGGCCGCGGTTGAATTCTTCACCCCGGACGGCCGCTGGTTGCGCACGGCGCGCTGGCCGGAGATCACGGCGCCGGTTGCCATCGCGGCCGGACCGCCGGAGGGGCCGCGTTTCTGGCTCGCAGATGCCCAGGCACACGCGGTCTTTGCGGTTGCCGCGAACGGGAGCGTGCAGGCGTTCGGGGCACGTGGTCTGGCGCCGGGTGAGTTCAATTTCCCGATCGCGCTCGCGTTTCAGCCGGCAGTGGGCCTGGTCGTCGCGGACGCCATGAACTTCCGCATTCAGACACTCGCGC
Organism: Phycisphaerales bacterium; assembly: GCA_016716475.1. Lineage (NCBI taxonomy): Bacteria > Pseudomonadati > Planctomycetota > Phycisphaerae > Phycisphaerales > Phycisphaerales bacterium. Next base: position 473,357 of record JADJWG010000004.1, read on the forward strand.
CGGACGGTACCCCCCGGAGCCGTTTTGGGCGCAAAGGTGACGCGGCCGGTGACTTGGCGCTGCCGCGCGGGGTGGCGGTGGATGCCGGTGGGCACATTTATGTACTGGACAATCAGTTCGAAAACGTGCAAGTTTTTGACCGTGAAGGACGGCTGCTGCTGGCCTGGGGCCAGGGCGGAGCGGCGGCGGGCGAGTTTTCGCTGCCGTCGGGTCTCGTGATCGACGCGCGCGACCGGATCTGGATCGCAGACAGTGCCAATCGCCGCGTTCAGGTATTCGAATTTCTGCCGGAGGGCACGGCATGGCCCGCTTCGCCCTGATCCTGTTTGTTTCGCTGCTCCTCGCGGTGACGGCTGCGTGGGCAGACGACAGTGTGCTGAATTCCAAGCATGATCTTTCGGTCTTCGGGCCGGGTCCGGTGCGGGCGCTGGAGGAAGACCAGGTCTGCATCTTCTGCCATGCCCCGCACAATGCGAGCCCGGTGGCGCCGCTGTGGAACCGGCACAATCCGACCACGCACTACCGTATCTACCGCAGTACATCTTTGGACGCACGCGTTGATCAGCCCGGTCCGGCCAGCAAGTTGTGCCTGAGTTGTCACGACGGCAGCATCGCTTTGGGGCTGACCCTGGATCGGCCACTGACCCAACCGATCCCGATGACGCACCTGTACATGCCGAGCGGACCATCAGATCTGACGAATGACCTGTCCGACGATCACCCGATCGGCTTCCGCTACGACCGTGCCCTGTCGAACCGCGACCCGCAGTTGCGGCCGGTGGAATTGGTGGATTCCCGGATTGTGCTGGGGCGCCGGGGCGAGGTGGAGTGCACGGCCTGCCACGACCCGCACAACAACGAACTGGGCAACTTCCTGCGCATCACGGAGCGCGAGGGGGCGCTGTGCCTGAGCTGCCACGACCTGCGCGGTTGGCGGCTCAGCGCGCATGCCCTGAGCGCGCGCAGCGTGCCGATGACCGTGACGCATGGCGAGAAACTGCCCTTTCGCTCGCTGGCGGACAACGCCTGTGCGGCCTGCCACGTATCGCACAGTGCGCCGCACCGGGAACAACTGTTGTATGACCGGCCGTCGCAACTCTGCTTGAATTGTCACGACGGAATCGGTGGTTCCAACATCCTGACGGTTGCCGGGCAGCGCAGTGGCCACCGTGTCGATCGGCGGCGGGCGCACCGCTCCTCGCCGGAGTGGCGGCCGGGCAATACCGGTCATGTCGAATGCACAGACTGCCACAATCCGCACGCGGTGCAGCAGGACGTGCTGACGGCCGCACGGCGGTTTGGGGCGGATGGGCCGTTCGTGCCGGGGGCGATGGCGGAGGTGCCGGGCATCAGCATCACGGGGGCGGAGGTGGAGCGGGCGCGCTTCTATTATGAGGTGTGTTTCCGCTGCCACGCGGATTGGCCCGCGCTGGTGCCGAACCGGATCATCCGGGCGCGGGATGCCGGCGGGAATGTGCGGCGACAGTTTCTTCCCACGGCGGCGTCGGCGCATCCGGTGGCTTTTCCGGCACGGAACAGCGCAGAGGTGCCGAGTTTGCGGCCGGAGTACCGCGGACAGGCGTTTGTCAGTTGCCAGGACTGCCATAACAACCCGGATGCGCGGGATGTGGGCGGATCGGAGGCGGCGGGGCCGCACACTTCACGGTTCGAGCCGTTACTGGTGGCACGGTACGAGACTCGGGACTTCACGATCGAATCTCAGCAGGCGTACGACTTGTGCTACAAGTGCCATGACCGGAATTCGATCCTGAACGACGAGAGCTTCGCGTTCCACAACCTGCACGTCGTACGCAGCCGGACGCCCTGCAGCGCCTGTCATACCGCGCACGGCGTGAGCGGCAGCCCGACGGAACACAGTCACCTGATCAACTTCGATACGGCGATTGTAGGTGGTGAGCGGCGGTTCATTGACCTGGGCCGCTTCAAGGGATCATGCACGCTGACGTGCCACGGGGTGCGGCACATGAACTTCACGTACGGGGAATGAGCGGCCGGCGCAGCACAAGGCCGGTACCCGCGCGGCCGCCTCACCCGATCGGACGCGGGTTCGTCTTGCCCATTCCCTCCGATCTTCTTACGCGTAGCTGTGAATGCTCACGATGAAGAAGTTCACATAGAACCAGTTGAACGTCACCATCGCGCAGCCCGCGATGGAGAGCCAGGCGGTCCAGAGGCCCTTGTTCTTCTGCACCGCGAAGCGCAGGTGGATCAGGATCGCGTAGATGATCCAGGTGTTCAGCGCGAAGACCTCCTTCGGATCCCAGCCCCACGGCCGGCCCCAGGAGTAGTCCGCCCACCAGGCGCCGAGGATGATCCCCCCGACGAACAGCAGCACGAAGATCATGTTCAGGATGATCAGGTGTGCCATGTCGATGTTGTTCAGCCAGGTCGGGATACTGCTGTGGCGCGTGTCGTCCCCCGGGGCGCCGCCGGCCATGATGGGCCGCAACGTGCTCGGTCCGCTGCCGAGGGCGAGCGCGCCGCCCTGGTCAAGCGTGGCGGCGGGGGCGGGCGCAAGAGCCGCGAAGTTCTGCAGTTTCCACCCGTAGAAGCCGCCGAGATAGACGAGCGCGACAACCGCGCCGATGTAGCTCAGTGCGTATGCCGTGATGATCATGACGGTGTGGATACGAAGCTGGATGTCGTCGAGAATTGCGGGAATCGTGTTGAGCTCGCTGTTGGGCAGAATGTACTGCCCCGAGATGCAGGCCATGAAACCGACCGCCGCGGCCGCGACCAGCAGCACGCGCGTGCGGTGGAAGCCCTCGACCAGCAGACCGACCACGATGGCGATGACGCTGGCGGCCATGACCGCTTCGAAGATATTCGCGACGGGAATGCGGGCAAGGATGTACCAGCGGAGACTCATGCCATAAGTATGAATCCCGAGGCCCAAGAGGGTGAACAGCAGCGTGACGATCCAAGCCCAGCGCCATTGCGTGACCAGTGCGACCACGCTGAAAAGGACGCCGACGAAGTACAGGATCCAGGCGTAGGTGAACTTACCCTGGGCGTAATAGCGGGCTTCGGCCTGCCGCTGGCTCAGTGCGGGGTAGACCTGGGCGGAAGCGAGCGCCGGTAACTGCGTCGCGAGTCGCTCCAGGTACTGCTGCACGCGGGTGGCGTCGCGCTGCATCCAGGCGCTGCGCAGCGAAGCCCACGCGGTGGTGATCTCGAGCGCCTGGGTCGGCGACAGTCCGTCGATCGGGAAACGTGACTCGACCGGCAGCGCCGCCCGCGAGAGCCCCAGTTCCCCGAGGTGTGCATCGGTCAGCGAGCCCAGCACGGTCTCGGGTGTGTGCCAGGGCTCCTTCTCGGAACCACCCGGCTGGGGCACGATCTGGAGGAACGCGTCCATGTGCATGGCGATGACCTGCGCGTGGCGCGCCCGGCTCGCGGCCGAGCGCTTGCGCGTGTCAGACTCGATGCGCGTCAGCGCCTGCGTGAAGGCGTCGGCCGACACCTGCCGCAGCGTGAAGCGCTTGTCCTTCAGGATGTCGGTGCGACGCTTCGCCGGGACGACATCCAGCAGGCCGTAGACGACCGACTCGCTCGAAACGCGCACCAGCGGGATGTCCCGATAGGCGTTGCGGTTGAAATTCCATTCGAGCATCGAGCCGACCGGCGACACACCGGGGAAGTGCTCCCGCCCGGTCATGATGGCCAGCGCCTCGCGTGAAAAGGAATCGAGCGTCTTGTAGCGGTTGCCGTCCTGCACGGCGATCAGGCCGGCGCGGCTCCAGTCGATCTGGCTGTCCATGGCCCGCAGCTCGTCCGTGCCGGGGATCGGGTCGGGCTTGCGGCAGCCCGTCAGGCCGGCGGCCGCCAGCAGCAGTGTCACACAACCCAGTGCAATCAGCTTGGTCTTCATCCTCATGCTCCGCATGTGGCGTTCAGTTCTAGGGATACGGCGGTTGGATCGATCGCCGTGGCTCAGGCGGCCTCCGGGGCGCGCAGCGAAGGTGCTGCGTTCTCGATGACCGCAACACGCTGGCGGCGACGGCGCAGCAGGACCGGCTTGACATAGAAGGCATACAAGCAGCCCAGGGTCACGATGATCCAGCCGATGTTCATCAGCAGCATGCCCTTGCGGTTGCCGACGCCGAGAATCGTCCAGCTCCAGCCGTCTTCAGCAAAGCCACTCTGGTAAAGCGTCCAACCGGCGATGTTCTGGGTCTCGTTGGTCTGTACCGTGGCGTAATCCACGTGTCCCGCGGGCGACTGCACGGCGATGTCGCTGTGCCAGCTCTTCACGCTGCGCATGCCCGGGAAGTGATCCACCGTGAGCTTCGTGGCGGTCACGGTGGCACCGAGACTGTGTCGCTTCCGAGAGTAGATCAGTTGCCAGCGGTCCTGGGTGCCGGGCAGCGTGATCTCGAGCGGCTGGGCTCCGAGATGGGGAAACTGGCTGAACATGACCCACTGGGAATCACCCCAGGCCGGCTCGACACCCTCCGGCGAAGAAATGCGTACCCGGATGGCCGAGCTCGACCGCGCGAGCGAGTCCCCGCGCCGTTGACGCAGCGGCATGAGCACGGGGACATCACGCTGACGACCATCCGTGCCGAGCCGCCGCTGCGTGCCGGTCACGAACGGGACGTAACCCGTAATTTCCACGCGGTAGGGCAGCTCATTACCGCTTTCGACAACGAGCGGCATGTCCCACCGCTCGAACCACGACGTCCGAATGTCCCAGCCCGCCATTTGGATGCGCGGCCTTGGGCGGTGGCGGCGGATGGAGTTCCCGTCGCTGTCGAGCAGTTCGCCCTCGGGTCCGATGAGGTAACGCTCGTGGTAGATCGGCAGTTTCGGCACCTGCCGCACGATCTCCTGGCCGCTGGCGAGGTGGCGGAAGTAGAGTGTCGCGCCCTGATCGTCATAGAACGTGCGCTCCGGTGGCGACCCTGCCAGCGCGAGTTGCAGCGTGCCGACGCTCTGCCATGTGCCGCGGTTGTCGTCGAGCGTGACGACTTCCGGCTGGCGGCCGGCGACATGCACGCGCACCGTGGCTCGTTGCGCGACATCCAGACCCTCACCCTCTACGCTGAGCACTTCGAGTTGCACCGGCTGCATCTGGTTCGGCAGCAGCCGGGCCCAGGTCGCCCCCGCGTAAGCCGGAAGCCGACCGAGCACGCCGGCCTGCGGCGCGGTGGTGTCGCGTACCGCGATCAGTGGCGATTGCAGCAACACGTTGCCTTCAATCTTGCTCGAAAAATAGGTCGTGGCACCCAGCGTCAGGATCAGCAGGCCCAGGTGGGCCGTGACGGACCCCGCATTGACCCAGGTCCAACGCGATCGCACCAGCGTCGTGGTGGCGATGGCCGCGAAAAAGAGCGCGCAAAGCACCACGAAGAACGGATGCGCGAACGTCTGCATATCCGTCATCTCGACTTCCCACCGGGCGGGGGCGTATGCCGAGAAGAGCGAACTGTAAACGAGGATCAGCGTCAGTAAGGTGATGCCGAACCAGACGCTCGAAAACAGCCGGACGATGGGGTTCCGGCGGGCCGCTTGTGATGGGGGCGTGTCGGGCTTCATGGGATGCTCATCCGGCGGGGGTTAGACCTGCTACAGCTTCGAGCCACGGTGCGGCTCTGATACACGCGTCATCAGTATACGGATGGTGGTACGGGTTCGCGACAAGGAAATCGGTTTTTCGGGATTGAAACCGCACCACAAATCGTCGTATTCTTTCCACCCGTGGCAGCCGGTGTTGGTGGCTTCCAAAGTCGCGCGGCTGCCGTTGACCGGCGCGCGGTGGTACTGCGCCGCCGGACCCCGCCCTTCGTGCGCAGTCTCGGTCCGTTGGATGGCTGAGGTGCGTAACGTCTCCGCTGCCCTGTGCACCGGATCGCCCGTGAGGAGTTTCCCGATGCCGTCAAATCGCTCCATGAACCGTTTCGCCACGTGGGCCGTGCTCTTCTTCGTGGCTGCTACGGGTTTTTATGCCGGTGCCCAAGCCCCGGGCGACGAAACCCTGCCCTTCCCCGCCGATCCACAGGAAAAGACACTGCTGCTGCGGCGCTATGTGCCGCTTACGCCGTACACCGGTTGGAGTCCGGCGGTCGACAGCGACCCCGGGCGCACGATGCCGTACATGGATGTGGGTGACACGTACCTCAGCCGAGCGAACCCCGACCTCAACTATGGTCGCAGTGAGCGACTCGTACTCACCGAGCCGCAGGACAAGATTCTGATCCAGTTTGGGCGGTTGTATCGCTGGATTACGGTCGGGAGCCATGTGCAGGACGTGGCGCTGATTCTGAAGCCAGATGGCACGCCCGACCCAGAGACGGAGATCGTGGTCTACCGCGTCACGCAGCCCTGGCGTGATGGGGGCGGTGACGGCATCAAGATGGTGCAGACCGTCACCTACAACCAGCGCTACTCGGAAGGGGCGGAACTGTGCAAATTCGCCCGACCCTGGACGGCGCCGGGGGGGGATCGTGACCGGCTGGAGGAACCGAGCTGGCGTGGCAAGCTGGCGGACTGCTGGGATGCGGAGCTGGGTGCGTACGTGCTGACGGGTCCGGGCTTACAGGCGGATGTGGCCGCGTGGTTGGAGCGGCACTGGCAGAACCACGGCTGGATGATTGCGCTGGCCACGGAGGAGAAGCCGTCCGAACCCCTGAAGCTCTTTGCATCAGACGTTTTTGAGGAAGCGGACCGCCCCGGACTGCGCGTGCGGTTCCAGGAGCGACCGATCGTGCGGCCGGCGAAGCCGGATCTGACGGTGACTTACATCGAACGGACGCCCAAGTACTACCGCTACAACGATAACGGGCAAACAAGCTACCTCCGGCAACCGTTCCGCGGCGACATGCCGGGCATCATGCTGAATCCGGATTACGGTGACGACAAGAAGTGGCCGGAACCGGGCGAATTGGTGGTCTTCATCGCGCATGTGAAGAACGCGAGCGATGTGCCGTTCAAGGGTACGTTGAATTACCGGTGGAAGATCAACGACGAAGTCGTGCTGGAAAAATCGGGTGTGGCGGGTGAAGGGCGACGTGGACGGCGTGCGCAGCCGGTCCAGGAGATCACGCTGGGGCCGTGGGAGGAGTTCACCACGCGGCTGGAATGGCACTGGGACGTGGATCTGGCAGACCCGCGCAAGGTCGTCGTGCAGTTCGAGATCGACCACGAGAATCTCGCGGACGAAATCACGAAGAACAACAACGCCTTGAACAAGTACGTCGCGGGCAAGACCTGGAAGTACTGGGTTGAAGCCGGGCTTTACGAACACGTGAAGAACCACCCGAAGCCATGGGGATCCTACGCTTTCGAGGACTACCTGCAATGGCACGTCGATGTCTGGAACGAAACCTACTTCGACAAGTCACGCTTCGATGACTTCGCCCCGGACGGCAGCGTGCTGCGCGTTACGCTCGACGCCATCGAGATCATGCCGAACGGGCTCGCGGGCGGCGGGATTCACCGGGCCGAGGACCGTCTCGACCCGCGCTACGATGGCGAGTGGGGCTCGCGTTGGATTCGGGACGACGCGAACGAAGCCGAACGCCGCAACTACTTCCGCTTCGTCGAATCGCGGCAGATCGTCCTCGAGCCGTCCCTGCTGCACGAGGGCTCGCACCAGGTTTGGGGTGCCTACGACATCTACTGGTCGGCCATCGAAGCCGCCGAGCCCGACCAGCCCCGCGGCAAGGGCCAGATCCGCGAGGAGAACGGCAAGTTCATGACGCGCGGTCGCTGGTGGCACTGGGCCGGACTCATGGGCGGGTGTGACACACGGCCGGACCCGCGCTATCGCACCGGTACGGGTCTCTACTCCGCCAACAGCGTCGGCGGGGCGAATGCGAACGCGCGCTTCCGCAACGGTTTCTACGGCGACTGGCAGTACGACACGCCGCGGCGCTGCGGGGTGAAGCTGATCTCCGCCGACGGCACGCCGATCCGCCACGCCCAGGTCACGATCTTCCAGCAGAACTGGAGCGGCATGCGCGATACGAATGTCGTGGCAGCCAACCTTGACAGCGGCCCTTATGGCGTCCTCACCCTGCCCAACCAGGACAGTCTGCATCCCACCGATGCGACCACGGCCACCGGCCACACCTTGCGGAAGTGGAACCCGTGGGGCCGCCTTGACGTGGTGGGTCAAAACATCACGTTCTGCCTGCGGATCGACGCTTACGGCCAGCGGGACTACCAGTTCATCGACGTGACGCAGTTCAACCGGGCGTTCTGGGGTGGGCATACCGATTCGTACGACTTGCCGGTCGTGTGCCGTATCAGCCCGTCGGAACGGCTGGACCTCGCGACGAACGTTGCGCAGGGAGCGCAGGTGCGGGCGTCGCGCGGCGCGGACACCGCCGGCCGGGTCGTCGACGGGAACGTGGAGACGGCCTGGGAGGGCGGCCGGGCGGAGGTCGGTGACTGGATCGAGATCACGCTGCCCGCGCCGCAGCGCGTCGGCCGCATCGACATCGTGCAGGACGGCCGGCACGGAGATTTCTTCCAGCACTTCACGATCACGACGCGCATGGTTGAAGATGTCGCCGCTGCGGAGCCGGAGTGGTTCGGTGCGCAGGACCCGCTGCATTTCAATGGAGCGATGGGCAACGACCGTGATATCAACCCCGACCGGCCAAGTGAACGGTGGATTACCTACGCCCGCGCGCCAGTGACGGCCCAGGTGATCCGGATTGAAGCGACGGCGCCGGGCGGGACGCACCTGAGCGAGGTGCGGGTGTTTGCGGAGAAGTAACCGGATCCACCCCATGTGCTGCGGCTAACTGCGGCCGCTGGTGCGCAATTCTTCTGAGGATATGAATTCGTGGTCGGAAACCAGTCCGGGTTGCGACTATGGGGTTGTCATGCGCCGTGAACCTACACGGTGACGACTGTCCCAAACGCGCCCGGAGGGATTCGAACCCCCAACCCTCGGCTCCGAAGGCCGATGCTCTATCCAGTTGAGCTACAGGCGCCTATGTTGCGGGCATTATTGTACGGCAGCGGGGCGGGCACAAGGCAGGACGGTCACTCCGGTCGGCCCGGGGGGGCTCGTTCCGGGCCGCGGGGCCTGGCCGCCCACCGGCGTGGCCCGCTCAGTTCCGGTCGATCGCATCCCACGTGGCGCTGGGTAAGCCGTCGACAAACCGGGGCTGGATGCATGTGATCCGCCACCCGCGCGGTGTTCGGTCGAATGTCAGCTCCCAGCGCGAACGGAAACTCCCGCCCATCTGCCCACGCACAATCTCGGCCAGGTAGGCAACACTCGCTGTGAAGCGCTCCGGGCTCTCGCGTTCAACGCTCAGCGACGTGCGGTATAACTCGCGGACACGCGTTTCCGCGAGTTGTCGATCGACCAAGGCGAGGAAGGAGGACCGGTTGAGCGGTTCGCCCGCGAACCGGCCGGCGTCGAACTCCGGCGCCAGCCAGCCGGCGAGAGCGTCGGAGCGGCCCGCGCGCAGGTCACGCTCGATGGCCCGCAGCGCCTGCAGCGCATGCTCACGTGGAGTCGTCACGAATGTCTGGACGGCGAAAAGCAGGGCCGTCAACGCCAGGCCGATCAGCAGTGGCCGGGGCGACCCGCCGCGCCGCCAGAGTACGAGCAGGATGAAGAGAGCCGTGCCGCACGCGGCCGACAATGCGTAGGCATTCTCGAGGAAAATCCAGGTGAGCCAGTCCATGTGCGCATCGTAGACGCCGGGCAGGCACCTGGCGACGGGGGCTTCGGGGACCCGGAACCATCGGCACCTACGCCCGCCAGATGCCGTTTACGATCCGCGCAACCTGCCACCCGCTTAACACACATACCGCCGCGCAGATCGTGCCGGTGAGCAAGTGGCCGTACAGGAAACTCCCGGTGCCAAATAGTGCTGCATAGACGAAGAGGCACCCCAGCACCCACCCGAGCAGCGCCTGTGGCACACTGTCCGGTGCGGGCCCCACCCCCGCCAGCAACCGAATCTTCCGCCAACCCGGCCCCGCCGGCCGCACGCGCCGGTAGAACGCCACCAGCGTCGCCTCGGCAGCGGGGCGCGTCAGGAGGGTGACCGCCACCCACACCCCCGTGGTCGCGAACACCGTCACGAGCAGACTGGCCGTGCTCGCCACCATCGCTCCGCCCGACGGGTCCGCTTGCAGCACCCCCGCCGCCAGCAGTTGCTGGTGCCACGCGCCCAGGTCGTGCCCCGCCAGCAGCGCACGATTCAGCGTGAAGACCCCCGCCGCGATCGCGAAAGAGCTGACCATCGCGGCGATCTCGCTCCACGCGTTGATGCGCCACCAGAACCAGCGCAGCAGGTAGAGCAGGCCGGTGCCGGCCCCGAGTGTCAGCAATAGATCAAACGCGTCCTTGGCCGTATCCAGCCAAGGGACCAGCCCGCAGACCGCGATCATCAGTCCCGCCGTGACACCGCGTGATACCCAGACGTAATGCCGCTCGCTGCGGTCGCGCACGGCGAAGCGCCGGTAGAGGTCATGCACGAGGTAAGAAGCACCCCAGTTCAGGTGCGTCGACATGGTTGAGATGTACGCCGACAGCAAGGAGGCGATCAGCAGTCCCAGCACGCCGGCCGGCAGAAGCGTCAGCATGGCGGGATACGCGATGTCGTGCCCAAGCAGCCGGGCGTCGAGCCGTGGAAACGCGCGCTGGATGTCGTCCAGCTCGGGAAAGACCAGCAGGGAACACAGCGCGACGATGATCCAGGGCCACGGTCGCAGGGCGTAGTGCGCGATATTGAACCAGAGCGTGGCGGCGAGGGCGTGGCGCTCGTCCTTCGCGGCGAGCATCCGCTGAGCGACGTAGCTGCCGCCGCCGGGTTCGGAGCCCGGATACCAGACCGACCACCACTGGACGGTGAGCGGGATCACCAGCACCGCCAGCACGAGCTGGGGGTTGCCGAAGTCAGGCAGGAGACTGAGCCGCGCCGGCTCGATCTGCGCCAGGAGACCCGACAGCCCGCCCACGGCGGGATGCTGGAGGGCGAAGAAGGCCGCCGCGAGCACGCCGAACATGGCAATGCAGAATTGGATCAGGTCGGTGGCCATGACCCCCCACAAACCGGAAACGGCGGAAAACATGATGCAGACCACGGCACAGAACAGCAGTGTCTGATCGCGTTCCCAGCCGAGCATGATGTTGGCGATCTTGACTGCGGCGAGGGTGACGGTGGCCATGATGCAGCAGTTGAAGAACAAGCCCAGGTAGACGGCGCGGAAGCCGCGCACGAACTTCGCGGAGGGCCCGGAATAGCGCTGCTCGTAGAATTCAAGGTCGGTCAGCACGCCGGAGCGGCGCCAGAGGCGGGCGTAAAAAAAGACTGTAAGCATGCCGGTGAGGAGGAAGGCCCACCAGACCCAATTTCCGGCCACGCCATCGCGGCGGACGATGTCGGTCACGAGGTTGGGCGTATCGGTACTGAAAGTCGTGGCGACCATGGAGGTGCCGACGAGCCACCAGGGCGCCGCCCGGCCGGAGGCGAAAAAGTCGACGGTGCCACGCGCGGCGCGGCGGGCGAGGAACAGCGCCGGCGTGAACGCGAGGAGGAGACTGGCGGCGATGACGATCCAGTCGAGCGTCGTGAGCTGCATGGTGTGGGCTCGAGAGGGGCCGTGCGATTGGTGCGGGCACTGTAGCCGGACGGGATCGCAGGTGCCAGAGTCGCGGAGAGCGGCGGGTTGCCGTGCGGCGGCTGGCATAAGACCCTGCCTGGTTGCGGGCCGGCCGGCGCACGGCGATTATCACGGGCTTGCTCTTGGCCGATGGTTTCCGAGGAGCGGCATGGTGGCAGAACTACTCGACGGCGCGGCGTATGCAGCCGAGATTCGCACCGATGTCACGCGGGGTGTCGCCCACTTTACGGCGCACCACGGACCTCTGAAGCTCTGCGCCGTGCTGGTGGGCAGTGATGATGCCGGCCGGGTCTACGCCACTTCACAGCGTAAGCTCAGCGTCAAGGTGGGCGTGCAGTATGAGCTGGTCGAATTGCCCGACGGTACGACCCAGGCCGAGCTGCTGCGCACTCTTGAGCGCCTGAATACCGACCCCACGGTCACCGGCATCATCCTGCAATTGCCATTGCCAGCGCACATTGACACGGCCGTCGCCCAGTACCACATCGATCCGTACAAGGACGTTGAGGGGGTCAACCCGGCCAACATCGGGCTGCTCTTCTACGGTGAACCGATCATTGCGCCGTGTACGGCCCTTGCCGTGACGGAGCTGGTCGACCGCAGCGGTATCGAGGTGCGCGGCGCCAACGCAGTGGTCGTGGGACAGAGCCGGATTGTCGGCCGGCCGGTCACCATGTTCCTGCTGAGTCGTATGGCGACGGTGACCGGCTGCCACATCGCGACGCGGGACCTCGCGGCGCATACCCGGGCGGCGGATATCCTGGTGGTGGCCGTGGGCAAGCCACGGCTGATCAGGGCAGAGCACGTGAAACCGGGGGCTGTCGTGATCGACGTCGGAATCAACCGTGTAACGGAGCGCGGCCCGGAAGGGCGCGACGTGCGGCGGACCGTGGGCGATGTGGACTTCGACTCCGTCGCGCCGGTGGCCGGGCACCTGACGCCGGTGCCAGGCGGCGTCGGGCCGATGACGGTGGCCATGCTGCTACGGAACACGCTGGAGGCGGCACGCAAGCAGCTCGAGAGAAAACTCTGAGGGCCGGGCCGACTCAGATCATTCGCGACTGTGCCATGCCGATGGCATTTTCCGGCTCGGTCATGCACCTATCCCTTCTTGTCCGGTGCCTTCGAACTCGTCCGGCGCCCGCTGCCGGTGGCCTTTGCCTGCGCGGGTGCGGTGGCGACCGGCTCGCTCAGGATGCGCCGTGGTGCGGCCGGTGCTACGATCGGCGCGACACCCCAGATGTGCTCTGCGTATTCGCCCACCGAACGGTCGCTCGAGAAGTACCCCATGTTGGCGATGTTCAACACGGCCGCGCGATCCCAGGCGGCGGGGTCGCGCCACAGCGCATCCACGCGGTCCTGTGCGGCGACATACGACTCGATATCCGCCATCAGCATGTAGACATCGCGCTCGTGAGTGAGCCAATCACGAATCGGCTGGAAGAGATGCGGTGCCCGGGGGCTGAAGGCCCCATCCGCGATCGAATCGAGCGCCCGCCGTACGGCCGCATGGGACTGGTATACCGCCCACGGATCGTGGTGCATGCGCCGCATCGCGACTTCTTCGGCCGTCAGGCCGAACAGGAAGAAGTTCTCCGCTCCCACTGCGTTGCGAATCTCGATGTTGGCGCCGTCGAGTGTGCCGATCGTCAGCGCGCCGTTCAGCGCGAACTTCATGTTGCCCGTGCCGGAGGCCTCGTGCCCGGCCGTCGAAATCTGTTGCGACAGGTCAGCGGCGGGAATCACGCGCTCCGCCAGCGACACGTCGTAGTTCGGCAGGAACACCACCCGCAGGCGGTCGCGCACGCGCTCGTCCTGCTGAATCGTGCGTGCCACGTCATTGATCAGCTTGATGATCAGCTTGGCGCGGGAGTAGGCCGGGGCGGCCTTGGCACCGAAGAAAACGACCCGCGGGACGAAATCTGTGCCGGGATCGTCGCACATGGCCTGGTAGCGCATCACGACGTAGAGGATGTTGAGTAATTGACGCTTGTATTCGTGCAACCGTTTGACCTGCACGTCGAACAAGGCATCCGGCGAGACAGCGATGTGCAGATTCCGTTGTAGCCAGTCGGCGAAGTTATCCTTGCAGGCCCGCTTGGCGGCCCGCACCTCCGCACGGAAGCTCGGGTCATCCGCCAGCGGTGCCAGTTTCCGCAACTCCGCCAACTCCCGTACCCAGCCCGGACCCAGGCGCGCCTTAATCAGCCGTGACAGGTCCGGGTTGCACGCCAGCACCCAGCGCCGTGGCGTGACGCCATTGGTCACGTTCAGGAACTTCTCCGGCCACAGCGCCGCGAAATCCGGCACCACGCGCTCTTGCAGCAGATCGGTATGCAGCGCGGCCACGCCATTGACCCGGCGGCTGCCCACAATGGCGAGATTGGCCATCCGGACCAAGGGGGTCGGGCCCTCTTCGATCAGCGACAACCGCTGCCGCCGGGCGCCGTCGCCAGGCCAACGGCTCGCCACCGGGCCATCCAGGAAACGCTGGTTGATCTCGAAGATGATCTGCAGGTGCCGTGGCAGCACGCGCGCCAGCAGGGCCACGGGCCACTTCTCCAGCGCTTCCGGCAGCAACGTGTGGTTCGTGTAATGGAAGACGCGCTGCGTGATGTCCCACGCCTGCTCCCACTCGAGCCCACGTTCGTCCACGAGGATGCGCATCAGTTCCGCCACGCCCAGTGCGGGGTGCGTGTCGTTGAGTTGGACAGCCACACGGTCCGGCAGCAGCGCAAAGTCCTGGTGTCGATCGAGGAAACGCCGCAGAACGTCGTTCAGCGTGCATGCCACAAAAAAGTACTGTTGCGCAAGCCGCAACTCCCGCCCGGCATCATTGTCGTCGGCGGGGTACAGCACCTTGGTCAGCGTCTCGGTGCGGGCCTGTTCCGCCACCGCCTCTACGTAGCCGCCGCGGTTAAAAGCGGCGAGATCAAACATCTCCGGTGCCCGGGCCGACCAGAGCCGCAGGAAGTTCACCGTCTCCCCGCCGTAGCCGAGAATCGGCCAATCGTACGGCACGCCCATCACGACCTTGTAGCCACGCCATTGCGGACGGTACCGTCCCTGGCGATCCGTGGCCGGTTCGACGTGACCGTAGAGCCGGACCGGGCAGGAGCACTCCGGACGGGCAATCTCCCAGGGTGAGCCGAAACGCAGCCAGTAGTCCGGCCGCTCGACCTGCCAGCCGTCGATGATTTCCTGGCGGAAAATGCCGAACTCGTAGCGCAGCCCGTAGCCGTAGACAGGCAGGCCGAGGGTTGCGGCCGAGTCGAGATAACACGCGGCCAGCCGGCCGAGGCCGCCGTTGCCGAGTCCGGCGTCGGGCTGCAGTTCGCAGATCGTGTCAAGTTCGAGGCCCAGTTCGGCGAAGAGCGGCACACACTCGTCGTAGATGCCGAGGCAGACGAGGTGGTTCTTGAGCATGCGGCCGAGCAGGTACTCCAACGAGAGGTAGTACACGCGCTTGACGTCGCGGCGGCTGTAGAGCGTCTGCGTAGCGATCATGCGGTCGACGATCTGGTCGCGCGTGGCGCGTGCCAGACTCACGAAGTGGTCGAAGGGCTGCGCTGTTTCCCACGCTTCGCCTTGTGTCAGGCGCAGGTGCTCGTGGAAGCGGGCGAGCAGGACCGTGGCATCGGCCGACAAGGGAGACTTGGTGGCGGGGGCGGATCGAGCCGAACGCGGTTGGCGCGGCATGCGGGCACCTCGCTGGCGGGCCCGGCCCGGACACCCCACGCGCGGGCGCCGGCCAGGGCCGGGATCAGGATCGGCAACGGTACGATGGACTGGATTCTTGCGCTCTCCGGGACCGCGGTCAAGCAGCCCCATAGGGCGGGTGCGCCGGTGACACGCGACCTTCCGCTTTTAATAGAACAGGAACACCCACCAGTTCTTCATGGGCTTGCCGTCGTCGTCGCGGCACGGATTATCCAGTCCGGGCATGCACTGCCGCCAATAAACCAGCCAGCGGCCCATGCAGTCCGGCGCGAGTTCGTGATACGCCTCAAAACGTGCCCGCTCGAATTCGTGCACCCGGTCCTGGCCATCCGGACCGTTGCGCAGTCGCCAGTTCTCGATGGTCGTCTGTACGGTATAGGGGCTCACCAGGTCGTAATGGTTGCGCGCCCCCGGCGGGAAATGCACGTTGCCGCCCATCGCGACGTAGTTCTCGATCGTATGGGTCTTGCCGTCCTTGTGCATCACGAGCGTGGTCGGAGTCGGATACTCGATCTTGTCGTCCGGGCCGACGGCGTACAGCCGGTCCACCGGGAACTCCGGAAACCGCGTATTCAGGTTGAACTCCGCGAATTCGTCGAAGTACTTCTTGAAGTACGGAATCGCGTTCGCGTTCGCCGTGCCTTCCAACGCATGGCCGAAGTTCTCCAGCGCGCAGCCCAGCCCACGGTTCGTATTGAACCACGAGATGCGAAAGCTCCGTCCGGACCAGGGCATGTCACGCGGGTGGCCGTTGCCGCTGCGGCCAAACCGTTCCGGGAGCGGCTTGAACGCCTCGTCGTAATACTGCTTGAATTCGACGCTTTCGAACGCCGCGCCCTCGTCGTCATGCACCCCGTAGAACCAGAGTTCATGCACGAGGCCGGCGTGGATGAGCTCGTGCAGGTCGAGGTGGCGGTCGGGCTGCTCCGGGTCGACGAAGCCGTAGTGCCGCGCGAACTCCGGGCTGTAAAACGGTGCGTAGAGCGTGTTCTGGCGCGGACCACGGGGATACTTCGCACTGTTGCGTGCCGCGCGCCCCTCCGGGATCGGCATGTCACGCAGATCGACGTACTTCACCACCTCGTACTGCAGGAAAGCCGGTGCGTCGGGGTTCCTGAAACCGTGGTAGCGGGAGGACTCGGCCAGCGCGCGGATCGTTTCCTCGGTGCGCTGCTGAATCCAGGCCGGGTCGCGGTCATTTGAAAAGTTGAGCACGAGCAGGCGCGGCTTCAGCACGCGGATGCGGTCGTGGTGTTCGATGAGCCACGGATCGGAATTACGGTAGCTGACCCGGTTAGGCCAGACGGAAAGGTCGTCCCCCAATCCGGGCGGGGGGGGCAGCTTCCGCGCCGCGGCGCGGGTGGCCTCCGCCGGGGCCGTGGTCTGGGCGGTGGTGAGGTCCGCGGCATGCCAGGCAAGTACGATCGTGAGGGTGAGGACGAAACAACTGAACCGCATCACGCGCTCCTCCGCTGCAACCTGACCCCCGGCGGGCACTTCGCCGCCACGACGCGGCCACGGTGTCCGGGCGGCATTTTAGCAGAACTCCGGGTGGTGCGGCGCCGGCGCGGAGAATGCACGGCGCAGCCCCCACGCGTGGTGCGGTGGCGGCCCCCCCTGGCGTCCGAGCCGCTACGACTACGGTTCCCGCGTCGTCGTGGCCGGTGCTGGAGCTGCGCCGCCGCGCCACAGCCGCGCCAGCCACCCTTGCGTGTCGAACACGATGCCGAGCACGCTCGGCACCAGTACCAGTGTCCCGATGGAACTCACCAGCAGGCCCACCACCATCACCGAGGCCAGCCCTCGATACAGCTCGCTGCCCGCCCCTGGCCACAACGCCAGCGGCAACTGCCCCGCGATCGTGGTCAGACTGGTCATGAAGATCGGGCGCAGGCGGGCGCTGACGGCCGCGCGGATTGCGTCGCGTTGCGCCATGCCGTGCAGGCGCCAGTTCTGGAGCGCCTGGTCCACCAGCAGAATCGCGTTGTTCACGACGATGCCGACCAGGATCACGAACCCGAGGAAGGTCACCACATCGAGTTGCTGCACCGGCTGGCTGGTAGTCAGCAGCGTTCCCCAGTGGGCCAGTGACAACCCGAGGAAGCCCCCCAGGATCGCCAGCGGCACGCTGAACATGATCACGAAGGGATACACCCAACTCTCGTACAATGCCGCCATCAGCAGGTACACGATCAGCAGGGAAAGAAAAAAGCGGCTGGAGACGATGTTCAGCAGCGTCTTGAGATTCGGCCCTGTCCAGGCCCCGACCATCGTCTCGCGGGCGGTCTGCAGTTTGTCCGCGTTGCCCGTGAATTGCACGATCACGCTTGGGTGAATGCGCTCCGTCTCACGCAGCTTCGGCAGGATTCCATCGCGGATCTTCGTGAGCACCTCCTCGAGCGCAAGCGACTCCGGGGGTGTCACTTCCAGCGTTACCGCGCGCTGCCGTTCCACCCGGTAGATCGTCTCCAAAGCCGTCGTGTCCACCAGCCGCACCACGGACCCGAGCGGCACGATACCCGCCAGTGGTGTCGCGATCGGCACGTCGCGCAGGGCCTGGGTGGGCCGGTCGATCTGACCCTGCACCTTCAGGCGGATGTCGACCGTATCCCCGCCGGCGAAGCGGTAGTCGCCCACGTACGCCCCTTCCACGCACGCCGACAGGATGAACCCGACATCCCGGGCATTGAGGCCGACATCCGCGGCCCGCTCGCGATCCGGAAAGATTTGCAGCTCGGGGCGCCCCAGATCGAAGTTCGCCGGTGTCGCCCGTGGAAAGACCTTGAGTTCGTTCAACAACTCCATTTGCAGCGCAGTCGCGGCTTCGCGCACGCGATCCAGGTCGTCGCCGCGCACCTGGATCTGGACATTGTTGCCGCCCGCGATTCGGAAGATCGAGGCCTGGTTGAAGATCGGGATGACGCCCGGAATCCGCGCGCCCGCCGATCGCAGCAGGTTCGCGAGCGGTCGCACGACCGCATCGTCCTGGCTCGCAGCGCCCATGAAGCAGCCCGTGCCGCGCACGACGAAAAAGAAATTCTGGATCAGCGGCGGTGGAGTGAGCTGCTCATTGCGGTCGCGCCGTGCCTGCAGATAGGCGCCGAGCCCCTGCCACAGCGATGGTAACGGCTGTCCTGCGACCCGGGCTTCGACCTCGGCCCGCCACTCCCGATCGAGCTCGGCTTTCTCCGGCGAGCCGGGCGCGACTTCCCAGTAGCGATGAATGCGGTCTTCGACCATCAAGGCCATGCGGCGGAACTCGTCCACGCTGTAACCTGGCGGCGTGATCATGAACCCGAAGATCAGGTTGCGGTTGCCCTGCGGCAGGTAGCTGGTGGGCGGGACGAAGAACGGCACCAGCACGACGCACAGCATCACCATCACCCCCACGACCAGCCCGCGCCAGATGGGCCGCCCCTGGAGACCGCCAATGCGGGCACCCACCCACGCCGCTGTACGACTGACCCCGCCGGACACAGCGCTGCGCTGTGCGTCCGCGGGTAGGGCGGCCGCGGTGGGGCGCCGACCGATCGCCAGCAGCCGTGTGGCCAGCGTCGGGATGACCGTCAGGGAGATGACGAGCGAGAGCCCGACGGCGGCCACGGTGGCGATGGAGATGTCGAGGAAGAGCTGGCCGGCCTCCTCCCGCACAAAGATCACCGGGACGAAAACTGCGATGGTGGTGAGCGTGCTGGCAACGACCGCGCCCCAGACTTCCCGGGTCCCCTCGTAAGCCGCCTCGATCGCCCGCTTGCCCATCTGGAAATGGCGGTAGATGTTCTCGAGCACCACGATCGCATTGTCCACCACCATGCCGACGGCGAACGCCATGCCTGCGAGCATGATGACGTTCATGGTGCGACCGAAGGACGCCACCAGCAGGAAGGTGCCGATGACCGAGACCGGAATGGCGATCGCCACGACGGCCGTCGCGCGCCAGTTGCGCAGGAACAGCAAGAGCACGCCGATCGCCAGCAGGCCGCCGACCACGATGTTGTTGCGCACCATCGCGATGGCCTGGTCGATATAGACGGTTTCGTCGTAGACCTGCACGAGTTCCATGGATAAGCCGCGGGCCTGCAGCACGTCGGTATTGACGCGCTCAATGGCGCTCCGCAGACCCCGCATGACTTCGATCACGTTCGCCCCCACCTCGCGCCGCACGGGAAACGCGAGCACGTATTGGCCCTTGTTGCGGACGAAGCCGAGCTGCTTCTTGAACCCGCTCTGGACCTGCGCGACGTCGCGTACGTAGACCGGCCCGCCGGGGGTGTAGGCCACGACCGTGTTCAGGATCTGGTCGAGGTCCTCGTACTGGCCGACGGTGCGTACCGAGTAATCCAGCTTGCCCTGGGCCATCGTGCCGGCGGAGCGGTTGATGTTCTGCTGCCGCAGGGCGGCGTCGAGCTGCTGGAAGGTGAGCCCGCGCGTCGCAAGCGCGCCGGAATCCACGAAGATTTCGATCTCGCGCTCGCGCCCACCGAAGACGTCCGTCGACCCGACGCCCGGCACGCGGTCGAGATACGGCTTGATGTAATCCTCGGCGAAGTCACGCAGCTTGGGAGTGTCGACGTCCGAGCCGTCCCGGGTGTACAGCACCAGCCAGGCGATGGGTGAATCCGCCGCCGCATCCGTGGCGACCACAGTGGGCTGCTCGACCTCGAGCGGATAGCCGGACACTTGCCGCAGCTTGTCGGTGACGTCGCGCAGCGCGGTGTCCTTGTTCACGTCGTTGTAGAACTCCAGTTCGATCTCGGCGCGGTTGTCGAACGACGAGCTGCGCATCTCGCGCAGCCCCTGCACACTGCGGAGTTGCTCCTCCTGGCGCTCCACCACTTCGCGTTCGACTTCCTGCGGCGTGGCACCGGTCCAGCGGGTCTCGACCTTGATTACCGGAATGTCGACGTTGGGTGTGAGTTGCACCGGAATGTTGAACAACGCCAGCACGCCGAACAACACGATGTAAAGAACACCGACCGAGACCGCGACCGGCCGTGCGATGCAGAACTGGATGATGCTCACGAACGATCCGCTCCCTGGTTGGACGTGGCCGGCTCACCGGCCGAGCGCGCGCCGGGCAGTTGTTGCGGCAGGATCTCCTCCATCGGGCGCGGAATGACGGGACCCGGGATCAGGCGCTCGTTGGCCCGGGCCACGACCACGTCACCCGCCTGCAAGCCGGTACCCTGCACTTCAATCTCGCCACCGATCTCAAGCCCTGTGGTGACCGGGAGGGGGCTGGCAATCGCCTGGCCCTCCGGACCGGGCCTTACAAGCATGACGCGCTTGCCGGTCGGGTCCGCGACGATGGCATCCTTATTCACCATCAGGCGCGTCGCGCTGGGGCCGGACGGCACGTAGGTCCAGACGAACATCCCCGGCAGCAGGGTTCTGTCCGTGTTTGGCAGGTCGACCTCGACCGGGAAGGTGCGCGCTGCCGGGGATGCCTGCGGGATGATGCGGCTGATCTGCGCCGCGAGGGACTTGCGCAGCGCCTCGACTTCGACCGTGGCCGGGGCTCCGCGCTGTGCGAACATGATGGCGCTCTCCGGCACATCCACGCGCACCTTCACCGTGTCGAGCGCAATGAACTCGCACACGGCGCCGCCCTCGCCGAGCCACTCGCCGGTATCGGTGCGCTTCGACACGACGGCGCCGGCGAAGGGGGCCCGTACGACCGTGCGATCGTACTCGCGCTGCAGCCGTGCTACGACGGCCTTCTGGGCGGCCACGGCCTGCCGCGCGCGGGCCAGGACCTCGGGACGCGTACCATTGCGGGCTCGATCGAGTTGTGCGCGGGCCTGGGCGAGCCGCCCACGATTGGCGAGATAATCCATCTCGGCGTCGAAAAACTCTTTGAAGCTGGACTGCTGCCGTTCATGAAGCCCGCGCAACCGCTCCAGGTCGAACTCCGCTTTCCTCAACAGTGCTTCCACTTCGGCCACCACGGCCTCCAGCCGGGCGAGGTCCTCGGGCCGCTCCCCGTTTTCAAGTTCCTCGAGCTCCGCAGAGAGCGCCTGGAGCGTGGCCTCGGCTTCTTGCAGACGGTACTCGGCGACGGCGTCATCCAGCCGGCACAGCACGTCCCCCGCCTGCAGATACTGCCCCTCTTCCGCCTCGAACGCGGCGACCACGCCGGAGACTTCCGACGCGACGACCACCGCTCGATCCGGCCGAATGGAACCGACCAGCCGCAGGGACGGCGGGATCGTACGCTCTTGCACCGTGGTTACGGCGACCATCGTGGGCGGGCGCTGCTGGGCGCTGGCCACAGACAGACCCGCGGCACAGACGAGAAGCACCCCGAGGGAATGGGGCCGACGACCGGTTGTTCTACTCATGGTGCGCAATTCCATGCCCCGCCGGTGGGCGGACGTTCGGGCGGGCTCGACGCGGGATTCTAGGAGCCCCTCCGCCAATCGACAACCAGCCGGTAGGCGGCTTCGACATCGGCGGATGCGGCACACCGGATGGGGTCAGTAGCCGGCGGCCTGACCGTCCTTCCGCGATTCTGTCGCCCCATGCAGCACCCCGGTTACGGCGTCGCGCAGAATCGCCTGATACCCGCCGAACACGCCGGGGCGCTCGACCAGTACGTGCCCGCGCCCCTCAAGTTCATGGCGCACGGGTGCTGCCACGCCCGCTTCAAGCGCCACGCTGCCGCCGTCCGTCATGGTCTCACCGGTCGGCGTCGACGAGCCGGAGTGATGACAGCGGGCGGAGTCCCCCGCCGCCTGCAAGTCCATGCCATGTTCGAGCAGGTTACAAAGGATTTGCACCTGTCCCTGTGGCTGCATGTCGCCGCCCATGACGCCGAAGCACAGCCATGCTTCGCCGTGGCGCGTCACGAAACCGGGGATGATCGTGTGGAACGGGCGTTTGCCGGGTGCGAGGACATTCGGATGCCGCTCGTCCAGCGCAAAGAGTTCGCCGCGATTCTGGAGGCAAAAACCCATGCCGTCGGGACACAAACCGGAGCCGAACCCGCGGTAGTTACTCTGGATGAGGGAGACCATGTTCCCGGCATCGTCGGCCGTTGCAAGGTAGGCCGTATCACTGTCGCGCAGGTGTGCGTCGGCCGCGGTAACGGCGATTTCCCCCGGCGGCAGCGCCCGGCTGGCGCGCTCACCGAGCAGTTTGCGGCGCTCCTCCGCATAACCCTTCGAGATCAGACGCTCCCATGGCACCCGGACGAAATCTGGATCGGCGTAGTAGCGTGCTCGATCTTCGTAGGCGATCTTCTTCGCCTCGATCAACAGATGCAGGTACGCGGAGCTGTTGTGACCGAGCTTCCCAAGCGGGTAAGGTTCGAGAAGGTTAAGCATCTGCAGCACGGCGAGACCTTGGCCGTTGGGGGGCAGCGCCCAGATCTCGCACCCACGGAAGGTGGTCGTGTGCGGAGTCACCCACGTCGAAGTGTGCGTGGCCAGATCGTGCGTTCCCAGGTACGCCCCCACGCGTGCGCAGAATGTACCGAGACGTGCCGCGAGTTCACCACGATAGAACGCAGCGCTACCGGCCGTTGCGATCGTAGCCAGCGTGTCGGCGAGGCCGGGGTTGGTAAAGACCTCGCCGCAGCGCGGTGCGCGCCCCTTCGGTAAAAACGTCTCTGCGAATCCCGGCAGTGCACCAAGAATTCGCCCGCCGTGCTCCCAATCCCGCGCGATTACCTCGGTGACGGGGAACCCCTCGCGGGCATAAGCGATGGCCGGCGCCAGCACATCGGACCAGGACAGCCGACCGAAACGCGCGTGCAATTCCGCCCACCCAGCTACACAGCCCGGTACACTCACAGGCAGCGGTCCGTGCGGTGGAATGGCCGTCAGCCGCTGCGCTCGGCACACGTCGATCGTCAGCGCGCGCGGGGCGCGACCACTCGCATTGAGACCGTGCAGACGCCGGGCAGCCCCTTCCCAGACCAGCGCGAAGAGATCTCCACCGATCCCGCAGCTCGTGGGCTCGACCAATCCCAGCACCGCATTGGCCCCGATGGCTGCATCAACCGCTGACCCCCCGGCTTGCAGCAGCCGCAGTGCGGTCTGGGTCGCCAGGGGCTGGCTGGTTGCGGCCATGCCACGGCGCGCGAGGACTACGCTGCGTGTAGCCGGCCTCACCCCCCACGGACAATAAGAACCCGTCATGGACGCATCCTCCGCAACCGGCCACAGGCCGGGGGTGTTGGTGCGACCGGAAGAGTAATCAAGCGCTACTGCTCGTCTTCGGTGCCGGCGGCGCGTCGCTGCCGGGCTCCCCCGCGGGCCGAACGCGCTTTCTCTTCCGGATCGATCGCCTGCACGACGGCGTGATCATCGGGGAAGCGTTCACGGAGGCGTGGCAGGAGTGTCTGGAGTGTTTCCACTTCTACGGGTTGCAGATTCGGCGTGATGCACTGCGGATCGCGGAGCCACTCCTTCCATTGTACGAGGGGGACGCGAATGTCGCTCCCAACGGTCATGAGGCGCACCGCTGCCTCTTCGACCGGGGGTTCCGGGTTGACGGAGATGAAAATCTGGTCGTCGGCGCAGGCCGTCCACCAGAACGGGTTCCGCCGGTTCGCGACCACCCACGCCTGTACGTATGACTGCGCGAAGCGTGGCCGCTCCGACCAATCAGCATAGCAGGACCAGTGCAGCGGTAAATTGGCGTACTTGGCGAGCGGATCACGCGGCGAAAGGAAATCACCCGTGGCGCGGAAGAACGGCTCCAATGGATCGAGTGCGCCTGTGCATAAGGCACAGGAAAGCGGTGGCAGCTTCAGGTTCATGGCTCTGACCTGCCGGGCGCACCCACCGACTTTTGTCGCTGGTTGCACGCCCCATACGAGACTTCGGCCCGCGCTCGGCTACCGACTGACTGGCGCTCGTGCGGGAGTATATCGTTTGAGGCGGGGTGTGCCGACCTTTGCAGCACGGTTTGAAGCGAGCTGGCGACACACCCAAGTTGCGGCCCCCCACATGCGGCAACATCCCATAATAAAGAGGGCACCGAGTGCCGTGCGGCAGCCCGGTGCTCTCCGGAGGGGAAAGAAGCGTGCGTACTTTACCTGTTGCTCACGTCCTGTCAACCAAAACTTATCGGCCCCTCGGATTTTTTTCGAAAAGTAGGTCGCGATCTCCACCGGGAGTTGCTACCTTCTCTCTAAATGATTTTGCACGATCGACTTAAGGGCAGATTCACAACGCACAATGGACCGCTCAAGTCCCCTTTCAGGCACCCTGCCGGAGCACCGGCGCTTGACCGGACCGGGAACGGCAGGAGTGGAACATGGCCTGGGCCCTGTTTCTGCTGATCGCGGCGGCGGTCTGGCTCACGTTCGAGATCTGGCAACAGCACTGGTGCTGGGCCGCGCCGGCCGCGCTGATGTTGGTATTGGCGGCGATGCACCTGCACAGCAAGTGGCGGAATCCCGCATGCCAAAGCACTTCGGCGGGTCGAAAGCCAACCGACGAACAAATGTGATGTGGCTTACCCTGGCACTGATCGGGCTAGCCGGCTGCGAGGCCCGACCGCCGGTTACGGCGGTTGGTAAAGCGGAAATGGGGCCACGCGAGGTGCTGATGGCGCTGCTCGCAGCGCGCGAACGGCGGATGTATGCGCAGGTCCGCGAGCACTTGGGACCGGAAGCCGCCGACGAGGTGTTGGCGTTTGTTCAGGCCGTCGACCGACTTCAGGATGCCAATGCAAAGCTGACGCGCTGGTTGCGCGAAAACCTAGGGCCGGGGGCCGCCCATGACGTGGATCAGGGATACCTGGTGGCCGACTTACGCCCCTATGTCGGTCCGGACCTGGCGGTGTTCAGTACCCGTGTACGCGTACTGGATGAGGCCCACCTCCGCGATGGCACCGCGACGGTATCGTATCTTGTCGACGACCAATTGCCCGTGCAGCGCATTACGTTTCGTCAGGTGCAGGAGCGCTGGTTCTTCATCCCCGAGAGCCCGGGGGCTCCGGCTTTTGCGGAGGCGTTTCAGGAATTGGGCACCGGGCTTGATCTGCTGCAACGTGAGCTTGCCACCGGGCAACTCGCGCGCTCCGATCTGCAGCGTAATCCCGACTTGCTGCTGGAGAAGGCCCGTGCTCGACTGCGGCGCGGTGTGCAGTTGCTATCCACCGCAGAGGCCCGGTCCCGGGCCGCGCCGCCCCCTGCTGGCGCCGCGGAGCAGCCATGACACCTGCGGCGCGTCACCTGCTGTTGGTACGCCACGGACTGCCGGACTACCGTGCGCGGAAGGCCGGAGACATACTTCCCGGCCCCGTCCTTTCCGAGACGGGCTGGGACCAGGCCCACCAGGCGGCCGCGTTCCTAGCGACTTGTTGGCCGCGCCCTCAGGCGCTGTTCGTGTCGCCACTGACGCGTGCGCAGCAAACCGCCGAACCCCTCGGGCGGGCGTTGGGTCTTACACCGCAGACCTCGACCGAGATCGGTGAGTGGCAGCGCACGGAGACGCTCTCCTCGGTGGGCGTGCGTCTCACACGCTGGCTGATACATTGGCTTCGAACGATGGAAACTTGCGCGGTGGTCGTGAGCCACGCATCGCCGATCCTCGCACTGTTGCGCTCGGCGCTCTATCTGCCGCATGTGCCGTGGCACCGTGCCGGTGTGCCAGAAACGCTTGAGTTGTCGAGCGGCGACCGCTTCGAGATCGGCATGGCTTCGGTTTTCGAGCTGACTATCCACTCCGACAGCGTCACGGCCCGCGAGCGCTTCCAACCAACACCGCGGGTATTGCAGGCCATGCATGGCCGCAGACAGATGCGCCTGCCTCGGCCAGTGGCAGGCAGTGGTGCGAACCTGTTGGTGACGCGACCGAATTGGCTTGCGTTGCTGGGAGGGTGAGTCCGGTAGGGGAATACCAGGCAGCGGGTAAACGGCGACCAAGGGGGCATGCATTCGGCCGGGTGTATACTTCGGAACACCGCTCTGAGAGTAGTGACGGGGGGCTGATTCTCGCATGGTCCACCGCCGGTCATACCCCGGCAGTGCGCTCCACCACGCTGGCATATACGGCGCGCAGCGCGGCGATGGTGCGCTCGGGCCGCAGGTTCTCCGCCGCCCAGGCCGCCGCGGCGTTGCCGCGCGCCGCGGACAAGTTGGGGTCGGAACGCAGGGGCGCCCAGGCGGCGAGCCACGCGGCCGTCGAGGATTCAGGTGGCACAAGTTCGAGCGGGGCGCCGTCCGCGCGCAGTTCGCGCAGCGCCGGCAGTTCGCTTGCAATCACAGGCAGCCCGATGGCCAGCGCTTCGAGCAAAGCGTTCGGCAACCCCTCCGTTCGCGAAGGCAGCACGAACACGTCGGCAGCGCTGAGTGCCGCGGCGCTGTTGGACTGCCAACCGACGAGATGTACGCGGGCGGCGAGGCCCCGGGCGGTGCGCGCGGCAGCGATACGCGCCGACTCGGGCCCAGCTCCGACGAGCAGCGCGTGCGTGTCTGAACTGCTCGCAGCCACGAAGTCCAGCAGTCGCTCGAGTCGCTTGACCGGGTCGAACCGTCCGGCCCAGCCCAGGATGAAAGCGTCGCTCGGCAACCCCAGCGCACGGCGCGCGGCACTGCGCTCCGTACGGTGCGGCGGTGGATCGAGCGAGGGCGGAATGACGTGTACCCGCGCAGCGGCCACGCCGAATGCGGCTACCACGTGCTGCTGGAGCGCCCGACTCGTGACGAGGTGGCCGCCTTCCCAGCGAATCGTCAACCGCTCGACCACGCGATGCCAATGGCGCTCGACCTCGATCGTCGCCGTGCTGCCGAGTACGGGCAGTCCCAGGCGCCGGCCGACCAACCGCGCCGCGACGTTCGCGTGGAACAGGGTCGCATGCACGAGGGTCGGCCGAATGCGGCGCAAGTGCGCAGCGAGGCGGCTGAACGCGACGAGGTCCCACCAGCCGCGCGCGCCGCAGGCGAAGGTCGGAACACCGTCGGAGACAAGTTCTTGTGATACGTCACCGGCGGCCGCCAGGCATCCGACATGCACTTCGTCACCGGCGGCGCGCAGCCCGCGCGCCAACCGTGCGATGCGCAACGGCGTACCACCGGGCTGCAGGTCGGTCACCAGCAGCACGACGCGCATGGGCGAAGGGACCGACATGCCTGAGAGTGTAGTGGCAGACACCTGGGATGTGCGAAGGGCCGGTCGTACAAGCCCTGCGGGTAACGCCGCTCTGTATTTCCGGTCGCCGGCCCTTGATTCGCACCGGTGCTTTACTCAGATCAGGAGGGCGGCCCCTGCGGACTTCGGTTCGTCAGACGATGCCGCCGTTGATTCCCAGGCAGGTTGCCAGCCGAGTGGTTGCGTGAACCAATGCGCGCCGCGTTCTGAAGGCAGCCCTTCGAGAATCGGTCTCATGACGATCGCTGGAACCCTTAGCTGGGGGCTCGAGCTGACTCCGGCAGGGCGCGTAGCGCTCGGCTGCGCCAGGCGCAGTAATTCCATCTCGTACCAGCGATCGACCGCCGCGACATAACCCGCTGTGAATGAGAAAACCAAACCCGCCACGGCGAGTGCACCACAAATTGTACTACCAGACACGATCATTCCTCCTGCAGATGCCGCACACTCACACACCCACGATGCGAACTCGGGTCTGGAGGGTGCGACCATTGAACGTCAAGCGACCAACTTCCTGCGCGGCTGCATGGCCGGCGGTGGCTACTACAGTAGACTTACGGTGAGGACGGCAGGTTTCAGGAAGCGCGCGTTGGAAAGTGTCGGAAGTGTCGCGGAGTTGCACCGCTAGTTCTGGCGGAAATCCGCTGTGATGCAAGGGTCATGCCGCGTATTGTGCAGAGTGCACGCAACGGATCAGGAACCACGCCCGCCGAATCCGATCCGTGGCCGTGTGGCTTCCTCCAGCGCCGCCGGGATGCTGGCGGCGACCTCGCGTGCGAGGTAACCACGCGGGCCGATCTGACGGGCACAGTAGTCCGCGGCGAGGCCGTGTACGTAGACGCCGAGGCAGGCGGCGTCGAAGCCCGAGAGTCCCTGCCCGAGCAGGGCGGCGATCAGCCCGGTGAGCACGTCACCCATGCCCCCCGTCGCCATGCCCGGATTGCCGGTGGTGTTGATGAAGAGATGATCCGCGGAAGCCACGACTGTGCGGTGGCCTTTCAGCACGATGACGGCGCCGAGCATGCCCGCGAGGTCGTACGCCGCGCGGCAGCGCGCTTCATCGCTGCTGTCGTGCAAGGGGGGTTGACCTGCTGCCACCTGCAGGCGCGCAAGTTCACCGGGGTGTGGTGTGAGTACGGTCGTGAGGCCGGTCCGCGCCGCGCGGGCGCGCTCCCACTCCTCGCATTCTTCGCCAGAGATCACAAGTGCGAGTGCGTTGAGCCCATCGGCGTCGAGGACGAGTGGCTGCGCCGGCCGAGTTTGTTTCCATAGGCCCCTGACAAAGGCAACGAACCCGGGCGATTGCCCGCAGCCGGGCCCCGCCGCCAGGACATGTGACCAGGGATCACCGGCTGCGACGAGTGCCGCAGTGGGATCGTCGTCCGGCAGCCCGATCACCATCAGACTGGGCTCGGCCGCAGCCACCGGCGGTTGGATGGTGGCCGGGCAGTAGAGGCGTACGAGCCCCGCGCCCCCGCGCAACGCTCCGAGGCCGCTGAGCACCGCGGCCCCCGACAACCCGGGGCTGCCGACGAAGAGTGCGACATGGCCCGTCTGTCCCTTGTGGGTTTGCAGGTGGCGCGCCGGCAGGCCCGGGATCGTCGCAATCGGTTCGGGCAGGTTCATGCGTGCACCTTGCCTGGAGTTTGCATCCGTTCAGGTTGGGGGGCTGAAATCGGGCTCGCCGGAGGGCCGTGGGCGGCCAGTCGCCAACCGGTTGATCAGGGCGGCCTGATAACCGGCCCCAAAGCCATTGTCGATATTCACAACGGACACTCCCGAAGCGCACGTATTGAGCATCGCGAGCAGTGCGGCAAGCCCGCCGAAACTCGCGCCGTACCCGATGCTTGTCGGCACGGCAATCACCGGTGCGCTGACCAGTCCGCCTACGACACTGGGCAGGGCACCTTCCATGCCTGCCACGACGATGAGCACCCGCGCGGCGCGCAATTCGCCTGATCTTGCCAGCAGGCGATGCAGGCCGGCTACACCGACGTCGTACAGGGTCTGCGTCGGCTGGTCCATGATCTCCAGCGTCACGCGGGCTTCCTCGGCCACGGGCAGGTCGCTGCTGCCGGCACAAACGACCGCCACCGGCGGCGCAGCAACTGCCGCGGTGTGGGCCGCCTGCCGCAGTGTCAATGTTCGTGCCAAGGCGTGGTATTCCGCAGCAGGGTAGGCCACGCGCACCCGCTCGGCGGCAGAGGGCGCCACCCGTGTAGCGAGGACGTTCGCCCCCGTGATCGCCAGCTTGGCAAAGATTCCGGCGAGTTGTTCGTCGGTCTTACCCTGTCCGAAAATCACCTCCGGGAAGCCGCAACGCAGCGCGCGGTGGTGGTCGAGACAGGCGTAGTCGAGTTGTTCGAAGGGCAATGTTTCAAGTCGGCGCAGTGCCTCGCCGACCGCGAGATCGCCGGCGGCGACCTGGTCGAGCAGGGTGCGGATGGCAGCGGGTTGCATCGGGGCAGGACTCCGGTAGAGCGCCGCAGGCACCTGGGGTACCGGGCGCGCTGTAGAACTCGCATCACGCGGCGGCAGCGCCTAGTATACGAGCGGTACGCTGCCGTCACGAGAGGAGCCGTATGCGCGAGACCAGTCGCAAGCCCGTGATCGAGACCGTCGAGCCCATTGGCACCCGCGTGCTGATCCGCAAGGACGAGGACAAGAAAACCACCAAGGGCGGTATACAACTGCCGGGGAACATCGAGATTCCCACCATTACCGGCCGCGTCGTCGCCGTCTCGGCGCAGGTCGCGCGGGATGAGGACTATCCGATTGCGCAGTACGATAAGGTGCTGTTCAACCCGAAGAATGCGATTCCAGTTGACTTCGAGGGTGACAACCGGCTCTTCGTCGTGCCTGTGGAGGATGTGGTCGCGGTTTTCCGGCGACCGAAGGACACGGGCGCCGACAGCAGTGCCTGAGACCGGGCAGGGGGGTAGGGCGAGAAACAGAGGGCTCGGTGATCGCGAAACCGCCAAGGGCTCCCCCCCTTGGGCGCCGATTTGCCCGGGTGGCATGCACCCCTCAATCCCCGGTGGACTGCTCCCCGGCCCGGTGGGGTTCCACATGCACCAGCACTTGCCGTACCTGTGGCAGCACGGCGCGCACGGCGTGGTCCACCTCGTGCGCTACCTCGTGTGAATGTCGTACGGACATCTCGCCGTCTACCTCCACATGCATGTCGATCAGGTAATGCAGCCCTACTTTGCGGGCGTAGACTTTCTCGATGTCCGCTACACCAGGGACCGCGCGCGCGACCAGCCGCGCCGCCGCGCCGATCTCCGGGGCCTGCGTATCCATCAATTCACGCAAGGGACGCCGCACGAGCCGCGTGGCATTGAAGAGGATCAGTCCGGCCGCGACGAGTGCGGCCCAGTTGTCCGCATGGGCCCAGGCCGGACCGCCCAGCAGCGCCACCGCAATGCCGACCGCCGCCGCCAGTGAAGTGATGGCGTCACTGCGATGGTGCCACGCGTCGGCCTCCACCGAGCCGCTGTCAATCTTTCGCCCGACACGCCGCACAAACCGGAAGAGACCCTCCTTGACCACAACCACGCCCAGCAGCACGAACAGCGTATACCCCGCCGGTGGCAGGCGCTCGTTGAACAAGCCGCGCACCGATTCCACTGCGATACTCACACCCGTGCCGAACACCAGCAGTGCGACGATCAGTCCCGCGAGCGATTCAGCCCGTCCGTGGCCGTAAGGGTGGTCGTCGTCAGCGGGCTGTCCCGCAATGTGCAGGCCGCGCAGCACGACGGCAGAGGAAACCAAGTCGAGCAGGGATTCCACGGCGTCGGCAACCAGCGCGAATGAATTCCCCAGGATGCCGGCTACGAGTTTGCCCGTACCGAGGCAGGCGTTGACGAGCAACGCCAGTACCGAAGCGGCAGCACCGTCGCGAAATGGGGTGTCGGACGAATTCATCGCATCCGCGACCGGTTCCGGTCGGTTACAGGCCTTGGGCGGTCTCAGGTGTTCGGTAGGGCGGCCTGCCCGGTATGTTGGAGGCAGGAACGCGGAAGCCACACCCACGAGGCACGATAACCTTGTCGGCGTCCCTCCGGCAAGCTAGCATGGTCGACTTGAGCCGGTGGGGGATGTGCCGGATTCCCCGGAAAAAGCCGCAGAGAAGGAGCCCAACTTGGCAGCCCAGCGAGATCAGCACCTGTTCACGTCCGAATCCGTGAGCATGGGGCACCCGGATAAGGTGGCGGATCAAATCTCCGACGCGATTCTCGATGCGATGCTGGCGCAGGATCCGTACTCGCGGGTCGCGGTCGAGACGCTCGTTTCCACCGGCATGGTTGTGGTTGCCGGTGAGGTCACGACCCAGGCGTACGTCGAGATCCCCGATGTGGTCCGGGAGACCGTCCATGAAATCGGATACACCTCGGCCGACATGGCCTTCGACTACATTTCCTGCGCCGTACTGAGTTCGATCAAGCGGCAGTCGCCGGACATCGCCATGGGTGTCGATCGCGACGGTGCCGGAGACCAGGGCATGATGTTCGGCTTCGCCTGCCGCGAAACGCCGGAGCTCATGCCGCTCGCGATTCGCTTGGCGCACCGCCTGGTCGAGACGCACGTCCACATTCGCCGCGAAAACGTCATTACCGGCCTGCGACCCGATGCGAAGAGCCAGGTCACGATCGAGTACGCCGACGGCAAACCCGTCCGCGTGGATACCGTCGTGCTCTCGACGCAGCACGAGCCCACCTGGAACGACCGCCAGAAGCAACTCGGCGGTGAGATCACCGAGAAGCTCATCAAGCCGGTTCTTGGCGACTGGTGGAACTCGCAGGTCAAGGTGCATGTGAACCCCACCGGCCGCTTCGAGATTGGCGGCCCGCACGGCGATTGTGGCCTGACGGGCCGCAAGATCATTGTTGATACGTACGGCGGTCGCGGGCGCCATGGGGGTGGGGCCTTTTCGGGCAAGGATCCCACCAAGGTGGATCGCTCGGCGGCCTACATGGCGCGCTACATCGCGAAGAACATTGTTTCGGCCGGGCTCGCCGACGTCTGTGAGCTCCAGCTCTCCTACGCCATCGGGGTCGCGGACCCGACCAGTGTGTTCGTCACCACCGAAGGTACCGCGAAGATCGACGAGCGCAAAATCGCGGAACTGGTGCGGGAATTCTTCCCGCTGACGCCCCGTGGAATTATCGAACACCTCGACTTGCGCCGCCCGATTTACCGCGACACCGCCCGGCATGGCCACTTCGGTCGCGAACTCCCGAACTTCACCTGGGAGAAGACCGACAAGGCCGCGGCGCTGCGCAAAGCTGCAGGGCTCTAGAACTTCGCCCCCGCGCACCCCGCCCGTGCAGGGAGGGGTTGGGGGAGCGGGTCAAGTTCCGTTGAATGGCGCCCTTCACCGGATCGTTCCGCCTGGTGGAACGGAGTAGTGGGATCGCTGCGCATACGCTCAACAAGCACATTGCAGCAATTCCCCCCGGTGGTCTTCCCCTGTCGGCCGGATTCGTCCCGAGCACGCAGTGCACCGGGAGGGGTGCCGGCTCGTGGTTCGCGTGCCATTTCCAGCCCCACGCCGCTCCAACCGTCCCCTTGTCCCCGCGCGGCGCTGTCGGCATCATGCGTGTGGAGGTGTTCCGAACATGTACGATGTCAGCGTGACCCGGACCTTCGTGGCGACTCACCAGCTTCGCTACCCGGACGGCACCCTCGAAGAGTTGCACGAGCACGTTTGGGAGGTGACGGTGACCTATGCGGGGCCCGCGCTCGATGCGACCGGCCTGCTGGTCGATTTCGTGCCGCTTGCGCAGCGGATGGACGAGATTCTGAGCGTCCTGCACGAGCAGAATCTCAATCATGTTCGCGTCTTCCGTAACCATTCCCCGTCGGCGGAGCATGTCGCCCTGTATGTAGCCGAGCAACTCGTGGGCTTCGCAGGTCACGGGGCTCGGCTGACATGCGTGGCCGTCGTCGAGGCGCCGGGCTGCGTGGCGCGCTACTATCCGCCGGGCGAGCGCTGAACAAACCCTGCGGTGGCGCAGGGTTGCTGCGCCACAAGCAAGGCAAGAAGCAAGGGAGCAGCATGCAGCTCAAGATCTTCAAGGGACTGTGGGGTGACGCCGAGGGGCATGCCACACAGGCGGACCTGGCGCGCATTCGGGGTGCCGGGTACGACGGCATCGAGTGGTCGGCACCCCAGGCCGACCCGGCGGCGTGGCGCGACTGGTGCGGTGAACTGGGGCTCGAGTACATCGCCATGGTGTTCCCGCTGACGCCCGGAGAGATTGCGGCCGAGGTGCAGAAGGTCCGCGCCTACGGCCCTGTCAAAATCACGATGCACAGCGGCCGGGACAAAATGACTTTCGAGGAGGGTTGTGACTTTTTCGAAGCGGCCCTGGCGCTCGAGGAGGATCTCGGGATTCCGATCGCACACGAAACCCACCGCCACCGGCTGCTCTACGCGCCGTGGGCCACGGCCCGCTACCTGGAGCGATTCCCGCGCTTGCGGGTCTGTGCAGATTTCAGCCACTGGTGTTGCGTGTGCGAGTCGCTGCTGAAGGACATGGAGGACTGGGTGCAATTGACCTGCGAGCGGGCCGTGCATGTGCACGGGCGTGTCGGCTGGGAAGAAGGACCGCAGGTGGCGGATCCACGGGCGCCCGAGGTAGCACACTACGTGGCACGACACGAGGAGTTCTGGGATCGCATTCGCGCTGCGCACCAGCAGCGTCAGGCCGTCGAGCTGACCTTCACACCGGAGTACGGCCCGCCGGGCTACATGCCGGCCTTGCCCTACACGCGCCAGCCACTCGCCAACCTCTGGGACGTCTGCCTCTGGTCGGCCGAACGGCTGCGCACGCGCTGGGGGGCCTGACGGCCGGGCGCGGTGTTGCGCCAGCCGGGCAATCCGCCGGCCGGCGCGGGGGGTATCGTGTCCCGTCCGGTCAGCGCGCCGGTGGCGCCGCCGTGTCCTCACCCAGCGCCGCTTTACTCTCGATCTGCTCTGCCAGCGTCCGAACCGGCACGCCGCGCAGCGTCTTGCGGCGGATGAACTTCTGTGCGAAGAGGTTGTTGGGCACGGACATCCGGGTGCCGCCTTCGCCCTGCAGAACGGTGTACATGAAATTGATGTCCACCACGCGGCCCTGCAGCCCCTCGGGGAGAATTTCCACCTGCTCGCCGATGTTGAACGGCCGCCAGATCAGGATCACGATGGTGGCCAGCAGGTTGCTGAGAATACTCCAGACCGCCACAAAGGCCACGGCGATCATCGCGACCACGGTCGTCAGCAGCGTCCAGATGCTGTCGATGCGCCAGCCCGACAGGGCGATGAAACTGAGCGCTGCGAGCACCGTCAAGACGCCCCGCAGCCAGCGGCGCAGGAGATTGACGATGCTCTCCGGCAGACGCCCGCCGCGGTGCAGCGCAAAAAGCGCCGCATACGCCAGCCGGTCCAGTACCAGCGCCGCGATCAGGACCAGAGCGCCCGTTCCCAGCATGCGCAGGTCGAGCCACTCACGTGGGAGGCGGATATTCCAGATCCACAGGAATCCCACCAGGAAGGTCGCCAGTAACGCCAGCCGGACGGCGGCGCGCAAGAGCGCCAGCACATACCGCGAACGACTCTCGGCCAGGACGGGATCCTCCGGTTCGCCGTCGCGCTCCGTGCCCGTCGAATGCGCCAGGGGAGCGGCGGTGTTCACCCGTGTCCGCGGTTCCCTTTCGGCGTAATGGTCGAGCAGGTCGACCACGTATTCGGACACGGTCAGAGCGACGATCAACAGCAGGCCCGTCACCAGAATCCCAAAGCCGATGTAGGTTGCCAGTGCTCCAAAGCCGACCACCTGGAGCGCGAGCAACGCGACCACGACCAGCGTGACCACCGGGTACAACAGCACCGCGAACGCCGCGACCCACTGGCCCTGCCAGGCATCGAACACTCCCAGCACGCGTTGCTTGGGCAGCAGGAACAGCAGCAGCAGCACCAGCAGACCGGTCTTGAAGACCTCGTAACTCGCGTTGCGCAGTGTCAGGGCGAAGCCGCCCACATCCAGCGCGAGCGGCACCGCCAGCACGCAGGCGGAATAGAAGATGATGGTGCCGAGCCACCAGCGGTAGTGCTGTGCCACAAGGTCTGAACACGGCAATGGCCGGTGGGCGGGGCTGTTGTCCTCAAAAAGGTGATGCACAAGGCGGATTGCCAGCGGTGCTGCGGCTGCGAGCCCCAGCAGCGCGGCGGCCACGAGGCGGGCCCGCCCTTCCGGATACGCCTGCCAGACGAGCACGAGCAGCGCCCGTCACCAGCACCACGATCGCGAGATCACCCAGCATGTTCCAGCCGAGCAGATTGATGCGGTCGCTGAGACCGCTGGCTGGCGGAGGTGCGGATTCGCCGTCGGTGGGCCGCGGACGAAGGTAATCCGCTTCGATGTGACGTGCCAGTACGACGCCACGACGACGTGCGAGAACCGTCAGAACGATTCCGCACACGACACTCAGCGCGAGCAGCGCGGGGCCCCAGGTCCAGACCGCACTCCCCGGAACCCGCAGGGGTGCGGCGAGCGCGGCCAGCAGCGTCCGGGCACGGCCTTCATCATCGTTGCCGCCGAAAAGCGTGGCGTCCAGGTCGGCTTCGGCCGCAGCGAGGACCGCCGCGGGTGGTCCAAACGCGGCGACGACGGCCCGCAATTCGGTGCCGGCGCGCCACCAGTCGGTGCGCAATACGCCCGCATCGCGACTACCGATGCGCCGCCAGAACAGCGACAGGTTCACGGTTTCAAGGTAGGAGAGATGCTCATCCGCGCGTTCCAGCGCGGTGATCAAGCGGTCGAGCACCGGGCCCGCCGGCGTCAATGCGGCGGACATGGCTTCCGCGAACCGGGCCCGGAGTTCCGCGAGCTGGGCATCGAGGCGCGTGCGCTCCACGGCATCGGTACCCAATGCTTCTACTTCGACCGCCGCCGCCAGTTCCACGAAACGCAGCAACGCGCGATCGCGTGCGGTCTGCATGCTCTGTTGGAGGGTGAGCAGTTCCACCTGCGCGCGGCGCAGTTCGGTCGCGCGGCGGGTAATGTCGATCTGGTCCGCTTCGCTGCGCAGGTAGAGCGTGCGGGTTTCCTCGCTGGAGCGATAGTCGAGCGTGTCAACGATGCGTTCCCAGGCAGCGCGCGCGGTGTTGATCCGCTCGATCAGGCGATCGGCGCGCGTGTCGGCAGCATATCTCTGGAGTGTTTGGACGCGCTCCGGACCGGTGAAGTAGCGCTGCAGCACGCGCTCGACGAAGACCTCGGTATCCAGCAGCGCCCGCTCGAACGGTCGTGTCGTGGCCTGGCGCTCCAGCTCGAGCCGTTCAAGTTGTGAACGTCCGAGTTCTTCGGTGAGTTGTGCCAGGCGGGCCTGGGCCGCGGTCAGCAGCTCACGCTGGACCGTCAGCCGGCGCTCATCCCGGCGCTGTAACAGCTCGGTGTGCCGCTCATCCAGAGCGATGTTGTGCAGCGCGAGCTCGAGCGCGCCGATGAGCACGCGCAGCCGCCGCTCCCCCAGCGACTCGGTTGCCGGTGCGGTCGTCACGGCCGCCTCCGCCTCCGGCTGCTGTACGGCCGCTTCGTGCTCTTGCCGCAGGGCGCGCAGCTCGGCTTCGAGCTGCGCCCGCCGCTGTGCGAAACCCCCGGCGAGTTGCGCAGCACGGCGCGCCTGTTCATCCGCCAGAATCCCCCGCGCCGTTTCGATACCCTGCACGCGCTGCCGCAACGCCTCCACGTCGGCCGCGGTGACGGCCCGCAACTCCTCGATCGGCAGGGCCGCCGCCAGT
Source organism: Phycisphaerales bacterium (assembly GCA_016716475.1). Classification (NCBI taxonomy): domain Bacteria; kingdom Pseudomonadati; phylum Planctomycetota; class Phycisphaerae; order Phycisphaerales; species Phycisphaerales bacterium. Next base: position 510,593 of record JADJWG010000004.1, read on the forward strand.
TCCAGCGCCTGGGCCTCGATCTGCACAAGTTCCGCCGAAAGCAATTCCACTTGTGCGGGGCTGCCCAGCTCTTCGAGCGCTGTGTACAACCCCGCCGCGCGCTGCACGCGCCCCAGGTAATTCTGCCAGGCGTCATATAGCGCCAACGCGTCCGCCCGCAGGGCCGCATCCGGTGCTTCGGGTGACTCGGCCGGCTGGGTTGTGGGTGCCAGTACCGTCAGTCGTGCTTCGGCGAGTTCCACCCGCGCCGGGAGGTCGCCCGGTCCCTGCGGGACCTGCCGCAGCAGCGTGGCGGCCTGTGTGGACGCGGGCGGGATGATCAGCGGAGCCGCGCCGGCGGTTGCGGTGGCGGGCTCCTGGTCAGTCGGTGGCGGCGGTGGTTCCTGCGCACGCGCCGCGCTCAGCAGGCACACCCCCGCGACCAGAGTCACCAGCCAACCATGAGTCCCCCACTTGCCGATGTACCTGCACCCCGCAACCACGAACCGCATCATCACCTGCTCTTTCATACCCCCATCCAACCCAGATGATAGCGGCGGTGCGCGCTATCGTGCGTGAATCGGATGGGCCGTGCCCCCGCAACCGTGTTACGCGGTCAACCGAGTATGAAGCGGCGGCGCTTGACATAATCCCACACCACGAAGCGCTCCAGTTCCCCGCCCGTCACGAAGAAGACGCGACCCGTAGTGCTTTCGGCGAGGGTGTGCGCGAAGCGCACATCCTCCTCGTTCTGGGCCCACGTGCTCAGCAGGAAGATGTTGATCACGATGCCCTGCGCACGGCAGCGCAGTCCCTCCCGCAGTGTGTGTTCCGCCGTCCGTGCATCCGGCGGGAAAAGCATGTAGAGCTGCTGTCCCTCGAAGTGTGCAGTCGGCAGCCCGTCCGTAATCAGTACGATCTGGCGGTTCGGCGTATCCTGCACCTGCAGCACCTGCCGTGCAAGCCGCAGACCGTGTTCGAGGTTGGTGAAGTGCGGCGGCAGCAGCAGTTCGGAGAAGCTGGGGTCGCCCATGTCCGCGCGCAGCCGCACGACCGGTTCGCGGATCGTGACAGGCCGCGGCAGCAGTTCGATGATCTCGGCCACGTGTCGCCGCTTCGCCAGCGTCGCCACCTCCACGAAGTCCACGAAATCGCCCGGATACTCGCTCCGGATCAGCCCGTGCAGCGCCAGCGCCATGCGCTTCACATGCACGTACAGGCCGTCCCAGCGCATCGAGCCGCTCATGTCCATCAACACGCTGGTCGCGCACTTCGGCTGGTTCCGCGTGAGGTGAATCTCGATGTCACCCGGCCGCAGCCGCACCGGCTGCATGGGACCTCCTCCCTCTCGGGCGACACCCGCGGCCGGCTCTCTGCGCTCCCGCAGCAGCGCGTTGAGTAGGGTCGCCGTCACGTCCATGGAGCCGAGCGAGTCGCCGAACTCATACGGCTTGGTGCGCTGCAGCTCCACCGCCCCATCGCCCGCGAGCACGACGTGGTGCCGGCCGGACCGGGCGGCGTGCAGCTCGCTGAAAATCTGTTCGAGCAGCCGCCCCTGGAACAGTCGGTAGGCCTTCGGCGAGAGCCGTAGCTCGCCCTGCTCCTCCAGCAGGCCCTGCTCTTCGGCCTGTCTGCGCAGCAGTTCTTCGATCCGTTTCTGAGTTTCGCGCAGGCCCTCGAGCTGTTCTTCATCCGCGAAGCGCCGCAGTGCTTCCTGGTCGATCACGTAGACGCGGGCGTTCTTCTCCGCCTCCGCGATCTGTTTCAGCAGCCGGTCGATCGTTTCCAGCTCTTCCTTCACCTCCAGTGCGCGGGGCACGTCCAGAGCAGTGCGCCCCGTGAAGGCGTACTGGGTAGCCAACTCCTCCACTTCATCCCGTTCGACGAGCCGCTCGTTGATCTGCACCAGCTCCCGGGCGAACGGACTGCGCTGCGGCACCCGGTACCAGAGCCGTTCGAAATCGAGGTTCTGCTCATCCCGGGCGGCCCGCTGAAACGCGTCGCGCAGCTCTCTGGGTGGCCGGGCCTGGCGCAGCGCGGCTCGAAACACCTGCTCCGCGAGCCGCCGGACCGTCTGGGTCTCGTATGTGCTGAGCAGCTTGCGCTTGCGCTCCTCGAGGAGTGCCCGCAGGGCCGCCAGACTCGGACCCAGCCCGGCGATCTGTCGCGGATCCAGCTCGACCGCGTCAGCAAGTTGCTCGGGGGTCAGCTTCCGCGCCCGACCGTAGAGCAGGAGATGCTCGAACGCGGGTGAAAGCATGTCGGGCGGGTCCGCGGCCGGCAGAGGGAATCGCTGCGGATCGTACTTGCGGTAGGTGTGGATGACGCCGCCCACGAGCCGGGGAGTATTGGACATCGCCTTGCTTTCCTGCGCGCCGCGACCGGCACGAATCCAGCCGGTTCAGGACACGTCGTAGCGAATCACGCCGTGGCGCGCCGAGCGCGAAATCTTCTCGTGCGCGTACAGGCCTGCCAGAACAAACTCCACGCAACTCGCCCGCATGGCCGAATCCGTTGCGGCGCTTACCTCGAACGCCTTAGCCCACGCCGGGGGCACGCGTTTCAGCCGTTCGGCGTAGTGTCCGCTCGGCAGCAGGGTGCCGACCTCGACCTTGACGCCCTTGCCGAACACATCGGCGATTTCTTCCAGTCCGTGGCGATCGACATATTCATCGAAGACCTGCTTGATGGCCGCATTCTGCACCGCTTCGAGCACCTGAGGTTCGCTCAACTGGTGGCTGCTCATCAGGTCGATTTCGAGTTTGCCGAGACTGGAGGCCAGCAGGTGCGCGAGGTCGCTGATCCGTGGCACCGCGGGTTTTTCGCCGAGCAGCACGGCCCGGCGGCGGGCAGCGGCGATCAGCGTGCGGTAGTTCGCGATCGAGAACCGCGCGCTGACGCCCGAGGCGTGGTCCACATAGGGGCTCTTGCGCGCTTCGATCGTGATTTGCTCGACGATCTCCTGCATGAAGAGCGGCACATGCACGGGAAAGTCGCCCCCGAGGTCGAGGCCCGCTTCCTGTTCCATGATCGCGATACCGTAGGCCCGGTCGCGCGGGTAGTGCGTTCGGATGATCGATCCGATGCGGTCCTTGAGTTGCGGAATCACCTTGCCGCTGCGGTTGTAGGTTGCCGGGTTTGCGGAGAACAGGATCACGACATCGAGGTTGAACCGTACCGGGTAGCCGCGGATCTGCACGTCGCGCTCTTCGAGGATGTTGAACAGTCCCACCTGTACCAGCTCGTCTAACTCGGGGATCTCGTTCATCGCGAAAATCCCGCGGTTCATCCGAGGGATCAGGCCGAAGTGCAGCGCCTCCTCCGCGCTCAGACTCGTCCCGGTCGCCAGCCGCGCGGGGTCGATTTCGCCGATGACGTCCGCGAACTTCGTTCCGGGTGCCAGCCGCTCCACGTAGCGCTCCTCCCGTGGCCACCAGTCGATCGGCGTATCCTCGCCCGCTTCGGCCAGCCGCGCCCGACCGAAGCGCGTGATGGGTTCGCAGGGGTCGTCGTGTAACTCGCTGCCGGCGATGAACGGTACGAGTGGGTCGAGCAGGTCCCGCAAACCGCGCATCAGGCGGCTCTTGGCCTGCCCCTTCTCACCAAGCACCAGCAGGTCGTGCTGCGCGAGCAGCGCCGTGCACAGTTCCGGGATGACGGTGTCGTCGTAGCCGACGATGCCGGGGAACAGTGGCTCCCCGGCAGCCAGCATGCGCAGCAGATTGTCGTGCAGTTCGCGCTTCACACTGCGGGGCTGCCAGCCACTTGCCCGTAAAGCGCCTAACGTCCTGGGTAAATCGCGTTCCTTGGGGGACATGCGGGATTGTAGCTCGGAACCATCGTGTCCGGCGGTGTTGAAAGCTCTAGCGCCGGCCTGCCGGCGGGCCCGTAGGTTCTCAGGGTAGCGGCTCCGTCCAGGCCGCTGTCACCCGGCGTTCCGCGCCGGCCGACCCATCGAGCCGCACAAGTTGAAACGCCCGCCCGCGCTGGTGGTGCCACCCCAGGCGGAGCGTCACGTGCTCAGGCCGTCGAAAGTCCAGCACACTGGCCGTGCGCGTGGGCGGCGGGGCGTCCCCGAGGATCGGCGCGCGGGCGGCGTCGACCAGCAGGACACGCTCCGCCGGCCGCTGCACACGGTCCAGGTGGATGTGCCCGCGTCGTTGCGGATCGTCAAAGTCGTCGGGGTCACCCGGCGCTCCGCCATGGCCGGTGGCATTCATCGCGTAGGTGCGTGTCATCAGGCCACCGTAGATCCGTTGTGCTGCCGGACAAACCAGCACGGACTTCACCCGAAACAGCTCCGCAGGTGTGGTCCCATCCTCGTGGGCGAAGCGTTGTACCACGAGCCCCCAGTTCGGCAATTCCCCATAAGGTTCGCCGATGGCCGGCCCGTAGCCGCGGTGCTCATCGGCGTAGGTGCGGCAGGCAAGGAAGGCCTGCCGCAGGTTCGAAAGGCAGATCGCCGCCTGTCCGGCTGCCCGCGCCTGTCCCAGTGTGGGGAGCAGCACGGCCAGCAGTAGGGCCAGGATCGCAACCACGATCAGCAGTTCGATCAGGGTGAAGGCACGAGCCATAACCCGATCGTAGTCGTGGCCGGACACCTTGACGCCCGGCCCGTTGGATTCCAGAATGCGGCGGGTCGAGTACGCGTCCGGAAGAAGACGCACCGCGACCGCGCCTGCGGTCGGTGCAGAAGGGTGTTGGGTGTTGTGCCGGTGAAGTCCTGGGAAATCCTGCGCGAAGCCACCGATCGAGTCGGTGTGAAAGCCATCGCGGCCAAGCTGAAAATCAGCACCGCGCTGGTCTACAAGTGGTGCCAGGAACCCGCCGGCGACGACCCCGACGCCTCCGGCGCCCGCAATCCGCTCGACCGCATTCGCATTCTCTTTGAGGAAACCTGCGACCCGCGCATCATCAACTGGCTCTGCCAGGTGGCCGATGGCTTCTTCGTCCATAATCCCAAGGTGGACTTGGGCGACCGGGAGGAACACCTGCTCGGCACCACCCAGCGCTTCGTGCAGAGCTTCAGTGAACTGCTGGCCAACATCAGTCGCAGCATCGAGAACGACGGACTCATCACCGCTGACGAGAGCATCGTCATCCGCGAGTCCTGGGAGCGCTTGAAGTACCACGCCGAGAGCTTCGTCGTGGCGTGCGAGCGCGGGGATTTCAGCCGGCGCGACCACCGCCGCGATCCGCGTCCCTGAACGACGCGCGCCCTGAACGACGCGCTCAGTCGCCCGCCGCGTCTGCTTCGCGGAGCGCTTCGGCGATGGCCCCGGCCAGCACATCCAGTTCCTCCACCTCGATCGTACGCAGATCGAACAACAGCACCCCCGCACGCACTCGACACAGCACCGGCACCTCGCGCTGCCGCAGAAGTTCCGCCACTACGTTGCATGGCGTCGTATGCGGGCGCACGGCAACGCAACGCGTTGGCAATGCGTGCTCTGGAACGGCACCGCCGCCGACTTCCGACATTTCCGGCACCGCCGCGACTTGCGCAGGTAAACCCGCCGTCACCAGCGTTTCCGCGAGTTGTTCCGCCAGGCGTGTGATCTCCGGTAGCGGCCGCAGCAGGAAGCGGTAGACCGGCAGGCGCCGGGCCGCGGTTTCGGGATCCCGATACAGCCGCAGTGTGGCCTCCAGCGCGGCGAGCGTCAGTTTGTCCGGCCGCAGCGCGCGGGTGAGGGGACTCTGCTTCAGACGCTCCAGCAGCGCGCGCCGGCCGACGAGGATTCCCGCCTGCGGCCCGCCGAGCAGCTTGTCGCCGCTGAAGAGCGTGAGGTCGGCACCGCCCGCGACACTCTCGCACACGACCGGCTCGTCGCCAGGCAGCTTCAGCCGTGCTGCGGGCGGTGCGACCGGATCGGAAAGCGCGGTGAACAGGTCCGAGACCCTACCGCCTGCGGGGGTTTGCATCTTCTGTTCGTCTTCGTCCCAGGGCAGATCGCGCCGCAGCAGACCACTCCCGAGGTCGTCGATGACCACCAGCCCGTGTTGCCGCGCGAGGGCGACGAGTTCGGCGAGTGTCGCGTCTTCGGTGAAACCCACCATGCGGTAATTGCTGGTGTGGACCCGCACGAGCAACCGCGCTTCGGGCGTCAGCGCCCGGGCGTAGTCGCTGATGCGCGTGCGGTTCGTGGTGCCCACTTCGACCATGCGACAGCCGGCCGCGGCCATGATATCCGGCAGGCGATACGAGCCGCCGATCTCGACCAGCTGACCGCGGGCGATCAGGGCCTCCCCGCCGGCGCCCAGTGCATGCAGCGCGAGCCACGTGGCGGCGGCGTTGTTGTTGACGACGAGCGCGTCCTCGGCCCCGGTCAACTCGCACAGCAGCGCGCGCAGGTGGCCCTGCCGGTCGCCGCGCTGACCGGTTTCGAGGTCCAGTTCGAGGTTGCAGTAGCCCCCCGCAACTTCTGCGAGCGCCTCGATCGCTTCCTCGGCCAGCGGCGCCCGCCCAAGGCCCGTGTGCAGGACGATTCCGGTCGCGTTGAGTACGCGCCGCAGCCGGGGTTGTGCCCGTGCATAGAGACGCTCGCGCAGTTCGCGCGCCAGCGTGGCGGTGTCCAGCTTGCAGTCCTCCCCCGCCAAGAGCTGGCTCCGCCGCATGGCGAGCAACTCGCGCAGGGCCGCCCGGACCTCCGCGCGGGGCTGATCAACCAGCAGGCCCGCGACCGCCGGGTGGTTGAGCAGGACATCGACACTGGGCAGTTGTCGCAACCGGTCGTGAGGTGTCATCGGTTACGCTCCGTGGGTCTCGTGACGCAGCGAGTTGGCGGGTCCCGCCGGGTAAGGGGGGCTTGTTGTGCGGGTGCAAGCCCAGGATCGCGGACCGTCCTGGCGGTGCTCCTCCTGCCCACATTCCCACCCTCCCGGGTGACCACGCCTGCTCCTCACCGCGCGCCGGCAAACTGTGTACGTACCAGCACCTCGTAGGCCGGGCACGATTGCAGCAGCTCTTCGTGCGCTCCACAACCGACCAGCCGGCCTTGCTCCAGCACGACGATCAACTGGGCCCGCGCGATCGTGCTGAAGCGGTGGGCAATAATGAATGTTGTGCGGTCTCGTGTCACGTCCTCGAGCGCCGCCTGAATGCGCTGCTCGGATTCCGTGTCGATCTGGCTCGTCGCCTCGTCCAGGATCAGAATCGGGGGATCCCGCAGGATCGCGCGCGCCAGTGCGATTCGCTGTCGCTGCCCGCCCGAGAGTGTCCGGCCGTTGACCAGTGCGTCGTAGCCGGTCGTCAGGACCCCGTCCGCCTCCACATGCAGCGCGCGTACGAATTCGTCCGCGAAGGCCCGCCGGGCCGCCTGTTCCACTGCATCCGGACCGATGCCGTTGGCGCCGTAGGCGATGTTCGCACGCACGCTGTCGGAGAAGATGATCGCCTCCTGCGTCACGAGCCCGATCTGAGACCGCAACGACGTCAGGTTGTGGGCGCGGATATCCCGCCCATCGATCAGGATCGTCCCCTTCGTCGGCTCGAAGAACCGCAAGAGCAACGACATCAGTGTCGTTTTTCCGGAGCCGTTGCCCCCCACGAGCGCCACGACGGTCCCCTTCTCAATCCGCAGATTGATCCCCTCAAGCACCGGTTGTCCGGGATTGGACGGGTACGCGAACGTCACGTCGCGGAACTCGATGGCTTCCGTCAGGCGCGGCAGCGCCGGCCGGTCCGCTTCGTTCGCATGCTCCTCCATCGGGAGATCGAGCAACTCGAACAGGCGCCGTGCGGCAGCTTCGGCGGCCTGCAGGCGATTGTTCACGTTACCCATCTTGCGCAGCGGGTCGAACACGCCGCCCAGGCAGATCACCGCACCGAACAGCAGTTGGGGTTCCAACTCACCCTGGAACACGCGGCTGCCGCCGTACAATACGAATGCGGAGATGGCCAGCGACGCCAACAGTTCCAGCACCGGGTTGCTCGCCGCATCTACGAGTTCGATATGCGTCTGCGCCCGTTGCAGCTCGCGCCCTTCGGTGGCGAACCGGCGGCTTTCCGCCGCCTCCATATTCGACGCCTTCACCACCCGGATGCCCGCCAGCCGCTCATCGAGATGATCAAGCAACCGGCCCCATGACTGCGATACCCGCCGCTGGGCCCGCTTCACCATGCGGCCGAACAGCCGGATGACGAAGTACCCGATCGGTAATCCGACCAGGGCGGCTACGAGCATCCGCCAGTCGAACGCCAAAGCCAGCACCAGTACGCCGATGGCCTTGAGCGGTTCGCGCGCCACCTTGCCGAACAATGTCGAGACACCTACTTCGACCTTGTTTAGATCGGTCGCAAAACGGCTCAGCGTGTCGCCCGCCGGCTGCCGGCTGTGCCATGTCAATGGCAATCGCAGCGTGTGGTCAGCCAGCGACGTCCGCAGGTCATGCATGGTGCGCTGCACCGCCAGGGCTACGAATCCTTCATTGCAGAACCGGCAGATTGCTCCCAGCAATGCAATGACCACGATCGCGGTCATCAATGCGAACAGCATCCGCAGCCGCCCTTCGGCCGAGCGGTCATTCGGCAGTCGCTCAGCCACCCAGGCCGCCGCTGGCCACCACGCGGCCGGCGCCCGGGCTGCAAGCACCACCTCTTCCTCCGTGCCGTCCGCCCGCACGACCCGGATCGGCACTTCCTCCCCCGGATGTCGGGCCAGCAGCCGGGCCAGCCCGTACGCCGAACCCGGCTTGCCGGCCACGGCCACGATCCGGTCACCCGCCCGCAGCACTCCTTCCACGGGCGCGCGGGAACGCACATAGTCGATGTCCAATCCTGCGGGATCGTCCGGCAGGTCGGCCGGCACAACCACCCCCAGTCGCCCGGAAGCGACGGCCCGATGCAGCCAGTCCACAAGGGTTTCATGCTCGGCGAACATGACCTTGAGCACCGGGACGATGCTTGAAATGCTGAACGTGTAGAACACGCTGACGCCCAGGGCCGAAATGAGCCCCATAATCAGGACGCGCCGGTGCGGTGCCAGGTAGCGCAGGGCCCGGCGAAAGTTCGGCAGCCAGTGTTGCGGATGATCCGTTTCCATAGCCGGACGATATAGTAGTGGTTTTCGTCCCGGGCGTCGGCCCGCGGCCGGCATGGATCTGCAGCCACACACGCCCGGCCGGACGTGACCCGGGCCGCACCGCGTCGCCCCAAGAACCGGAGACCTTCGTGGATCGTGAAATCAGTCTGTCATCCCAGGATATCACCGAAGCGGAAATCAACGCCGTTGTCGAAGTGCTGCGCTCCGATCGCCTCAGTCTGGGCCCGCGAATTCCGGCTTTCGAAGCGGAGTTCTGCCGCCGGCTCGGCGCGAAACACGCTATCGCGTGCAGCAGCGGCACTGCCGGCCTGCACATGTGCTGGCGCGCCATGGGCATCCGATCCGGCGACGAGGTGATTACCACCCCGTTCTCGTTCATTGCTTCCAGCAACAGCATCCTCTTCGACGAGGCCCGCCCCGTCTTCGTCGATATCGAACCCGACACCTGGCAGATCGACCCCCGGCGGATCGAGGCGGCCATCACCCCCCGCACCAAGGCCATTCTGCCGGTGGACGTGTTCGGCTCCGTTCCCGACATGGACGCGATCCGCACGCTCGCGAAACGTCACAACCTCCGGGTGCTCGAAGATTCCTGTGAGGCCCTTGGCACGACCTACCATGGCCGGCCGGCCGGCCTGATCGGCGAAGCCGGCGTCTTCGGGTTCTACCCCAACAAGCAAATCACCACCGGCGAGGGCGGCATGATCGTCACGAATGATGATGATCTCGCCTTCATGGCTCGCTCGCTGCGCAACCAGGGACGCGACCCCGAGGGCGGCTGGCTCGCCCATCCGCGGCTCGGCTACAACTACCGCATGACCGACATTCAGGCCGCGATCGGCATTCACCAGATGCGGCGGCTGGATGAAATTCTCGCCAAGCGCGCCCGGGTCGCGGATCACTACCGCGCGCGGCTCACCCAAGAGCCGCGAGTTACCATGCAGCGGATTCCCACCGAAGTGCAAATGAGCTGGTTCGTGCTGGTGGTGCGCCTCGGCGACGACTACACCCAAGGCGACCGCGATCGTATCCTCGAACAACTCCGCCGTCGCGGCATCGGCTGTAACGTCTATTTCCCACCGATCCACTTGCAGCCGTTCTACCAGCATGAGCTTGGTTGCCGCCGCGGGGACTTTCCGATCACCGAGGCGCTTTCCGATCGCACGATCGCGCTGCCGTTCCACAACCACCTCACCGAGGCCGATGTGGAACACGTCGTGAAGACGTTCCGCACTCTGCTCTGACGACGAGTGTGCGCCGGGAACACCCCCCGCCTGCGGCGCTGTCCCGCGTGGGCAGCGCCATCGGCATAGCGATCCGCCTACCGTTCAAACGGAGCGTCGTTGTTGCGCAGCGCCAACGGCCGCCCCAGAATCTCGCTCAACACCAGTGCTGCCCGCAGGTCCGCCGGCGAACGTGTCATCTGACGCACGGATTGCCGCAATTTGGCCGTTCCGTGGTCGCCGCCCTCGATAACCGCGACGGGCCTTCGCGTGGTCACCAGGGGGGGCAACCGTTCGGGCTCAGGTGGCAACTCAATTGGAGTAGCGCTCGCGATCGGGCTCGGTCGCGGCGCCGGCTGATCCAGCGCATCCGGCTGCTGCCGCGCGCGCTCCGTGGGAAACGGCATCCGCTCCGACGCCTCGCGCCGCGGCGGGGTTCCCGGGCGATCGACTGGCCGTGGCGAGCGTTGCGCCGTCGGCCGGGGGGCGGTGGCTGAACCGCTCTCGGCGCGCGGCCGGGGAACGGGGCGCGCCGTCGGTCCGGGCTCGCGCCGGGTGGGGGTCCGCTTGTCGTCTTTCTTATCGCCCTTGGACTTCTGCAGAATGCCGCCGATGATGCTCGCGACAATGATCGCGATGTAAATGAGAAAACCCGGGTCGAAGCTTCTCTGTGCCAGCAGGATCGGCAGCTCAGGCAGCATCGCGCACATCCTCACCGACCCTGCGGCGCATCGCCGCTACCGTCCGGTCGCGCACCCTTGCCGGCAATCGAGTCCCGCATCGACGTATCCGACTGGATGTTGCGCATCCGGTAGTAGTCCATGATGCCGAGGTTGCCGCTGCGGAAAGAGTCCGCCATGGCCTTGGGAATCTCCGCCTCCGCGAGGACGACAATGGCGCGGTTCTCCTCGACCTTCGCCCGGTTCTCCTGCTCGAGTGCGATGGCCATCGCACGGCGCTTTTCGGCCTCGGCCTGGAAGCGCTTCTTGTCGGCTTCGGCCTGATCGGCCTGCAGGCGGGCACCGATGTTCTCACCGACGTCGATGTCGGCGATGTCGATCGAGAGGATCTCGTAGGCGGTTCCGGCATCCAACCCCTTGTTCAGCACCGCCTTGGAGATCTTGTCCGGATTTTCGAGCACATTCTTGTGGCTGCCCGCGGAGCCGATCGCGGAGACGATGCCCTCGCCGACGCGCGCGATGACCGTCTCTTCCGTGGCACCACCGACCAACCGGGCGATGTTCGTCCGCACGGTGACCCGCGCCCGCGCCCGGAGCTGAATGCCGTCCTGGGCCACGGCATCGATCGTCGCGCGGCCGGACTTCGGATTGGGGCAGTCGATGACCTTGGGGTTCACGCTGGTCTGCACGGCGTCGACAATGTCGCGCCCGGCCAGGTCGATCGCGCAGGCCTTGCGGAAGTCCAGCTCGATCTGGGCGCGCTGTGCCGAGATGAGCGCCTGGACCACGTTGGTTACGCGCCCCCGGGCCAGGTAATGATTCTCAAGGTCGGTCGTGGAAATGTCGGAGAGTCCGGCTTTCCAGGCCTGGATCTTGGCATGCACGATCACGCTGCTGTTTACGTTCCGCAGCCACATCCCGATCAATTCGCGCCATTGCACGTTCGCCTTGGCGGAAAAGGCCGTGATCCAGAGCCGCCCGAAGTTGAGCATGACGACGATGACAGCCAGCACGACCAGTGCGCCGACGACGCCGCCGATCCAATACAGTATCTCGCTCATGAGGTACCCTTTACCGCTAGTGCGTTACCGGTGCTAAGCTAACCCCTGGTCCGGCAGCACACGAACTTCGATTCGTTTGCCTGACCGGCGCACCACCTGCACGCGTTGCCCGGCCTCAACATACTCGCCCAGCGCGGTGACGTCCACGAGCTCTTGTCCGAATCGCGCCTGTCCGCTGGGACGCAGCGTCCCGACCACGACGCCGACATCACCGATCTGCCCCACGAGCGTCTGTGGATCGCTGGGGTCCGGGCCGACCAGCTCCGGGTTCGAGAGGATGATGCCGTCCACCATCCGGGTCTCCGGCAGCACTTTGATGAGCATGAGAATGCCCACCAGTGCCACGGCCATGCTGCCAAGCAGCACCTGGAAGCCCGTGGCGAGGCCCTTGCGGGTCGCTTCCCACATCAGCGGCGAGAAGGTCGGCAACTGGGGGTCGTATTGGATGAATGTGCCGACAATGCCGGCCAGCAGGGACACCGCCCCCAGGATGCCCGCCACACCGAAGCCCGGCAGGACGAACAACTCTACCGCGATCAGGATCAGTCCCAGCACGATCAACGCCAGGGCCCACACGTTGCCGAGTCCGGCGGCGTACGGTGCCGCGATGAAGATTGCGCCGGCGATCAGGGCCGTTGCGCCCGGTAGAATCAGTCCGGGCGACTGAAATTCCATGTATAGGCCGATCATGGCGATCACGAGGAGCGCGCCGCGCACCAGCGGGCTGTTCAGCCAGGCCGCGAATTTCTCCCAACCGGTCTGCTCGAGTGACAGCAACGGCCCTGTAATCTCCAGCTTCGCGAGCAACTCCTCGGGTGAACGGGCAATCCCGCGCGCCAGCCCCAGGCCGACAGCGTCATACTGGGACAGGGTCAGCAGGTCGCCGTCCCCATCGATGGGCTGTCGCACGGGCAGCGGATCGCGATCGTCGTCCCACCAGGGCAGGCGAAAGTTGCGCACCAGGCGCCACGCGCGCTCTTCCGCGGCGACATCATCCAGCAGTTCTTTCTTCCGGGCTCCGTCGACGATCTTGCGCACGGCGGGGTCTGCGACGGACTCCAGCCACCAGACCTCTTCACTCAATGTCACCATCGCCCGAAGCAGCACCGGATCGTGGCCATGGCGCGCTGCCGAATCACGATATTCCTGCAGGATAGGACTTTCGACTTTGGCCCGTTCGGTGTCCCCCAGTTCGGCCATCCCCGCGGGCCCGACGATGATGGGAGCCGAGTCGCCGATGGATGAGGCCGGCGACATCCAGATCTCCTGACAGGCCACCGAGATCATGGCGCCAGCGCTCAGGGCCATCGGATCGACCCATGCCACGGTGCGCAGCTCGCTGGGCAGCGTCTTGATCATCCGGCAAATAGCCAGCGCCGGCCCCACGCCGCCACCGGGGGTGTCCAGCCGGAAAATAACGGCCTCGACACCCGCGCTGGTGGCTTCGTTCAGCCGCCGCTCGATACTTTCCCGCGTGATTTCGTCGATCGGCCCCTGGATGCGGATCAGTGCCGCGCCGCCGCGCGCCGACGGCTTGTCCTGCGCGCCCGCGGGCCACCACGCGGCGGCCAGCAGCAGCACACCGGCTCCGATCCAGCCCGGACGCAGCCACTGCAAGGCAGCGCTTCGGTGGGGGCAGGCAGCTCGTTTACGCATGTCCAGTATCCTCCACGGTCCGAGGGTCCGGCAGCACCGGCCGGCCGCCCTCTCCGGCTACTCCTATGATAGCGGCCGCTGCGCGCAGCGCGTGGCGCCGGGAGGTGTTTACCCACTACAAAACACCACCGACTTTCAACTCGCCCGTGGTGCGCCACGGGTTTGCCGGCTGTGCCGCCCGCGGGCGTCGGTGTTGTCCCCCGGGGGGGCTGACACTACCTGCGGCAGAAGCCCTGCACCTGAAGATTTTCAGCGGTGACGCGCACAGAATTCTCAACTCCCCCTACAGCCACGCCGATAGAACCGCAGTGCGTTGATTATTCGGGACGATTTGCAAGCTGCTCAGGAGAGCCACATGCCTACAAATTCGAAGTTCAACTTCCGCAACACGCGCTCGAAGACGAGCCGCACCACGACCAACTTCGGCGGTTCGCAGACCACGGGGAACCGCCCGTCGGCCAACCAGCCCACCTACTCGACGCGTTCGCCGAAATTCCGCGCGGCGCAGAACGAGGTGCAGTGGCGCATTGGTTCGTACCGCAACATCCAGACCCAGTTCAGCGGCCCCGGCGTCAAGACCCCGGTTTCGCCGACCACGGTCTCGAAGTGGATCAAGTACGTCAATAACGGCGTGCAGGTCTATAAGTTCACCAACAAGCAGTTCCAGACGTATTTCGGCGCGAAGACCGCCAACAGCAACCCCACCGTGGTGCGCAAGCAGCTCGCCACCCGCTTCGGCGCTTCCATCAAGGACGTCACGCGCGGTAAGGGTAACACCTGGTTGATCGCGGCCACCCGCACGCCGACCGCCCGTCCCTTCGCCAATTACCCCTGGAAGTAAACCGGTCCCCTCCCCTGCGTCTGCGGGGGTCCCCCGAGAGTGGAATCGCAGCTTGCAAGTTCGTGCTCTGGCGGCCCGTCATCCTGAGGATGGCGGGCCGCCTGCTTTCTCTCCGATGGGCGGCTTCCGCCGGCGCGTCCCTCGCTTGCTTCCCCACCACCCGCCGCCGTAGAACAGCGCCCGTGGAACGCCGTGTCATCGTCATCACCGGCTGTACGGCCTCCGGTAAGGGGGCCGTCGCCCGCGCCCTCGCCGATGAGATCGACGGTGAAATCGTCAGCATCGACTCCATGAAGGTCTACCGCGGCATGGACATTGGCACCGCCAAGCCGTCCGCTGCCGACCGGGCCCGCATTCCTCACCACATCGTCGATGTCGCCGACCCCTGGGAGCCCTTCAGCGCCGCCGCCTTTGTCGTCCGTGCTGATGCCGCCGTCGCTGCGATCCACGCGCGCGGACGGCCGGTGATTGCGGTCGGCGGAACGGTCCTCTACCTCAAGTGCTGGTACGAGGGGCTCTTTGAGGGTCCGCCAGCCGATCCTGCCCTGCGCGCCGCGCTCCGCGTCCGGGCCGCGGCGTGCGGTTCAGCGGCCCTGCACGCCGAGTTGGCCGCCGTCGACCCGGTTGCGGCCGCCCGTATCCACCCCCAGGATCTCCGGCGCATCGAGCGGGCGCTCGAGGTCTACCAACAGTCCGGCCAGCCGATCAGTGCCCTGCAACGGCAGTGGGACCAGGGGGGCCCGCGCCGCCCCGACCTGCGGTGGACGCTGATCGGGCTCCGGCGCGAGCGCGAGGCCGCGAACCGCCGCATTAATGCCCGGGTAAAGGGGATGCTGGCGGCCGGACTGGAGCAGGAAGCCCGCCGGGTCTGGGAAGACCCGCGCGGCGTAGGTCCGCAGGCCCGCCAGGCGGTGGGCTACGCTGAACTGTTCGCCTACTTCCAGGGCCGACTTACGCTGGAAGAGGCGACCGAGCGGATCAAGATCCACTCCCGGCGACTCGCCAAACACCAGCGCTCGTGGTTGAAACGCCAGCGGGACTTCCGCTGGGTGGCTGTGGCGGACGACGCCACGGTACCCGCTGTGCTCGCTTCCGTCCGATCACTGCTGGCCTGAGGGGGCGGAGCGAGCCGGCGCCCCACAGTCTGCCGCCCTACGCGCCTTACAGGCGCTGCCGTAGAATCCGCTCTACGCCGGACAGATCCCCGGCAGTGGTTACGCGCTGGTCGCGAAGGAGCCCAGGCATGACGGTGCCTAATGATCGGAAGTATTCGCAGACCCACGAGTGGTTCAAGCTGGACGGCGACATCGTCACGATCGGGATTACGCAATTCGCGGCCGATGAGCTGACCGACATCACTTTCGTGGACCTGCCGAAGCCGGGAGATAGCGTCGCGGGGGGTACGCACTTCGGTGAAGTTGAGTCGGTCAAGGCAACCGGCGAGTTATACACCGCCGTGTCCGGCGAGGTCGTTGAAACCAATGAAAGACTCGCCGACGAGCCCGGTCTGCTCAACACCGATCCGCTCGGCGCCGGGTGGCTGATTAAAATTCGCTGCAGTGATACCAGCCCGCTGGAGAAGATGCTCGACGGAACGGCCTACAACCAGTTTATCGCCTAACCGGCGTCCTCCGCCTGGCTGGGATCGCGACGCTGGAGCACCGGACAGCGCGGGCGCGGAAGCGTTCGGCCTGGCAGCTTCCTGTGGCGACGATGCGCCCCCTGTTTTGCACGGGTTTTCTGAAAAGTGATTACCACCATGCATGACCTGCCCGACCCTCTGCACCCGACCGATACATTTATCCAGCGGCACCTGGGACCCAGTGACGACGAGCTGCGCACCATGCTCGCGGTGCTCGGGTACGACTCCCTCGATGCCCTCACCGAAGCGACCGTTCCCCCGGCGATTCGCACGTCGCGGCCGCTCGCGCTCGGTGTGCCGCGCGGCGAACACGAGTTGCTGGCCGAACTGCGCGCCATCGCCGGGCAGAACCGCGTGCTGAGGTCGCTCATCGGTTTGGGCTACCACGACTGCATTACACCACCCGTAATTCAGCGGAACATCCTGGAAAACCCGGGCTGGTATACCCAGTACACACCCTACCAGGCCGAAATCAGCCAAGGGCGCTTGGAAGCCCTGATCAACTTCCAGACCATGGTCTCCGACCTCACGGGTCTGCCGCTGGCGAATGCGTCGCTGCTCGACGAGGCCACTGCCGCCGCCGAGGCGATGACCATGTGTCACCGCATCGCCCGCGGCAAACGCAATGCCTTCTTCGCCGCGGCGGACTGCCACCCCCAGACCCTCGCGGTGCTCCAGACCCGGGCGGAGCCACTCGGGATCGAGTTGCGCTGTGGGGATCCAGCCACGTTGGACCTCGCCGACGGCAGCATCTGCGGCGTGCTCGTGCAGTACCCGGCCACCGACGGTCGCGCCTATGACTACACCGCGCTGGTCACGGCCGCACACGCCGCTGGCGCACTCGTGGTTTTCGCGACGGACCTGCTCGCGCTGACCCTGCTCAAGCCGCCGGGGGAGTTCGGCGCAGACATCGCCGTTGGCAGCGCGCAGCGCTTCGGCGTGCCGCTCGGCTTCGGCGGACCGCACGCCGCCTTCATGGCTACGCATGAGGACCATGCCCGCCAGATGCCCGGCCGGATCGTCGGCGTATCGAAGGACGTGCAAGGCAACCCCGCGTTCCGGCTCGCGATCCAGACGCGCGAACAGCACATCCGCCGTGAGAAGGCCACCAGTAACATCTGCACGGCGCAGGTATTGCTCGCGATCATGGCAAGCATGTACGCGGTCTACCACGGCCCGCACGGCCTGCGCCGCATCGCCGAACGCATTCACACGGCTGCGCGGGCCTTCGCGGCGGTGCTGGCCGAGGCCGGCTTCCGGGTGCCCGCGGGGGTGTACTTCGACACCCTGCGCATCGGTGTGCCGGGCGGGCGCAGCAGTGCCGAACGGGTCCTGGGAGCCGCGCGGCAGGCCGGCTTCAACCTGCGCGACTTCGGTGACGAAACCATCGGCATCGCGCTGGACGAGAAAATCACCCGCGCCGAACTGGTTCGCCTGCTGGGCGCTTGTGGCGTGCCCGAGCCCGCTGCCAGTCTCGCGCGACACCTGGGGGCGGCGGAGGCCGCTCCCGTGCAGGCCCTGCGCCGCACGAGCCCGTACCTGACGCACGCCGTTTTCAACAGCTACCATGCCGAACACGAGCTGCTGCGCTATCTCAAGCGGCTCGAGGCCCGCGACCTTTCCCTCTGCACCTCGATGATCCCGCTCGGCTCCTGCACGATGAAGCTCAACGCGACGTCGGAAATGCTTCCCGTGACGTGGCCCGAGTTCAGCCAGATCCATCCCTTCGCCCCGCTCGACCAGACCCGTGGCTACCAGACGCTCTTTCGGCACCTCGAGGGTACCCTGGCCGAGATCACCGGCTTTTCGGCCGTGTCGCTGCAACCCAACAGTGGTGCTTCCGGAGAGTATGCCGGGCTGCTCACCATTCGCGCCTACCACCAGAGCCGTGGCGAGGGCCACCGCAACGTCTGCCTCGTGCCGATCTCCGCCCATGGAACCAACCCCGCCAGTGCCATCATGGTGGGCTACGAAGTCGTGATCGTCGCCTGCGACGCGCACGGCAACATCAGTCTCGACGACGTTCGGGCCAAGGCCGCCGCGCATCGCGCGCGTCTCGCCGGTATCATGATCACGTATCCTTCCACGCACGGGGTTTTCGAGCCCGGCGTGAAGGACATCTGTGCCGTGGTGCATGAGCATGGCGGCCAGGTCTACATGGACGGCGCCAATCTCAATGCCCAGGTCGGCTTGTGTCGGCCGGGAGAACTCGGCGCCGACGTCTGCCACCTGAACCTGCACAAGACTTTCTGCATCCCGCACGGCGGCGGCGGCCCGGGCATGGGACCGATCGCCTGCGCCGCGCACCTGGCGCCGTTCCTTCCCGGCCATCCGCTCGTCGCTTGCGGCGGTTCCCAGGCGATCGGGCCCGTTTCGGCGGCCCCTTTCGGCAGCGCCAGCATCCTGCCGATCTCGTGGATGTATATCGGGCTGATGGGCGCCGAGGGCCTGCGCCGCGCGACCCAGGTCGCGATTCTCAACGCCAACTACATGGCCCAGCGGCTGGG
Source organism: Phycisphaerales bacterium (assembly GCA_016716475.1). NCBI lineage: Bacteria > Pseudomonadati > Planctomycetota > Phycisphaerae > Phycisphaerales > Phycisphaerales bacterium. The sequence continues at coordinate 529,223 of JADJWG010000004.1, forward strand.
CGCGCACTACCCGGTGCTGTACACGGGGCCGGGCGGCCGCGTGGCGCACGAGTTCATCATTGACCTGCGGGAATTGAAGAAGTCCGCGCATGTCGAAATCGACGACGTCGCCAAGCGGCTGATGGACTATGGCTTCCACGCGCCGACAATGTCGTGGCCGGTAGGCGGCACACTGATGATCGAACCGACGGAAAGTGAATCACAGGCCGAATGTGACCGCTTGTGCGACGCACTCATCGCGATCCGGCAGGAGATCCGCGACATCGAGCAGGGACGGCTTGCCTATGAGGACAGTCCGCTGCACCACGCACCGCACACGGCCGCCGCGGTCTGCGGCACCGAGTGGGGCCGCGCTTACCCGCGTGAACAGGGTGCTTTTCCAGCCCCCTGGACGCGACAGCACAAGTTCTGGCCGGCGGTGGCGCGCATTGACAATGTGTACGGCGACCGGCACCTGCACTGCACCTGCCCGGACGTGACGGCCTATGCGTGAGGCGGGCGGCAATGCGACCGCAAGGGCACAGCGGTGACCTGTCCCCCCGGCATGCCCCGCGACGATCCAAGTTCGGACCATGGGGGCTGCCGGCCGGTGCCGATAGGAGTGGCAGGGCCCGCCACGGGTGCGGGCGACAATCCGCCCGAGGATGGTCATGGCCGCGTCACTGCTCCCTTGCTCCGTTCGTTCCTGGAATTTGCGGCACCCCCTGCGATGGGGCGCGCTCGCCGTCCTGATGCTGCTCGCGCCGCTGGGGTGCAGTCTCCACGATGATCCCCACTACAACCCGTATGCCCCGACCGGTGGCGACCCGACGCTGCTGCGCGCGGCGGACGAGCTTATGAATGTCGCGGGTGAAGGGGTCGACAACCTGCAGCGCCGGCTCGACAATATCATTGCGGATTAGCCATGATCCTATCCTCCCACGGGAGCACCGGGCTGGTCCGCGTGTGTTCGGGTCCGATGGCGGCGGAAGCTGGCGCTTTGCGATGATGCTCTGCTATACAAGCGACCTGCACGGTGACGCTGGGTTATACGCCCAGCTCGATGCGCTCGTCCGGGCAGAGCGTCCCGAGTTGCTGATTCTGGGGGGTGACTTGCTCGGAGACGGCGATCGCAACGACCCGCGCCACTCGCAGGTACGCTTTGTGGACACCGAGTTGCTGCCGCGTATCGCCGCGTGGCGGGCGGCCGTTCCGGGCCTATGGGTGGCCTGTCTGCCCGGCAACCACGAGTGGCTCTGCACCTACGAAGCGCTGGTCGCACGGGCCGCGCAGGGTGGGTACACGGTCTTGTCACATGAACGTGCCTGGACGTATCGTGGCTTCCGGTTTCTCGGGCTGATGTACACGCCGCCCACACCCCATTACGGCAAAGATCTCGAGCGTCTCGATCTGCCCGGGGATGCCCCACCGGCCTGGGGCGGTGTCGTCTGGGATCCCAAGCGTGGCACAGTGGTCGAAGTCTCGGCCGCGGAGCACTTCCGGCAGAATCCGTCGCTGGAGCAGATTCTCGCGCCGGCCCCGCCGACCGCGGATCCGTGGATCCTCGTGGCGCACGCTCCGCCCTACGACACGGCCCTCGACCGGCTGCCGGGCCATCCCCAGCCGATCGGCTCCCGGGCCGTCCGCGCCTTTATCGAGACCCGTCAACCCGCCCTCGCTCTGCATGGTCACGTGCATGAGTCGCCCCAAGTGAGTGGGCGTTACTTTGAAATCATCGGCCGCACACTCTGCATCAACCCCGGTCAAGGGCACGATCGGCTGCACGCGGTGCTGCTGGACCTGAACCGCCCGTCTGAAACCCTGCTACACACGGTGCTTGCGTGACGGGCGCACCGGCGGACCTCGTGCGGGTGGTGCAGGTCGCGCTCGGCGGTCGTAACCTGGTGCTGATAGGGTATCGCGGTTGCGGTAAGACAACGGTGGGGCAGCGGCTGGCGGATTGGCTCGGACGGGCTTTCGTGGACACGGATGCGCAGATCGAGGCGGAAGCGGGCCGCACGGTGTGGGAGATCTTCGTGTCGGAAGGGGAGGAGGGTTTTCGGCAGCGTGAAGCGGACGTGATCCTCCCGCTGGCCGTGCCGGCATGCCGTATTCTCAGTATCGGGGGTGGTGCCGTGCTGCGCCCGGACAACCGCGCGGCCCTGAAGTCCGGAGGTGTCGTGGTGTGGCTGCAGGCGCCGGCGGAGATTCTGCATGCGCGGTTGTCCGCGGATGCGCGCAGCGCGACGCTGCGCCCGGCCTTGACGGGGCGCGACCCGCTTGATGAGGTGCGTCACTTGCTTGCGGAGCGGGAACCGCTTTACGCTGCCGTCGCGACGTGCGTGGTCCCCACGGCGAATCGCTCACCCGATGAGGTTGCCATGGGTGTGCTGCGCGCGATCGGCACTTCGTCGGCCGGACCGGACAGAACCTGATGCCGCACATTTCGAACCAGGTCTTGCTGTGGCTCGTCGGCCTGTGCGTCGGCAGCTTTCTGAACGTGGTCGTCTATCGCCTGCCGGCCGGCATCCCCCTGAGCAACCCGCGCTGGTCGTTCTGCCCGCACTGCCGCCGCACGCTCCGGTGGTTTGAGAACCTACCACTCGTGAGTTGGCTCGTGTTGCGCGCCCGGTGCCGAACGTGTCACGCCCCCATCTCGGTGCAGTACCCCCTGGTTGAGGCGCTGACCGGTCTCACCTTCGTGCTGATCTATCACCTGCTCTTCGTTGTGGAAGCGCAGGCCGACTGGACGTGGCGCCCCGGTGCGGCGGATCTGCCCTTGCTGCTGGCGTGGTTGGTCCTCGGGGCGGCGCTGGTTGCGGTTTCGGCGATGGATATTGCCACGTATACGCTCGATGTGCGCGTGACGTACGTCGCGCTCGCGATTGGCATTGCAGCTCATGCCGTCTGGCCGCGCGCGGAGGTCTATGCCCCCGTGGGGTCGGCACCGCTCGGGCTCGCAGCCCTGCTGGCCCTGGGGGTCTCCGGGGCGCTGCTCTGGTGGGCAGCGCGCCATGAACTTGGTGACATGGATGTTGAGGGGCCGGCGGCACCGGGACAACGGTCGGCGCCACTCTCCTCGGTCGAGAATGCCGAGCCCGAGTTGTCTCATCCGAACGACGTAGATGTTTCGCCTCTTGCGAGTGCCGCCCCGGCGCCACCTGATACGACCGTTGGTGATACAGCACCACGGCTTGAGACAGCGCCGTCAATCGCTACACCCCCGGACTCCGCGCCGGCGCTCCACCGGCCGCTCGAGCTGTTCGGCGGCACGGCACTGATGTTACTCCTGACCTTGGGTGCGCTCGCGCTGGTCGCCGCCCCGATCTTTGCGGGCGGCAGCATCTTTTTCCTGAGGCCGCACCCGCCGACGATTCTGGCGGTGTTTATCGCGGTGTATTTGGCGATGGTGTTGACGGGCGGTCAGAGCCGCGCCGCGGATGAGGAGATCGAAGCCGCGATTGCCGAGGAGGAGCCCGCTGCGCGTCGGATGGTTCTGGGGGACCTGCTGTGGCTCCTGCCCGCGATCGTCCTGGGAGGGGGCGCACTTGTCGCGTGTGCTGTGCTGCCCGGCGTGGAGGGCTGGTGGCGGACCGCGGCGACCTGGAATCCGGTCGGGGGTTTCGAACCTTTGGCAGGTATCGCCTACGCGTGCTGTGGAGCGGTGGTCGGCGCCGGCGCCGGCTGGGTGCTGCGCGTGGGTTTCACGCTGGCCTTCGGCCGCGAGGCCTTCGGCACGGGCGATATCTACATTCTCGCCGCGGCGGGTGCGGTGGTGGGCTGGGACCTCGTGTTGCTGGGTTTGTTACTTTCGGTGGGGATCGCGCTGTGCGGCTGGGTCCTCATGCGCGTGCTGAAGGCCACGGTCATGATTCCTTACGGTCCGTGGCTGGCGCTGGGTTTCCTGCTGGCCTTGTGGCTGCACAAGCCGGCCCGTGCGATCGCGTTGACCTACTGGCAATCCATCCAAGTCACTGCCGTCGAGCGCCCCGATCTCCTGCTGATGCTCGCGGGTCTGCTGCTGGTCGGAATGGTCGGAGCCATTGCACTCGCGAAGCTTCTGCGCCGCTGGATGGATCCGACAGAAGCGAAAGGGCCGCGGGTGGACAACGGTACACCTTGATCGTCCCCAAGGCCGGCCCGCTCATTCCGGCAGCCATTCGATCCATAGCCGTGCCGTCGGATAGTCGATTGTGCACTTGCTCATTAGCCGGAAGGTGGGCATGCCGATCAGTACATCCGTCTGCATACCGAGTACCGGGCCAAGAATCTCATCCAGGAGACTGAGGCCCAGTCCACCATAGCCCTCGAATCGCCGCCCGGCGAACTCCAACGGCGCGCCCGGTGACATTGACAACTTGGTGGCGTGACCGCTGCCGACCCCAAGCGGCATCTCGAACTCAAAAGTCTGCAACTCCTCCTCGGTGAAGAGCAGTGCCTGCCGTGATGGCGAGATGGCGATTGCATCCGCCCCTGTATCCAACAGCGCCACGGCCGGGGCATCACCGAAAACCACGGGCACCATCAGCTTGGCATCCCCGACGATGCGGACATCGACGGCCGCCCCCGGCGCCGGTGAGCCCGACGATGCGCTGACCTCGAACGTCGCTTCCGCAAAGTCAAGCGTCAAGCGTGCGTCACCGAAGATTCCCGTGCCGACGATGCCGTCCGCCAGGTTCATGAGTGCGCTGCGCACGTCGAAGGTGCGGCACAGCACACGCTCCAGCTCGACCCCGCCGATTTCCACCCGCTCAAGCAATACCTGCCCGGTAGTCTGCTTGCCCGACACCCCGCGCACGGATGCAGGTGCAATCGACTTCAGCCCGAGGTCATCGGCGATGGCCTGATCAAGGGCGATCATGATGCTGCCGCCCGTGTCGAGGATCATGCGGTAGGGTCCCTGGCCGTTGATCACGACGTCACAAGCCGGCAGCCCAATCAGTACCAGCGGTGGCATGGGGGCGCTGCCGTAGCGTCGCACCTGATTCAGCGGGTCGGGGCCGATCCGGTTGAGAAACGTGCTGACACCCGCAACCGACTCGGCGAGGTACATCTCCGGATAACCGTTCCGCGAGCTGGCGAGCCGCTCGATACGCTGCAGAAGCTGCGGTGCGCCCTCGAACTGTTGGGCGGCCGTACGCGCCTGGAACAGGCGATAGAGATCCTCAGGTGCGGCCGAGGGCTGCCCCCCCAGACGCTCGGCGAACGCCCGCGCTGTGTCGCGCGATCCGCGTGCGAGGTGGAGGTCGGTCAGTACGCGCAGTGCTACCCGATCGTTCGACTGCGGGTCGAGCAGGTCGGCATGCCACTCGGCTTCCGGCAGGCGCCCGGCGCGCCAATAGGCCCGTGCGATCCGCGCGCGCATTTCCGGTGAGTGCTTCCCGAGCAGGACCGCCGCGTCGGCCAACTGGGCCCCCGTCTGCCAGTCATCCGCCCGATACGCGGTGTCCAACGCCCGCACGAGTGCGCGCTCGGCCTGCTCTACCGCGCGCGGCACGCGTTCCTTCCACGGATTCTCCGCCAACACCATGCCCGGCAGCAACATGAGTACCATCCACGCGGGGTGCAGCCGACTTCTCTGCATTGTGCTTCCTTTCCGCTGCCGGGCCGCCACGCCCAGAGGTGCAGCGCACCCCGTGAGCAAAGGGTCATGGCCGCGGCGCTGGACCGTCCCGGGTGGGACTGGCGGTGCCACGCTGGCGCGGGCCGCCGGATTTGGCCGCCCGCAAGCCACGGCGCTGGGCCTCCTCGGCCGACGAATAGTGGCGGAGATTACTGGGGCCGATCTGCGCCAGCCAGCCGGAATCCGGTTGATGATAGACATGACTCTGGATCGAACCGTACACCGGTTCACGCGCCGGGGTGCCCACCGCGGTTTTCAGTTCGCTGGCAAGTGTCCGGGCCAGATCCGCGTCGTCTGTAAAAAGCCCCACCCCCCGCTCGCGGGCCCCGCGCTGCGCGCGTGTTTCGATGCCTTCGCCGCGCGCTTTCAGCGAGTACATCGCATCCCGGTCCTCGTCCGTCCCAACCAGTAGCAGCCGGCGACCGGTGATCTGTGCGATGTCGCCGGCCGGATCAAGGCCGTGAGCCGCCAGCAGAGGCGAGAGTCCGACCACGGTGTCCACGCTACGATCCGCCGCGGTGTATTGCAGCGCAACGCTCACGCCCAGCCCGGTGCCCACCAGGGCAAAACGTGCCCGGTCGTGGCGCGGCGATGCGGCGAGCCAGTCGTAGGCCCCCCGCAAATCATGCTGCATCGCACGAAAAACCGCGGCTTCGTTCGCCTGCACCGCTTCCCGCGTCGCCGTCGTCGCGCTTTCGCCGTGCCCGCGCAGATCGGGTGCGAGGATCGCGAAACCGGCCTCATGCAGCGGCGCCAGCAGCGGCTCCCAGGCGGCCCGACACTCGTGCAGACCGTGCAGCAAGATGACGATGGGGGCCGGGTCACGTTGTGTCAGGGGGGGTGGGTAGTAGGCCGCATGGATGCGCAGCCCATCGCTGGCAGCAAAGGTGACGGGTTGTGCCTCCAGCGCCCAGGTGGCCAGCGGGCCGCCGCTCAGCAGGAACAGGATCCCCGTCCACCACCACCGCCCCGTGCACGCCTGCATGGCTAGACCTCCGCCCGCGGATTGAATAGGGGCCGGACCCCGCCGACCCCGCGGGCAGAGATTCTACCGGACGGCGGTGGCAATACACCAGCCAGGTCTGCATAATCAGGGGAGTAAGTGGGTGTGTCGGGAATTGTCTCCGCCCGTCGCCGGTTTCCCTAGCAGTGGGCGCCTGTCGGCGGGGATCTTGGAGCCCCATGGCTGGCGCCGACTCCAAAGCGTTCGAGCAGGTGGCGATGCCGCACCTCGACCTCCTGTATCGGGTGGCGCGGCGGCTCACCCGCCATCAGCACGAGGCGGAAGACCTGGTGCAGGAGACGTATCTCAAGGCCTACCGGGCGTTTGAGAACTTCGAGTTGCGGGAGTTCGGCATCCGGCCTTGGTTGCTCAGAATCCTGCACAACACGCATCTGAACCGGGCGGTGCGTGAGAATCGTGCCCCGCAGGCCGTAGATCACCAGACGCTCGAGCAGAGCCAGTCCGGCGATGCCGCCTTTGTACCGACCGAATTGGATTACGAGCGGCTGGACGGCGAGGTGAAACGAGCCCTCGACCAGCTTGCACCGGACTTCCGCACGGTGTTGCTGCTCTGGGCGACCGATGAACTGACGTACCAGGAGATGGCTGAAATTCTCGACGTGCCGATCGGTACCGTGATGAGCCGGCTGTATCGCGCCCGTCGTGAGATGGCCGAGCGGCTTTCTGAATACGCCCAGGAGCACCGGATTCCGCCGACCAGGGACCGCGCATGAGCACGCAAGACCCGCAACATAAGCTGGTTGCTTACGCCGACGGCCGCTTGCCGCCGGACGAAGCCGCCGCGGTGGAGCGCGAGCTCGCCGCAGATTCTGCGGCGCGCGCCGTCGTGGCCCGGTTGTGGGCTTTTCGCAGTACCATCCGGCGAGCGGTCGTGACCGAGCCCGTACCGGCCGAGTTGGCCGCGCGGGTTGCGGCGCGACTGCGGGCGCTTGCGGATGAGCACACCTCCGAGGCATCCACGGAGGTCCGCTGGGCGCCTCTTCGTGGAGCCGTGGATCGCGCGATGCGATCAGAAACCACGCCCTCCGATCTTGTGGACCGCGTGCAGGTTGCACTGTCAGCGGCCGCGAGTACCAGCGGCCAGATTCCCCTCCGTCGCACGCGACCGCGTTCTGCCCTGATCCTGCGTTTCGGCCTATCCGGCCTCGCAGCAGCGGCGACCGTGGTCCTGGCCGTCTTCCTTTGGCCACGCGAAGCGGCTGCGGTGGATGCCCGCGGCTTTGCTCGCATACACGAAAAGTGTGCGGTAACAAGCCGCCACGACAGCTTCGGCTTGCGAGCGGCGGGCGCCTCCGAAGCCAGTGCCCGTATCCGCGCGCGGGCCCAGTTTGCCGTCCACATGCCCGACCTGACCGGTTGCGAGGGACACTTTGAATTGGACGGCGTCTGCGGTTGCTCTCCACTCCAGGACATGGTCTGCATCCACGCATTCTACCGCGACCGGAACGATCCCACGCGGGTAGTCTCCGTCTTCGCGGCGGAACGCCCGTTCCGCATGTGCCGCGATGGCAAATTGTGCGAGCGCCGCGGGGGCAAGTCCTGCGGTTACCGCGTAACGTGCGTCGACGACGTGACGATTGTGGCCTGGGAGCGTGACGGGCAATATTTCCTGCTGACTGGGCGCTTCGCCGAAGATACGTTGGCGGCCTTGCAGCAGAACATGCAGTTTGCCGGCCTACCGCAGGGACGGATCGACTTCGGGGCGCTTGCGGCGCTGCTCAAGCTGGGGCCGACGCCGCGCTGAGTGCGGTGAGCGTCGGGATGGGGGTGTTTTCGACTTGGCCCCGAACCGGGGGGGGTTCCGCCAATTGTGCCGCAAATCACGCCGGAAGTGTCCGCGCGCTGTTGTAGGAGCGGGGCCGGCCGGGCAGAATCTGCGCCATCACGAGGGGGCTGGGCACGGCCCGGAGCGGCCGAGAGGAGTTGGCGCATGAGGCGCATTGGATTGGGTGGCGTGGTTGTCGCGTTGGCTTTGCTGGTATTGACCGGGTGCCGCAAGCCGGCGGATGAATTGGTCCCATTCCAACCGGAAGTGCGGGATTATTCGCGGCCGCTGCCACCGGGGGCGCTGGCTTTGCGGAAGATTCCGCCGGAGCAGTACCCGGATTTCGGACAGGGCTTTGGCGGGCGCCCGGGACTGCGTGAGGCCATTCAGCACAGTCTGGCTTACCTCGCCAAACCATCGAGCCAGCGCTACTTTCCTTATGGTGACATCAGCCACGCGCGCGCCGTGGCTTCGTTGCAGCGTTTTCTCGTGCTATTGGACACGGCCACATCGCCTGCGGCGCTCAACGCGGCCATTCGCAACGAGTTTGACGTCTACCAATCCGTGGGCTTCGATGACCGTGGGTCGGTCTACTTCACCGGCTACTACACGCCGATTTTTGACGGTCGGCGGCAGCGCTCTGAAGCATTCCGTTATCCCCTCTATCGCCTGCCCCCCGACCTGGTGAAGGACCCGGAGGGACGTACGCTCGGCCGACGAACGGCGGCCGGTACGATCGAACCGCGCTATCCGACGCGGCGTGAGATCGAGTCCGGACGGTTGCTGGACGGACTCGAAATCGCCTGGGTCCGCTCCGCCTTCGAGGCCTACATCATCACGGTGCAGGGCTCGGCGAAGCTGCGGCTGGAAGACGGCCGGATCTACGAGGTGGGCTACGCGGGGAACAACGGCCACGAGTATACGCCGGTGGCGCTGGAGCTGGTGCGCGATGGGCACATGACCCGTGACGAGGTTTCGCTCCAGGCGATGCGGAGATTCTTTGAGGCAAACCCGCGTTCGGTGTACGCCTACTGCTGGAAAAACGATCGGTACGTGTTTTTTCAAGAGGCGCCGGGCGGGCCGTTCGGCAGTCTGAATACCCCGGTGATTCCTTTCAGGTCACTGGCGACGGACAAGGAAGTCTTCCCACGCGCATGCCTTTCCTTTTTGCAGGCGAACTTGCCAACCGATGCGGGTGGGCAGATCAGCTACCTGCAATATGGCGGCTTCGCGCTGGATCAGGATACGGGTGGCGCGATCCGCGCCGCCGGCCGCTGCGACATCTACATGGGTGTCGGTCCGCAGGCCGAGGCCCTGGCGGGTCGCACCGGCTCTGAAGGCCAGTTGTACTACATCTTCGTGAAGCAGTAGCAGCCCCACACCGCTGCGAACCGGCCGGCGGCTCATGCCGGCCCAGAACCGACACTGCGCCGGTGTCTGGCAGCGCTCCTGCCGCCGCGGTACCATCCCAGCGGCACAGAGCGCTACGCGCGTACCTGCGCCGGGAGGTGCTTGTGATGGCCGACGACGGCGGGGTACCGGATGGATTGCGATACGCAACGGCGCACCCGACATGGACACGGGCCATCCGGCGCCACGCTCCTTGGCTCTTCATCGCGGGACTCGTCTGTCTGTATTTCGGTCTGAGTCTGATCCCGACGGCGCCCGGGGCAGCGCAAGGAGCCGAGGTCGAGCGCTGGCGGGCCATCGATCGGGCCTGTTTTCTCGTTCTGCGGATCATCGGGGGAGCTTTCCTGCTCACCGCCGGTCTCATGTTGTGCGGCTTGCGGGTGGCCCTCCTCGTGGGGGTGCTGGTTGAGGGCGCGTTCGCCGCGCTCGTCGCAGTCATGTCGGTGCTCTGGACCCTGCGGGCCCGCGCCGACGGCCACTGGGACATTTCCGTTATCCTGCTCGTAGTCTTTTTCCTGATGGCGCTCCTGAACGCGCGCGACATGCTGGGAGAGTATCGGGCCAGCCGTCCGAACTCGGGGGGTGGAGCGCCCCCCGCATGACTGCCGGCGCCCGCAACGAGCCCTCCCCGGAAGCAGCGCGCTACCGGCGGCAGATGCGCTTCGAACCCATCGGCCCATCCGGCCAACGCCAGCTCCGCCACAGCTTCATCAGCATCATCGGCTGCGGCGCACTCGGCAGCGTGTTGGCGGAGACTCTCGTGCGCGCCGGCGTCGAGGCCGTGCGGATCATCGACCGCGACTTTCTTGAGATCGATAACCTTCAGCGACAGGTGCTCTTCGACGAGCACGACATCGCCGCCAACCTGCCGAAGGCCGAGGCGGCTGCCCGCAAGCTGCGGCGCATCAACTCCGCCGCGGAGATTGAACCCGTCGTCGCGGACCTGTGTCCGGCCAACGCGGAGAAGCTCCTCGCCGATGCCGACTTGATTCTTGACGGTACTGACAACCTTGAAACCCGCTACCTCGTGAACGACGTGGCCGTGGCGCACAAACTTCCCTGGGTGTATGGCGGCTGCGTCGCGGCGGAGGGGCGCGTGCTCGCCGTGTTGCCGGGACGTTCAGCTTGTCTGCGCTGCGTCTGGCCGGAGCCGCCCGCGCCCGGCACGCTGCCGACGTGCGACACGGCCGGCGTGCTGGGGCCGGCGGTCAACATGGTGGCCAGTCTACAGGCGCTGACGGCGCTCAAACTGCTCACCGGGCACGAGGCGGGTGTTGGCGGGCGGCTGCATGCGCTGGATGTCTGGACCGGGCGGTGGGTACAAATTACCACGCTGCGAGAGGCGGATTGTCCGTGCTGCGTACAGGGGGTGTTCGCATTTCTGCGCGGTACCCGCGGCGCGACGACCACCACGCTCTGTGGTCGCGAAGCGGTACAGATTACGCCGGAGCCGCGTGCCGACGGGGGGAAGCTCGACTTCCGGACCATCGTGCGGGGCCTGCCGGACCGATCACACCCGCGTCAGAACGAGTTCATGCTGCGCTTCACGCTGGAGCATCTGCAAATCACGCTCTTTCCGGATGGTCGCGCGATCGTACAGGGCACGAACGACCCGGCCGTGGCGCGGGGCGCATACGCCAAGTACGTTGGAATGTGAATACGCGGAACGGACGTGCGCACCCCAGCGTGCCGGATGTCAGGGTGGTGCGGTAAACTTGTAGATCCGGATTGCCGACGCCGGCGCACTCCACACGAGGCGGAGGCAAGTCCACCGGTCGTAAGCAGCGACGAGTTCGCGGGGCCACTCCGGCTCGTAATAGTCGAGGTCAATCAGCAGGTAGTCGACACCGTGCGAGCTTGCCAGCGACGTAAACTCCTCCTCGTCAGCCACGCAGCGCAGCCGCGCCACCAGCGACCACTGCGCATCGACGTCCGCGGCCGGGTTCGTGTGTGCCGGCGGCAGTGCCAGGCACTGGCGGCCCGTCAGTCCGGCTACATAGACGTAGCCGATTTCGGGTTGGCATAGCACGAGCGCATCCGCGGGGGTTTCCGCGCGCAGCCAGGCGAGCCACCCGTAGGCCGCCGCATCGCCGGGCGGGAGCGGTAGAACGTGTGTGCGCAATTCAGGAAGCTGTGGTAGCACCGGTGCGAGTGCGGCGAGCAGCGTCACGGTCAACGCGCTGCGGAAGGGCAGCCACAGGCGCGCCGGTCCTGAGGCGCGCTCGGCCGAGAACCGGGCGAGCCGTACAGCGCCCACCGTGGCGCACAGGCCGACGGCAAACTGGGCATGCCAGAGGAATTCGTGCGGCAGAAGATACGGTACGGGTACGATTTCACGGCCACCAAGATAGCCCAGCAACGCACCGGCAGCGCCGACGAGCAGGTAGCCGAGGATCCAGGCCTGGTCGCGTGCGGTGCGCACAAGGTGCACGATCCCGCCGGCGGCAAGCAACAGCACCAGCGGGGCGTGTGTCTGCAACCCGAACGAGAAGGTGAAGAATTCCGGTGGCGTGTAGGTGAAGGGAGCGGTGTTGAGCTTGGGCAACTCCACGAGATGGGCGATCAACGGGCTCGTGAGCACGCCGGTCACCAGTGCCAGCAGGAGCATGCGCGCCACCGCGCGCCGGCGCGCGCCGGGGGTCCGCCCTACGCCGGCCATGGCCGCATGCAGGAAGATCGCGCCGGCCGCGACGACACCTGTAAGCGGATGGCACCAGACCGTTGCAGCGAGAGTAATCCCCGCTGCGCCGGCAGCCCAGCGCGGTCCACTCAGCGTGTGGCGCCAGAGCAACAGCGTGACCCACGCCAGTACGCTCGTCTGGATGCTTGGCATGGGGCCATGTGCCCGCGTCAGCCACCACAGCGACCCGAGCAGCACAAGTGGCACCGCGACTACCCCGCCGGCCACGCCGGCCAGTGTGCGGCCAAGTACGTAGAGCAGCACAACCAGCAGCCCGTTCACCACGTAAGCACTGGTTGCGTAGACGTGCTCGGGTGGCAGACCGGTGAGGTAGCTGGCGACGGTGAACATAGCCGGGTTGCCAGGGGCGTACCACAACGGATAGCCAGGCAGGGTGGGGTCGACCCACCCGCGCCCGCCCTGAATAGCCCGCACGCTGGCCGTGTCGCGAAACGTGTCGTAGAACACAGCCGGTACCCCGCCGGTCGCAAACGCCACCCACCCCATCCAGCCCGCGAGCAGCAACAGCAGGGCAGCGGCGTCCGCCCGACGTGTGGTTTTCGCTGGGCGCCCGCCGCCCGCCGCAGCGCAGGGTTCGGAGGTATGCTGGGCTGGTGGTACATGCATCCGGGGTGGCCTCAAGCCCGGAGGGGTTGCTCGGCAGTCCGTGTGGCGGCCGGGAGGTCTGTGCCACTCGTAGTGCCGGCGGCCGCCCGGGCCCAGAGGTAACGCCCCAGCACGCGTGTGGCTTCGTCCGCCGAGCGAAAGACCGGTACGCCTGTCCGCCGCAGGGCCGCCACGAGCGGATCGTACGCGCGACCGGCTGCCACGCTGCACACCACTGGTTTCGTGGTATGGCGCAGTAGTTCTGCGAGTCGCTCGGGCAGCGCGCCGGGCCGCGACAGTTCCTCGGCGGTCGTGAGCATGGCCGGCGTGAGTGGCACCAGCGCGGCGATCACCGCATCGACCTCCGGTGCCTGGAGTAGTACACCGAGCGCGGCGGCGTAAGCGGCGTCCGTGGCCATGGGGGTCACGTCGAGTGGATTGCGGGCGTTGACCAGCCCCGTCAGCTTGTGGGCGTGGAGAATCTCGGTGAGGCGTGTTTGTGTCGTGTCGGAAAGCGCCGTCATCTGGATGGCGTAGTCGTCGCCGACCGTCGCATCCGCCATGCCGACGGTTTCAAAGCCGGCATTGCTAAGCGCCGCCACACGTAGCCCGCCGAGCGTCCGCGTATGCAGCGCGGTAGCCAGATCGAGGAGTTGCTCGAAGGCGCTGAACGTATCCACACACACCGCTCCAGCGTTGGCGACGGCCGCGAGGCAGACATCGTAGTCGCCGGCGACGGCCGCGGTGTGACCGGCGGCGGCCGACCGGCCGGAGGGTGTGCGGCCGGCCTTGTAGAACAGGACGAACTTGCCGTCGGCCACCATCCGGCGGATGTGACGGACGAGTTCGAGCCCGTCGTAATTGCCGAAACCCTCGGCGTAGATCGCCACCACGTCGATGTCGGTGCGGCTGCCGGCCGCGGCGGCGACGTCGGCGAGCGTCACGTCGATCTGATTGCCCAGCGAAATGGCCAGGGCGGCATCGAGCATGCCGAGGTTGCTCTGGCGAGTGATGACAAACGCGCCGCTCTGCGAGATCAGCGCCACGCGTCGCGGTGGGGCCTCCCAGCGCGGATCGAGCTTGGAGCGTGGGATGAAGAAGGTGTCGTAGCGCCCCGGCCGCGACTGAATCCCCATGCAGTTCGGGCCGATGAACACGGGGCCACCGTCCGGTCGTTGGCGCGCGGCTGCGATCGCAGCGCGCAACTCCTGGTCGAGCACGGCGCCGGCTTCGGTTTCGCCCACTCCACCGGGAATCAGCAAGGCGGCCCCGACCTTGCCGCTTGCGGTGGCGCTACGGACGACTTCGGGCAGGGCCGGGGCCGGCACGGCGACCACCAGCAGGTCCACCGGTTCCGGCAACGCCTCGAGGGTGGGAACACAGCGGATCCCATCGAGTTCACCCAGACCCTCCTTCACGAGATACAGGTGTTCACATGGGAAACCGCCGTCGCGCACGTTGCGGGCAATGATGCGCCCGAAGTTCTCCGCCGTCGCGGAGGCCCCGAGGACGGCAATCGCCCCGGGCTCCAGCAGCTTCACGATGCGCTGCGCCGGCCGTGGGACCGGATGCGGAGCAGCCGTACCCAGGCGCCCGCGACCGTCGAGCGGCACCATGCGCTGTTGGCGGAAGGCGAAGGGATTCACCTCCAACTCCGCGACGTCCGGGCCCTCCGCGCCACGGTCGACGCAGAAATGCCGCGCCAGCGAGATGAATGCCCGGAAACAGCGCAATAACTCGCCATCGGACACGATACGGTCGTGTCCGCGGGCGCGGCCGGCCAGCAGGTCGTACGCCGCCGTGCGCTTGAAGAGCTCGAGAAACTCCTCCGCGCTCGTATCCGCGGCACAGGCCTTGGCGACGGCGATCCCCGGTCGCATGCGTTGCGCGAGGTACTCCGTGTCGATACCGCCGAGTCCCGCGGCAATGACCGGGCCGAACTCGCGTGTCGCGCGTACGCCGACGAAGAGTTCGCTGCCGAAGCCGCTGCCGCGTGACTCGACGTACTCGACCACGAGCACGCCTTCGACGGGGGCGTGGGCGGCCTGCCGGGCCACGAGCCGGTCCATCTCGCGTCGGACGATGTCGTACTCCTTCGGGCAGAATACGACGCCTTGTGCGTCCGTTTTGTGGACCACCTCGGGGGAGACGATCTTCAGTACGACCCGTTCACCGGGGAAGGTGGCGAGCGCCTCCCGGGCCAGCAGGTTGCCGGTCGGTACGAAGACGTAGCGTGGCGGGGAGATCGCCCCGATCAGTTCGATGAGCACGTAAACCTCGTGCTCGTACAGCGCCCGGCGGTTTTCCTGGTACGCGCGCAGCAACGTCCGCTCGAAAGCCGTCGCCTCCGCCCCAGTCAGGCGGTTCTCGACCGCGGCCAGATCGTCGAACGAAGGCGGGGTGGGGGGTTCCGCTGCCAGCAGCGCCTCGGCGTCCAACCGGTCGATCCAGGCCCGCACGGCCCGCGAGGTGCCGCCGCGTTGCAAGCCATCACGGTACGCCGCGGCTGCGGCCCGGCCGAGCCGGAAGGCCCGCCGGTTGATGCCGACGACCTTATCACCCTTTGCGGCAAACATCTCCGCTACGGCGTCTTCGAGCTCCTGCGCATCGATCTCAAGAAACAGGGCGCCCGCCCCGAGTGTCACGATGTTGGCAGCCAGCGGCGAACCCGCCACCTTGGCGAGTCGATCCACATCCAGCAGCACGTGCCGCTCGAATCCGGCGATGCGGTCGAGCACCTGCTCGATGGCGGGGTAATTGTCGATGTTCATGAACGCGTTTGTGCTCACCACCAGCACACCGGTCGGCCGGAGGTAATGCACGTAGCGCAGGGCTTCGAGTGGTTCCACGGCCAGGATCATGTCGACCTGCCCCAGTGGGATGAGGTCGCTGAAGAGTTCATGGTCGGCAACGCGCAGGTGCGACTGCACCGCTCCGCCGCGCTGCGACATGCCATGTACTTCGGCCTGTCGCACATGCAGGTTCCGCTGTAGCGCCGCCGCCGAGATCGCCCGTGCGATCGTCAGGATGCCTTGTCCGCCGACACCGGCCAGGATGAGGTTGTGTTCCACGTGAGCCCCTTGGCTGGCGGCCGGCGGGCGGGCCGGCCGCGTTTTAGATCTCCGGGGGTCTGCGGCTCTACGCACCGCAGACGGAGCACGCGCCGGCCGTCGGGATTTCGCTCGCACGGGCCTTCCGCCGGTTGTGAATGCACTCGCGCTGTGCCACCACCACGGACAGCCCGCGGTGCTCGATGGCGCTGCGCACGCGCGTCACGTTCTCGGCATGGTTCTTCGGCAAAGGGTCGATCAGGTGCAACTGCTCCGGCGGGACGCCGAGGCCCCGTAGCAGGTTGAGCAATTGCTCGCCGGCGGCCATGGTTTCCTGGCCGCCGGTCATTGCGACGATCGCATTGTCAAGAATGAAGACGGTCATGTCCGCGTCGGAACGGATGGCGCCGATCAGGGGTGTCATGCCCGAGTGTGTGAAGGTGGAATCGCCGATTGTGCATAACACCGGATACGCGCCCGCCTGGGCAGCGCCGTGCGCCATGGCGATGGATGCGCCCATGTCCACACACGAATGCACGGCGCGGTAGGGCGGCAGCACCCCGAGTGTATAGCAGCCGATATCGCTGAACAGCAGCGCATTCGGGAATGCGCCGGTGGCTTCGATCAACGCCTTGAACGTGTCCGCATGGGGGCAGCCGCGGCACAGTGCCGGAGGTCGACCGGTGAGGTCGTCGAGTGGTCCGAGCGTGCCCACGAAGGGACGCCCCAGGGCCGCGGCCACGAGGTCGGGTGTCAATTCCCCATCCGGAGGGAGCGTTCCATCGAGCTTGCCCCGCACCGCCTTGCCCGGCAGGCCGAGGGTGCCGAGCAGCCGCTTCTCGATGAATGGGTAGCCGTCTTCAAAGATCAGCAACTCGCTGCAATGGTCCACCAGCGCGCGAAGCCCCTCGACCGGCAGCGGATACGCCGCGATCCGCAAGTACGAGTCTTCCGTGCTGCCGGCGAGCGCTTCGCGAACGTAATTGCTCGCGATGCCGGCCGCAATGATCCCGCGCTGTCCGGCGAGCCGGGGTGCATGCAGCGGATGACGCTCTGACCAGGTGCGCAGTTGCGGCTGCAACTCGAGCAGTCGCCGGAATCGGCGTCGCGAATTGGTCGGCACAAGCGTCCAATCGTCCGCATCGGGATAGGGCCGCTGCGCCGGGGGGGGCGAGCCGTCGTCCTCCGTGGCGATGCGGACATTGGCCCGGCTGTGCGCCAGCCGTGTGACGATCCGCACCATGAACGGCAGCTCGTAATGCTCCGACAACTCAAACGCGGCCCGTGTGAAGTCGTATGCTTCCTGCTGGTTCGCCGGCTCCAGGATCGGAATTTGCGCGAACTCGCCGTAGAAGCGGCTGTCCTGCTCGTTCTGCGATGAGTGCATGCCCGGGTCATCCGCGACCACCACCACGAGTCCGCCGTTCGCACCTGTCAGCGCGGAGTTCACGAACGGGTCCGCGGCCACATTCAGCCCGACGTGTTTCATCGACACCAGTGCGCGGCGCCCGGCGTACGACATCCCGAGTGCTTCCTCGTACGCGACTTTTTCGTTGGCGGACCAGCGCGCCGCGACCGGTGCCCCGCGTCGTACAGCCGCGGCGACGTACTCAAAGATTTCCGTAGATGGGGTTCCGGGGTACGCGAAGGCCCCCCCGATTCCGGCATGCAGAGCGCCCAGCGCGATCGCCTCATCCCCAAGCAGGAGCTCGGTTTTCATCCCGGGTCTCTCCTTCAGGCGGCCGGGGGATTGATGCGGCGGATTCAGCGGGTCCTCGCAACCACGCTCCGCGGCCGCCCACTTTGCCTGTGGGCCAGCGTACCGCGCCATGGAAAGTGGCGAAAGCAGCGGACCCACGCCCGCCTTTCTTCAGAGCTCGTACAGCGCCGGGGTCCGTCCGTTCAAAGCATCCGTGCCGCGCGCGAAGCGCTTGTCCGCCGCCTGGGCCAAGTCCACCCGCAGCGCCGTCGGCAGCGAACCCGGTGGGGGCGTCGATGGCCCCGTGGGAAGCTCGTGAACATGTCCACGCGGATCGATCCAGCGCGGCCGTCCGCTGCCCAGTACTGCAACGAAGATGCGATTCTCCGCGGCTCGCGACCGCAGTGCGGCGAGCGGGAAGTCATCAGCGGGTCCGAAGACCACGGCGAGATGGACCCCGTCCAGTGCGGCACAGCGCAGCGGCGCAAAGCGGGCGGCCTCCGCCAGCGGTATCGCCATGATCCGGATTCCCGCGGGGCCCGCCGTTGCACCCGCATCTGCAGCGATCCCGCAGATGGAGTCGGCCTCGATCCGTGCAGCCGGGACGGGCAGCAGTCGCAGCTCCCAGCCGTTTGTACCGGCCGCAGCCCATACATACGCCTCGGGCACCGCCGCCGCGACCCCGACGGGCGGCATCGCCGCCATGAGGCGGGGGCGCTCATCAGGGTGAACCTCCAGCCGGGCCGTCGCCGGAATCTGCACCTCGGCCAGTGCAAGCGAAGTTTCGCGGGTGCTGAGACGGGCCATGCAGTGGCCGTCGGCGGCAACGATCTGGCTCTGGCCGACGAACGTGGTGCGGCCCTCCTGGCCCCATTTACTGCACGACGCGAAGGGAACGCCCAGTTCCGCGGCGCGGGCGCTGATCATGAAATCCGCCTGGATGTTGCGCTCGGCGCCGTGCCCACCGGTGTTGACCCAGGCGGTTGGCTGCAGGATCAGCCGCGCCCCGCGGGTTACGAGCGTTGCCGCGATCTCGGGCACGCGCGCATCCGCGCAGATGAGAATGCCGGCGGTGTGCGTACCCAGGCGCACGGGTGAAAGATCATCCCCGGCGGTGAAGTAGTCGTGGTCAAAGTCCCAAAGGTAGGTCTTGCGCCGGATCGCGGCCAGATCCCCGGTGGGATTGAAGAGCGCCGCGGCATTATGCAGCCGATCTGCGGTCTCTTCGACGAAGCCGATACACACCGCAACGACCGCCCGGCGGGCAGTGGCGGCCACACGGTCGAGAAACCAGGCCGGCTCCGGCAGACCGGCGGCACGGGCCGCATCGTAGCGTGCCCGGCTGCCAAGCACGTACGTCGGCCAGACGCATTCCGGGAAGACCACCACCTCGGCACCACTCTCGGCCGCGGCGGCGATGTCGTGCTCCACGCGGACGACGGTATCGCGCCAGGCCGCGAGAGGCATACCCGGCAATTGGGCTACGGCAATTCGCATGCGGCGATCGTCGCGACCGCCGTTGCGCCCGTCAAGGCGGCGACGGGTCTACAAAAGTGCAGGGGCTCTGCAGGGCGACCCGCAGGTGACGGAGGTATTCCTGCCGAGGGATTTCGACCGCACCGAACCGCTGCAAGTGCGGCGTCGGCCATTGTGTATCGAGCAACAGGTAGCCCCGTGTCCGCAGGCGCGCGACGAGATGCACCAGTGCCACCTTGGATGCGTTCTTCACGCGGGTGAACATGCTTTCACCGAAAAACGCTCCCCCGATCGCGACGCCGTACAAGCCGCCAGCCAGTTGCCCCGCCTGCCAGCATTCCACGCTGTGCACCCAGCCCTGGGCATGCAGTTCGAGGTAGACCGCCCGGATTGCTTCCGAAATCCATGTTCCTTCGCTGCGGTCACCGCACGCCGAGATGACCTCCGGGAACGCACAGTTCACCCGGACCTCGAAAAGCTGCCGGTCCACGGCCTGCCGCACCGTGCGCGGAACATGAAACGTGTCGAGCGGGAAAATGCAGCGCGGGTCGGGCGAAAACCAGTAGATTTCATCGTTCTCACAGGACATCGGGAACACGCCGGCGCGGTAAGCCGCCAGTACGAGTTCCGGTGTCAGGGGCGGGTCTGCCATCGTCATGTGCGGGTACCGCGGCCGGTTTTGGGGTTGGCGGGGGCTGATGCACCGTCGGGCGATCGGCAAGAATTGCGCTTCCCACGCCACGCCGCAGAATTTATCCTGTGGCGGAGGTGGGCTCCAGCCCACCACGCCAGGAAGGACGGTGCCTGATGACCGCGACTCTGGGACTGCGCACCCAAGAGGGGACGCCGCTCGCGAGCGACTTTGCGGACTGGCTGAAGCGTACGCGCGAAGAAGTTGAGGTCGGGCTTTCCGTCCATCTCAAGGAGATCGAGACCACGATCGGTGCGCACAGCCAGCTCGCGGCCGCTGTACAGTATTCGTTGCAGGTGGGCGGGAAGCGCATCCGGCCGATCCTGGTCCTGGAGACTTGTCGCGTCTGCGGCGGACAGGCGACCACGGCGTTTCCGGCGGCCATCGCGATCGAGTGCATCCACACGTTTTCGCTGATCCATGACGACCTGCCGGCCATGGACAATGACGATACGCGCCGCGGCCAGCCCACCAACCACAAGGTCTTTGGCGACGGGTTCGCCGTGCTCGCGGGCGACTGGCTCGCTACGCATGCCCTGTATGTGCTTGCGACCATGTTCCGGCACGAGCCCCGCCGGCTGCCCGCACTGGTTGAAGCATTGTCGGGTGCAACCCTGCGGATGATCGAAGGGCAGGCGGCCGATCTGGCGGGCGAGCAGCAGCCCCCCGATCGTCGGCTGGTGCAGGTCGTGCATGAGCGCAAGACCGCGGCCCTGCTCGAGGCCTGTTGTCGGCTCGGCGCGCTGTGTGCCGGGGCGCCCAGCGAGGCCGTCACGGCCTTGGCGAACTATGGCCGCCACCTCGGCCTGGCGTTCCAGATTGTCGATGATTTGCTGGACGCGACCGGCTCGGCGGAGCAACTGGGCAAGGCGGCCGGTAAGGACGCCGCCCACCACAAGCAGACCTATCCCGCCGCGTTCGGGCTGGAGGAAAGCCAGCGGCGCGCGCGGCAGGAGGAGGAGGCCGCCTTGCAGCGGCTCGAGTGTTTTGGCGGTCGGGCCGACCGCCTGCGTGATCTGGTCCGATACGTTACGCGGCGCGACCGGTAAGTGGTTTCCTGGCGCCCATTCTGAACTCGTGGCCCCGCGGCGGCGTACCACGGATACAATGGTCCGGGCGTGGTTCGGACTACCGACTGCCGCGCGTCCTGCCTGCCGGCGTGCCGCACCTCGGGCCGGCGGCAACCGTGCACCCAGATGAAAGAGGAACGCAACGCGATGCCCCGACTGCTGAATTCCATCCAGTCACCTGCCGATATGCAGGCCCTCTCCCACGCCGAACTCAACGAACTCGCCGCTGAAATCCGCGAACGGATCATCGCGGTGGTCTGCGCGAACGGCGGCCATCTGGCCAGCAATCTCGGTGTGGTGGAATTGACGCTGGCGCTCCACCGGGTCTTCGATTTCAGCCGCGATCGGCTGCTTTGGGATGTTGGGCACCAGTGTTACGTGCATAAGCTCATCACCGGACGCAACGCCCACTTCGACTCGCTGCGCCAGAAGGGTGGTGTCAGCGGGTTCCCCAGTCGCCAGGAAAGCTCATATGACCTGTTCAACGTCGGCCACGCCGGCACGGCGATTGCGACGGCCGTGGGTATGGCGCGCGGCGACCAGGCGCTCGGCCGGGACCGCCGCGTGGTGGCGTTTGTGGGCGATGCCAGCATCGTCAACGGCGTGGCATTCGAGGGGTTGAACCAGGCGGGTGAGCTGAAGCGGCAATTCCTCGTCGTGCTCAATGACAATTCGATGGGCATCGCGCGGACGGAGGGTGGCTTGGCAACGCACCTCGCACGCTTCCGCGTCAGTTCGCTGTACGAGGAGGTCAAGCGCAAGGTCAAGACGCTCCTGCCGAAGGTGCCCGTGGTCGGCCGGGGTGTGCAGGATGTGCTCGAGCACCTGAAGGAAGGGATCAAGTCCACTGTCGCGCCGCACCAGATTTTCGAACAGCTCGGCCTGACCTACGTCGGTCCCGTTGACGGCCACGATCTTCCGCACCTGATCGATCTGCTCAACCTGCTCAAGGACGTGCAGCACCCGGTGCTGCTGCATGTGCACACGGAGAAGGGGCGCGGTTGCGCCTGGGCCACCAGCGACCCGTGTGCCTATCACAGCCCCGGCAAGCTCCAGGTCGAGGGGGATTCGGTCTGTGCCGTCGAGACCGGCCGCAAAAGCTGGACCTCCGCCTACGCCGAGGCCGTCATTCGCCTGATGCAGGAAGACGCCCGCGTCTACGCCCTGACAGCCGCGATGCCCGACGGTACCGGCCTCGCCAAGGTGCGTCGGGCCTTTCCGGATCGCGTGCTTGACTGCGGCATTGCTGAGAGCTGCACCGTGGATATGGCCGCCGGGATGGCGAAGGCGGGCCTGCGTCCGTTCGCGACGATCTACTCCACGTTCCTGCAGCGTGCCATCGACCAGGTTTTCCAGGAGGTTGTGCTGCAGGAGTTGCCGGTTGGCTTCTGCATCGACCGGGCGGGGCTCGTCGGCGGCGATGGCGCCGTGCACCACGGGTACCTCGACCTCGCGTATCTGCGTGGGTTCCAGGGCATGGTGCTCATGGCGCCGGCGGACGAGCCGGAGCTGGAAGCGGCCCTGCGGCTCGGCTTGAGTCTTGAACGGCCTTGGGCGGTACGCTACCCGCGCGACGCTGTGCCCGAGCCCTATGGCGACGCGCCGCCGTTCCATGTCGGCAAGGCGCGTACCATGCGGGAAGGACCCGATGCCACGCTGCTGGCCTACGGTACGACGGTGGCGGCAGCGCTCGCCGCGGCGGACGCCCTGGAACGCGAAGACATCTACGTAGCCGTGGTCAATGCGCGTTTTGCCAAGCCGATCGATGTGGACATGGTGACGACCGCCATTACGCGCGGCGGTCCCGTTCTCACGCTTGAGGAGCACTCCAGCGCGGCCGGCTTTGGCTCCGCCGTGCTCGAAGCGGCCAACCGGCTGGGGTTGCCGACGGACAATCTCGTGCTGCTCGGCTTGGCGCCGGAAAAATTTTACGATCAGGGTTCGCGGAATGGGCAGTTGGCCGAGGCCGGGCTGGATGCCGCGGGCATTGCGGCTGCGGTTCGCCGCGCGCGGCGGGCGAGTCTCGGCCGGACCCCGGCTGCCATTGTGGCCCAGCTACCGCCGGTGCTTGATCAGCGTGAGAGCCATTGACCAAGGATCACGTGCAGGATCGTTCAACGGCAGGATTCAATCTTCTAACCTCTAGCTTCCGTCTCCAACTTTCTTTGGACTCTTTCATCGCACATCACCTGCAGGGCGTGTCGCGGACCTATGCCTTGGTCGTGCCCCTGCTGCCAGCCCCGCTCGACGATACGGTCGGGCTCGCCTACCTCGTCATGCGCATTATTGATACCGTCGAGGATGCGGACGGACTAACGCCAGCCCAGCGCCGGGCGGGTTTCACGCGGATCACGGCGGCCTGTCAGGACCCAGCCGCCGCGGCGGCCCTCCGTGAACTGCCCGGTGACACCCTGGAAGAGCGGGCCCTCCTGTTCGAGGCGCCACGTGTATTTACCCAGTTGGCAGACCTGCCCGCCGCAGAGCGGGTCGCCGTCGTGCGCTGCGCGGGCGCCATGATGGAAGGCGTGCAGACGCTGCTGGTTCGCGCCGCAGACCGCGGCCGACCCTATCCGGCGATCGCGAACATCGTCGAACTCCGCGAGTATTGTTACTACGTGGCCGGCGTGGTGGGGGAGCTGCTCTGCGAGTTGATGGCGTTGCACCTGCGACAGCCGGGCCTGCGCGAACTGCGGCCGGCGGCCGTGGAGCTTGGCACCGGACTGCAACTCGTCAACATTCTGAAAGATGCTCCGCAGGATGCGACCCACGGGCGGCGGTATCTGCCGGGCGGCACGGGGGCGCCGAACGGGCACCGTGTGGAATATGCGGAAGCGCTGCAACTCGCGCGGCATTGCCTGCGCGGAGGATTGCGTTACCTGTTGGCGCTCCCCGCGACCGCCCCTGGACTGCGGCGCTTCTGCGGCTTACCCATGGTCTGGGGGGCGCTCACGCTTGCCCGGGCCGACCGGGATGCGGCCGCGGCCAAGATCTCGCGCACCGAGCTGTTTGAGACGATGGCACGCTTCGAGCGTGAGGCCGCTGATGATGCGGCACTGCGCGTGTGGTTCGACGACCTGTTGCCTGCCGCCGAGACGTAGTGGCGGTCCGGCCCACGCGCGGCCCGCAGCCCCGATGCGAGGCCTACTCATCCGGTTCGAGCACGGTCATGAAGGCCTTCTGCGGGATGTCGACCCGGCCGATGGTCTTCATCCGCTTCTTGCCCTCTTTCTGCTTTTCCAGCAGTTTGCGCTTCCGCGTTACGTCGCCGCCGTAGCACTTTGCGGTGACGTCCTTGCGATAGGGTTTGATGCTTTCGCTCGCGATGATCTTGCTGCCGATCGCGGCTTGCAGGCGGATTTCGAACTGGTGCCGGTCGATTTCCTTGCGCAGCTTGATGAGGAAGCGCCGCCCGCGGTTTTCGGCCTTGGTGCGATGGCAGATCAGACTGAGTGCGTCGACGGGAGTGCCGTTGATGAGGATGTCGAGCTTGACGAGGTCGCTAGCGCGGTACGCGATGACGTGGTAGTCCATCGTGCCGTACCCGCGCGTGACGCTCTTGAGCTTGTCGTAGAAGTCGTACAGGATTTCGTTGAACGGAAACTCGTAGGTCAGCATGACGCGCTGGGCGGAGAGGTACTCCTGCTTGCGGAACTCGCCACGCCGATTCTCGGCCAGTTGCATGATCGCGCCGACGGACTCAGCCGGGGTGATGATCTGCATCGCGATGATCGGCTCACGCAGTTCTTCGATGCTGCCCATGTCGGGCAGGTCGCCGGCCGACTCGACCTGCTGCGTCGTGCCGTCACGCAGCACGATCTCGTAGGTCACGCTCGGCGCGGTCTGCACGACCGACACGCCGCACTCGCGCTCCAGCCGCTCCTGCACGATGTCCATGTGCAGCAGCCCGAGGAATCCGCAGCGGTACCCTGGTCCCAGCGCGTCGCTGTGCTGCGGATTGTAGCTGAACGAGGCATCGTTGAGACTGAGCCGCTCGAGCGCCTCACGCAGCGCGTCGTAGGTTTCGCCGCTGGATGGGTAGAAGTCGCAGAACACCATGTGCTGCGGCGCCTTGTAGCCGGCCAGCGCCCGCGGTGCCGGGTTCACGGCGTCCGTGACCGTGTCGCCGACCGTCACTTCCTGCAAGCTCTTGATGCTGGCGACGAGATAGCCGGTTTCGCCTGCGACGAGTTGCTCGCATGGAGTCATCTTCGGGCGAAACTTGCCCAGTTCCGTCACCTGGTAGGTCCGCTCACGGGCCATCAGGAGGATCTTCTGGCCCTTCCGAATCGTACCCTGCATGATGCGCAAATAGCAGATCACGCCGCGATAGTCGTTGTACTCCGAGTCGAACACCAGGGCCTGCAGCGGGGCGGCGCGATCTCCCTTGGGCGGCGGCAGCAGCTTCACAATGGCGCGCAGCAGGTCGTCGATCCCCACGCCCGACTTCGCGGACACGAATTGCACGTGATCCGCGCTGATCCCCCAGGACATGCTCGATCTCAAGTGCTGTGTCTTCCGGTGCCGCGCTGGGCAGGTCGATCTTGTTGATGACCGGGATGATCTCGAGATCGTTTCCGACGGCCGCATACGCATTGGCCACGGTTTGCGCCTGCACACCCTGCGTCGCGTCGACCACCAGCAGGGCTCCGTCGCACGCCGCCAGTGCCCGGTCCACTTCGTAGTGGAAATCCACATGCCCCGGCGTGTCGATCAGGTTGAACATGTAGGCCGCGCCGTCCACCTGCACGTCGATGCTGACGGCCGACGCCTTGATCGTGATGCCGCGCTCCCGCTCGAGATCCATGTCGTCCAGCGCCTGCTCCTTCATGTCGCGGGCGCTGATCGCACCGGAAATCTGCAGCAGACGATCGGCCAGGGTACTCTTGCCATGGTCGATATGCGCGATGATCGAGAAGTTCCGTATCTTGCTCTGGTCCATGCACTGCCTGTGGCCGGGGCTGGGCGCCCGTCGCACGTGTATCCCCGCTGGAACGCGTACGCGGTAACTCCGCAATTATAACGCAAGACCGGATTCCGGTTGGGTCGCCGGACGGAATACGGACCTGCGCAACTTTTTGCTTGCTTCCGCGGCAAACCACCGCTAGCTTTCCCCGCTTTCGTGCCGGAACCGGCCGATTTCCAGAACCCGCCGGCAGCCGAGCGGATCCACGGGGTGTGTCGGGGCTCGGCGTGCATCCCAGTGTCGGGTTTGGAAGGTCCAGCGGAAATCTTCAGGAAGTGGCGCATGGGAAACTCGAAACGACCGGCCGTGGTCGTGTTGCTCCTGGTGTGGGGTGCCGGGCTGGCTGGTGCGCAGACGCCCGCTCTGGAAGTTGACCCGGCGGTGCAGGTGCAGGTCAACTTGAACATCGTCTGGACGGTGATCGCGGCCGGCATGGTGTTCTTCATGCAGCTCGGGTTTGCGATGGTGGAGGCGGGCTTCACCCAGGCGAAGAACGCCGTCAACATCATCATGAAGAACCTGATGGATTTCTCATTGGGTGCGATCGCGTTTTTCCTGGTGGGCTTCGGACTGATGTTTGGCCACACGAACGGCTGGTTCGGCACGAGTAACTTCGCGCTGTCCGGCGCCACCGGCGACGATTACGCGTACACCTTCCTGCTCTTCCAGACCGTCTTTGCGGCGACGGCGGCGACGATCGTGTCAGGTGCCATGGCGGAACGCACGAAGTTCACGAGCTACATGATCTACAGCGTCTTCATCACGATGCTGGTCTACCCGATCTTCGGTTCGTGGGCGTGGGGCGGACTCTTCCACCCGGACAACGAAGGTTGGTTGGAGCGTCTCGGCTTCGTCGATTTCGCCGGTTCCACGGTCGTCCATTCCGTGGGTGGGTGGCTCGCCCTGGCCGGTGCCCTGGTGCTTGGACCGCGACTCGGCAAGTATGGCCCGGACGGGCGCCCGCGAGCACTTCCGGGGCACAACATCCCGCTCGCGGCCCTTGGCGTGTTCATCCTCTGGTTTGGCTGGTTCGGCTTCAACGCGGGCAGCACCACGGTCGGCGACGGCGCGATCGGTCGAATCGCCGTGACGACCAACCTCGCCGCCGCGGCCGGTGCCCTGGTGGCGATGATCGTTGCCTGGTGGGTGGTGGGGAAGCCCGATGCGTCGATGACGCTGAACGGGGCCCTGGCCGGGTTGGTGGCGATCACGGCCGGTTGTGCCAGTGTGACTCCGTTCGCAGCCCTCCTGATCGGCGCGACGGCCGGAGCGCTGGTGGTGGTCAGCGTGCTCTTGTTCGATGGGGTGCTGCGCGTCGACGACCCGGTCGGCGCAGTCAGCGTGCATGGTGTCTGCGGTGTCTGGGGAACCCTCGCGGTCGGCCTATTTCAGGCCGAGGCCGTGCTCCAGGTCGGCGACCAGAACGGCGGGCTCTTCTATGGCGGGGGTTTCGGCCTGCTCCTCATTCAACTGGCAGGCGCCGCGATCGCCTTTGCCTGGGCGTTCGGCGTGGGGCTCATTCTGTTCCTGGCGGTGCGCTGGACCGTGGGCCTGCGCGTCACGGCGGCCGAGGAGCGCCGCGGCCTCGACATCGGCGAACACGGGATGGAAGCATACTACGGCTTCCAGTTCTTCACGACCCAGTAGTCCAGGACCGGGTGCACCCATGAAGCTTATCATTGCCTACATCCAGCCGGAACGCCTGACCGAGGTCAAACAGGCGCTCTATCAGGCCGAGGTCTTCAAAATCTCGGTGACCAACGCCCTGGGATGCGGCGAGGAACAGGGCTACCACGAGACCTACCGCGGTGTGGATATCGAGGTCAACCTGCTGAAAAAAGTGCGCATCGAGGTCGGCGTCAACGATGCCTTCGTCGAACGCACTGTTGAAGCCATCGTCCGCGGGGCCAAGACTGGGCAGATTGGTGACGGAAAGATCTTCGTCGTAGACCTGGCCGAGTGCATTCGCATTCGCACCGGCCAGCGCGGCCACGATGCCATTGGGTGAGCCCCTGAGGAGCTGCGCCGCAACACGGGGCGCATCCCCGCGCAGCGCTTGCGATGACCCGGCGGTATGATCATGGCAGCGATTCGGCCGATTGAGAGCACCTGCCGTGATTCCCGACCGCCTGCCAGACGACCCTCAGAACCTACCCGGTGATCCCTGCGCCACCCAGCGCCGTCGCATGGTCGCCGACCAGTTGAGCGCCCGCGGCATCTGCGATGCGCGCGTCCTCGCGGCCCTCGAACGGATCCCGCGCGAACAGTTCCTGCCACCGTCCGTGGGTCTCCGGGCCTACGAGGATCGTGCCCAGCCCATCGACTGCCAGCAGACCATTTCGCAACCCTACATGGTGGCCCGGATGACCGAACTGCTGGAGCTCTCCGGAACCGAACGGGTTCTCGAAGTCGGTACCGGTTCGGGGTACCAGACCGCCGTGCTCGCGACGCTCTGCGCGCACGTCTATACGGTGGAGTGGTATCTCAAGCTGCTGCATCAGGCCGTCTTTCGCCTGGAGCAGCTTGGGCTTCTTAACGTCACCTATCGCTGTGGTGACGGTTCCCTCGGCTGGCCACAGCAGGCCCCCTACGATGCCATCCTCTGCACGGCCGGTGCCCCGGCGCTGCCGGACGCTCTGGTCAATCAGCTTGGACCCGGCGGTCGCCTCGTCGCGCCGATCGGACCGGCCGACGAGCAGGAGCTCATTCGTGTACGCCACACCGCGAACGGCCTGGTGCGGGACACCCTGTTCCACTGCCGATTCGTGAAGTTGCGCGGTGCCGCCGGCTGGCAGGACGGATCACCGGGCAGTTAAAAGACATGCGCCCGGCGGTCCCCGCGATGGGACCTGCCGGGCGCGAGGAGTGAACATGCGCGCCGCGCCTCTGCGGCTCGCGACAGTCGTTACCGCCTGCGCCGCAGGAGCACGAGGCCCAGCGTTGCAAGAGCCAGCGACGTCGGCTCGGGGACGACCGCGTTGGTCGCCAACTGGAGCGCGCCGAAGGCCACGTTCGCGTCGTAGTGACCCGCCTTGTACGAGTCGTTCTTCCAGCGCAGTTGCAGATTCACCGGTCCGCTCACCGACCCGAGATTGAGCCACGACGTGGCCCACTGCTCATCGAACGCCGGAATCGCGACCGTGCCCATGAACACATTGTTCGCCCGTACTTCGACCTTGAACTCTGAGTAGTTCGAGGGCAGCCCCAGCGGGCTGTGGTTGCGGGCGGTCAGTCCCAGGCGCCAATCGGCACCCGCACCCAGATCAGGAATATCCAGCGCGTAGTGGATGTTCTCGTTCGCCCAGTTCGTGGCATATGCCGCGCTGTCGTATACGAGGAACCACCGGTTCGATGCCGCAGGCGTGCCCGCGCTGCCCGAGATCAGCGAGTGCGTGGTGTACCCGCCGGGATCCGGGGTTGTCACGACGCCCGCGGCGGCGACACCCGTGGCCGCAAGTCCAATCACACATGTGTAACCCAGTACCTTCAGCCGCATGATTAGGCCTCCTTTTCTGTCCGTGAAGGATTGGAATCGCGCACGCGGCAGTCAAAGTGATCTGTTTCCGGCTTAGTCAGGTCCGCATAAGATGCCGTCCCCGGAGGTACCACCGCAGCATGGCAGAGACGTTGCCCGAAATCGAACGCCGGATCCTGGGTGTGCTGATCGAGAAGGCCCTCAGCCAGCCACAATACTACCCCATGACCCTGAATGCGTTGGTGGCGGCCTGTAACCAGAAGAACAACCGCGACCCGCTGATGGATCTGGACGATGAGGCCGCCTGGAATGCGCTGGAGGTATTGCGCACGGTTGGGCTTGTCACGCGGCTCGTGCCCGGGGGCGCGTCCCGTGTGGAGCGCTACCGCCACGAGGTTAAGGTGGTCCTCGGCTGGGAGAAACCGCAACAGGCACTCATGGCCGAGTTGCTGCTGCGCGGACCCCAGACACTTAGCGAACTGCGCACGCGCTGCGCCCGCATGTATCCCTTCGAGTCAACCGAAGTCGTTTCCGCCGTGCTGGAGACACTCGCCGAGATGCAGCCACCCCGGATTGTGCGCCTTCCGCGCGGCCCCGGGCAGGCGGCCGACCGCTTCGCGCACACGCTCTACCCCGAGGGGGAGACTCCGCCGGCCGGTGTGCCTGGGGCGCCACCGGTGGCGGCACCCGCGGCAAGTGGATCGGGCGCAGACCCCGGGCCGTTGCACGCGGCTGCCACGGCGCGCGATGTTGCGTCGGAATTGGATTCATTGCGGGCGGAGGTCACCCTGCTGCGAAACCAGTTGCAGGATCTGCACACTGCGCTCGATGCGCTGCGCCGCGAACTGGGCAGCGACCCGGATGCACTGCCGTAAGCCATGTTGTGGCGAGCAGTTGCTGCGCCTCAACGGCAAACGGCGCGGACAATTGGGGGGGCGCGTCCGGCACGATTGCTTCGCCGCAGTGAGAACGGGGCGGCAGTGGCGCGCGGCCTGTCTTTGACGCCCGCCGACGAGACAGTTCCCGGACACCTCCCGCGTTTCGCCATCCACAAGCCGTCCGCGCCGCGCTGCGCACCGTGTGCCGTCCGATATTCCCCGCCATCGGGGCGCGCTGCACCATGGATCACGCGCAACGATTGACGCAGCGCCTTGCTGACGCGCCGTGCCACCGATGGTTTTTGACAGTATTCTACGCGGTTGAGTACAATCTGCGGACAAGGTCTCGAGCGCGGCACGAGTGACGACCCTCGCATCCTGGACGCCATCGGTGACAACCGTCCGCAGCGCCATTCACATTCGGACTGGGCAGCGGAGTGCGACCGCCGAGGTGGATCAATGGCTGGCACGTCACGGCCTCGCTGTCCGCGCGTGCGATGATGCCTACGCCGCGTGTGTAATGTTGCTCCGTGAGTTTCGCGAGATCCCCGACCTCGCTTTTGTGGGGACCGACTGGCTTGCAGTGGACGAGCACCAGATCGTGACTTACCTGCGGCAGACGTGGCCGCCGGTCGGCATTGTCGTCTACGGGGAAGCGCGCGATGCGCCGGTTCCCGACGTGTTGCCGCTGGTGACCACCTGTTGCGGCGCCGTGGAATTGGCGGCTTGGCTGCGGCTGGACCCCGCCGAGGTCTACGAACGCCTGGCGCGCACCCTCGGGCCTTCGCCTGCCGGGGGGGGAACGATGGCAGCGCCGGAGGCCCCGCGTACCCCCTTGGCCGCGCCTCCCGGCCTGCCGACCTTTCGACCGGCCCGGCCAGCGGTCGACGACCGTCCGGCTCCGGCCGGGTTGCGGATTGCCCCCGCCGCACCGCCGCGTGCCTTGCTGACCGCGGAAGAATTAGCGGCTCTGCTCGGGCCGCAGGAGCAGCGCTGACCGTGCATTTCTGTCCCAGTGATGCGCGCGGCTGGCGCGGAGAGAAGCAGAGGGTTGGGAGCATGGCGCCACGCGCGCGCATTCTGGTGATCGGCTCGTCCGCGCTCGCGGGAGATGTAACCCGCGCGCTCCCGCGGCATGAGACCGTGCATGCGCCGGCGCCACTGGCGGGCTTGTGGTGTGCCGGGCACACACCCGTTGAAGGGGTCCTGATCGCGCTTGAGGCGGGGCGTGGAGTTCTGCGGGCCGTGCGGGCTTTGCGGGAGATCACTCCGAATCTGCGCATCGTCGTCGCCTGTGATCCGGCTGAAGAACCCCGCGCGCGGGAGGCGCTCCGAGCTGGGGCCGATGACTACATTCTCGCCCCGTTGCGTCCGGAGGACGTGGCCGCCGCCTTTGGCGTTGCCCCGCCGCGTCGCCTGGTGCCACCTGCACCCGCCGTACCCAGTCTGGACGAGCTGGTGGAGCTGGGAGAAGTGCTGCAGCACCTCACAGCCGGGCCACAGGCGACGGCGCAGCGCCTGGTAGCTTTGCTCCGCAAGGCGTTCGGTGCCGTGTGGGCGCAACTCGAACTCGACGACCTGGGTGCGGTGGATGGGCAGGTGGGTGCGGCTGCGCTGCACGAACCCCTGCGACGGCAAGGGGAGGTGCGCGGGGCGCTGCAATTGGGACCGCGCGCCAACGGGACCGCCTACCACACCGCGGATGCTGCACATTTCGGACATTATGCGCGCCTGACCGAGGTGATTTTGGCGCAGGCGGCTGAACAGGAACGGTGGCAGGAACTGGCCTGGCGCGACGACCTGACCGGGCTGCACAATCGCCGCTATTTCGATCGAACGCTCGAAGAACTGCTCGAACGCGCCGGCACGGAGCGGCTGCGCGTGACCGTGGTGCTCTTCGATATCGATGACTTCAAATCGTACAACGATACGCTCGGACATGCCGTTGGCGATACGGTGCTGCGTGAAGTTGCGCAGCTCCTGCTGCGTTGTTCACGCGCGCCGGACGTGGTGGCCCGCTACGGTGGCGACGAGTTCGCGCTGATTTTGTGGGACAGCGCACCGCCCCGGCTGCCCGGCTCACAGCATCCCAGTGCGGCCGTTGCGGTGGCCGAGCGTTTCCGCGATGTGCTGCGCCAGCACGCCTTTGCGTGCCTCGGACCGCATTCCCCCGGGGTGGTGACGATCAGCGGCGGCCTGGCCTGCTACCCGTGGGATGGACAGACCCGCGCGGAACTTGTGGCCGCGGCTGATCGCGCACTGCTGGAAGGGAAGCGCGGCGGCAAGGATCAGATCACGCTCGCAGAGCCGCAGGGGCCCGCTGCCTAGCCGCTCTCCTGGGGGCACGTTTTCCCGCAACCGGAGAGCTTCCGCGCCCGCGCCCGGTTATGGCGGTGGCCTTATACTACCCGTCAGCCGCGCCGGCGCCGGTGACGAATGACCGGCCCGTGGTGGGATTGAGGAGATGCCCGGGATGAAGATCCTGATTGCCGACAAGTTCGAGGATTTCGGGGTGGCAGCATTGCAGGCGCTCGGAGCGGAGGTCGCCTGCGAGCCGGAGCTCAAGGATGCGACACTGGTGGCGCGACTCGCCGCCTTCGGCCCGGAAGTGCTGATCGTGCGCTCGACCAAAGTGACGCACGCGCATCTCTCTGCCGCTCCGCAACTCAAGCTCGTCATCCGGGCGGGTTCGGGGTTTGACACCATTGATGTCGCGGCGGCGACTGAACAGGGCATCAAAGTGGCGAACTGCCCGGGGATGAATGCCGTGGCGGTGGCCGAACTGGTCATCGGGTTGCTGATCGCCCTGGATCGCCGCATTCCTGACAACAACACCGACCTGCACGCACACCGTTGGAACAAGAAAGAGTACAGCCGGGCGCGCGGCCTGAAAGGCAGCACGCTGGGCATCCTCGGCTGCGGGCGCATCGGATCCGAAGTAGCGCGGCGTGCGCTCGCGTTTGAAATGAACATCCTCTATTACGATGTCGTACCCGAGCTGCGGCCCGTGGACCATCCGGCCGTACAGCCGGCGAGCGTGGAAGAGATCTTTCGGCGCGCCGATTTCCTGACGATGCATGTGCCCGGCACTGGCGACACGCAGCACCTCGTCAATTCCGAGCGGCTCGCGCTGATGCAGCCGCATGCGGTGCTGGTGAACACGAGCCGCGCCTCGGTCGTCGATGAATCGGCGCTCATCACGGCGCTGCGTGCCGGCCGGTTGCGTGCAGCCGCCGTGGATGTCTATGAGAACGAGCCGACGGCCGAAGCGCGGGAGATCCACTCTCCGCTCGCCGATGTACCGAATCTCTACGGCACCCATCACATTGGGGCATCGACCGAGCAGGCGCAGCGCGCCGTCGCCGAGGAGACGGTGCGGATCGTGCGTGCGTACCGTGAGAGTGGCACCGTACTGAATTGCGTCAACCCGTGACCCGGAGGCAGTCCGTGGGGAACTGCAAGCGGCGCGCGGGCGTGGTGTGCGCGCGTGGGCTGGCAGCGGTGTACCTTGTGCAGGGTCAGCGCGCCGCTGTCACACGTACGCAGGGGCGCGCCACTGGCCATTCCGGACAGTTCTGTCGGGTCAAAGCAGAGCGCTTTTGACCGGTCTGTTACGCGACTTGTCCGCGGGTCGGTCACACTGGAACGGTTCATCCAGCGCGCTTGATCGCATGTTGTCTTGTTCCGCTTTCGGGACAGGGCTACAATCGCCAAGCCGAACACACCGTGCGTCCTCGGCCCCGCGAACCCGTCGCTGCGTGAGGAGTCCACGTGCCGCGCGAAGCCGTCAAAATCACGCAACGCGTCGAGTCGCTTGCGATTCTCGCTGCGGATGGGACCGTGGATGCTGCGCTCGAGCCCGACATCAGTGATGTTGACCTGCGCCGCCTTTACAAGACCATGCTCACCTCGCGTCGTATGGATGAGCGCTGTCTCATGCTCCAGCGTCAAGGGCGCATGGGGACTTATGGTCCCAGCAAGGGACAGGAGGCGGCCTCGCTCGGTGTCGCTTACGCGCTCGACCCCGACGACTGGTTCGTGCCGGCTTTCCGCGAACCCGCCGGTATGCTTTGGCGTGGCTGGCCCATGCACTCCTGGATGCTCTACTGGGGCGGCCACGAAGCCGGCAATGAAGTACCGGCCGGTGTGCGGGACCTCCCCGTTTGCGTCCCGATCGCCTCGCAGTGCCTGCACGGCATGGGCATCGCGTGGGGCTGCAAGCTCCGCGGCGCAGGCCGTGTCTGCGTGACTTTCTGCGGTGACGGCGCCACGTCCGAAGGTGATTTTCACGAAGCGCTCAACTTCGCCGGGGTCTACAACCTGCCGCTGATCACCGTCGTGCAGAATAACCACTGGGCGATCTCGATTCCGCGCAGTCAGCAGACCGCCTCACCCACCATCGCGCAGAAGGCCGTCGCCTACGGCTTCGATGCCCTCTACATCGACGGTAACGACCTGCTCGCCGTGATCGTCGCCACGCGCGAGGCCGTCACCAAGGCCCGCACCGGCGGTGGCCCCACGCTGATTGAGGCCGTAACCTACCGCCTCAGTGTGCATACCACCGCCGATGATCCCAAGCGCTACCGCCTGGACGAGGAGGTGCAGTGCTGGGAGCCGCGCGATCCGCTGACGCGCTTCCGCACCTATCTCCTCCACAAGGGTGTGCTCACCCCCAAGGCCGAGAAGCTCATCGAGGAGGAGATCGTCGCCGAGTTGGACGAGGCCACGCGCATCTACGAGGAGCACGGCGCGGACCCGCTTGCTTTCTTCGACTTCATGTTCGCCGAGTTGACGCCCGAGCTCGCCGCCCAGAAAGCCGAACTCCGGGCGTACCTTGCGTCTCGCAATACCCCCGCCGCGCCGCGCGACTTGTCGCGCGTCTGACCGCGGCCGCTTTCCGAGGTGGCCCCGATGCCCCAGCGCACCATGGTGCAGGCCCTCAATCTCGCGTTACTCGAAGCCATGCGCGAGAATCCCGACGTGCTGGTCCTCGGCCAGGATGTGGGGCAGGACGGCGGCGTCTTCCGTGTGACCGACGGTCTCCTCAAGGAATTCGGCCCCAACCGCTGCATGGATACACCGCTCGCGGAGTCGGCCATCATCGGTGGCGGCATCGGCCTTGCCTTTGCCGGTTTCAAACCGATTTGTGAACTGCAGTTCGACGGCTTTTCCTTCCAGGCCTTTCACCAGGTCGAGAATCACCTGCGCCGCTACCGCAGCCGCACCCGCGGCCGCCTGGTGTGCCCCCTCGTGGTGCGCATGCCCTATGGCGGTGGAATCCGCGCCATCGAACATCACAGCGAGGCCCCCGAAGCCACGTATGCACACCTCGCCGGTTTGAAGGTCGTCATCGCTTCGGGTCCGCGCAACGCGCGCGCGCTGCTGCGGGCAGCCATCCTCGATCCCGATCCGGTCATCTTCTTCGAACCCAAGGCGGTCTACCGGGCCTTTCGGGAGGAGGTGCCCGAAGTCCCCGAATCGATGCCCATCGGCCGCGCCGTCGTGGCCCGGCCGGGGCGCGATGTCACGATCGTGACGTACGGCGCCATGGTCCGCGTGGTGCTGGAAGCGACCGAGACGCTGGCGGAAGAGCACGAGATCGACGCCGAGGTGATCGACCTCCTGAGTGTTGCCCCGCTCGACAGCGATACGGTGAACAACTCGGTCAAGCGGACCGGTCGCGCTGTGGTGGTGCACGAGGCGCCGCGGCACTGCGGCGTCGGTGGTGAGATTATCGCCCGCATCGTCGAAGACAGCTTGATGTACCTGCAAGCACCGATCCGCCGTGTCACCGGCTTTGACACGATCATACCGTACTTCGCGAACGAGCTGACTTACCTGCCGGACGCCGGTCGCGTGGTCCAGGCCACCGTGGAGACCGTCCGTTTCTGAGCCGCCGCCGGCCTGGGCGGCTAGTCGCGCAGGGTGCGCCCCGTTAATTTCAGGAACACGCTTTCGAGATCGGGCCGGTAGACCCGGAACCGGCGCAGTTTGCCGGCCCGCTGCAACTCCCCGAGCGTTGCGACCGGGTCGTCCGTCTCGATGCGCTGCTCGCCCTCGGCCGTTTCGGCCAGCACGAAGTCAGCCCCGCAGTGCTGCGCGATCAGTGCCGACACGGTGTCGAGTGCGAGTAGCCGGCCATGGTCCACAATCGCCACACGGTCGCACACCCGCTGCGCCTCTTCCATGTAGTGGGTCGTATAGATCACGGTGCAGCCGTCCGCCCGCAGCGCGAGGATGTTTTCGAGGATGGCGTTCCGAGACTGGGGATCGACACCCACCGTCGGCTCATCGCAGATCAGGAGTGCCGGCCGGTGCACGATGGCCGCGGCCAGGTTCAGCCGCCGCTTCATCCCGCCGGAGTATTTGCGCACCTGGTCGCTGCGCCGCTCGTACAACTCGACGAAATCCAAGGCCTGGTGCACGCGCTCGGCCAGCATCCGCCCGCGGAGTCCGTAGAGCTCGCCGAAGAATGCGAGGTTCTGCTCACCCGTCAGTTCCTCGTAGAGCGCGAGCGATTGCGGTGCCACACCCAGCCGGGCCCGCACCGCCGGGACCGTCGGCGCTCCGTAGCCGACCAGTTCAACCCGCCCCGCGTCGGGAGCCAGCAGCCCGATTCCCATGTTGACCGTCGTCGTCTTGCCCGCCCCGTTCGGGCCCAGCAGGCCGAAAATCTCGCCCGGCTGAATTTCCAGCGAAAGGTCATCGACGGCCACGAGGGTGCCGAAGGTCTTGCGAACGTGTTCGAGTCGCAGCATGGCGCGGTTCCGCGGTGGCCGCGGCGAGTGGTGCGTGAAACAC
The DNA here is from genome assembly GCA_016716475.1 of Phycisphaerales bacterium. Taxonomy (NCBI): domain Bacteria; kingdom Pseudomonadati; phylum Planctomycetota; class Phycisphaerae; order Phycisphaerales; species Phycisphaerales bacterium. The sequence goes on from JADJWG010000004.1 coordinate 566,413, forward strand.
TCCGCCCACGGCCACGGCACAGGTTCGGCCGACCGATATACCCGCGCTGTGCGTTACCGTCCACCAATCGGCGCAGTGCCCGCCCACCAGGCCAGCGTCCTATCCAGGGCTTGGCCTCAGTGAATACCCGGCGGTCTGCCGACCACTTCAGGGTGTCCCGGTCTACTCGCCCGCGCTCAATTCGACCCGGTTCTGCTTCGCCAGGTGTCCCATTCGCATCAGAACGTGGTACTTCAGGTCGCGTTTCTCCCCCGCCGCGATCACCGTCGAGAATTGCACCGTGCGGTAGTCTTGCAGTGTCGGAGCCAGACTGCTGCTGAAGCTGACATCGCCGTCGAACGCCCGCCGGATTTCGACTTCGACGGGCTTGTTGCGGTAGTTGCGGATACGGTCGGCGAAGAGTCGGTGCTCCTGCCAGCCGGCCAACGTATCCCGCACCTCGATCCTGTGCCCTTCCTCCGGGCTGTAGTACAAGTCGAAGCCCTGGCGCTTGAACCAGAACTTGTCACGCCAGGTCCGCAACCGGACCAGCTCGTGGAGCACTTCCGGATCGGCGCCGGTGTTGAGCACGATCTCCTGTCCGATCGGGATGTACGGCGTCGAAACCTGCATGACGAACGACAGCGTGCTGTCCGTGTTCTCACGGAAGACCCGCACGATCCCATCCGGCAACGGGGTCGTGCCGAGCTTGCTCTTCTCGTCGTTGCGCAGCAGGAAGATGCGGGCGAGATAGTCCCCGTACTCCTGCGGGCGGTAGCGGTACTTGATCGCGAATGGGACCTGAGTCGCGTCGAAGGACACGATCCGCTTGGCCCAGCCGTTCGGAACAGTCTCCGTGCCTTCGATCGTGTAGAGGAAGTACTCCGACAGACCTTCCTTCACGATCTCCTTGCGCTCGCGGGCCTCGTCGGCCCGTCCCAGGGCATCTACAACCACTCCGATGCGAATCTGCCTCCCACCACCCAGAAGCTCGGTCATCGGCCTACTGGCCGCATCCGCATCCATCCAAGAAATGATCCCCCGCCGCGCCAACTCCGCGATCTTCTCGACGAGGTTGATCGTCCCCACCACGAGCCGGATCTCCGCGTCCGCGTAATCCTCGCCGGAGTGGTTGCGGATCGTCACGTAGCTCTCGACGCGCATCCGCTCCTCGGCCGCGTCCGTGATCAGCACGTAGTCGGCGTTCCACGAGATGCCGCTCGTGAAGTAGCTGATCTCGACCTCCGCGTCGCCGTCGAACGCGCTCCGCACGTTCCAGTAGAGCATCTGCGGCTTGTCGTGCGGGAAAACCGTATCGACCAGCTCGAGTGCATCCGCGTGCGTGCGGAAGCGCAGCTCGACGCTGCTCGGGTCGATCAGCGTGTTCGCCCACGAGAATTGCAGCGGGTTCATCCCCGGCTTGAACGTCACCCGCCGGGTCTCACGCACCAGCGTCAGGTCTTCGCTGTTGTAGATCGTGAGCTGCACCGTGTCCCGCGGCGGGATCGTCGAAAGGTCGATGTTGCTCGTCTGCCCGAGAACGCTGGCAACGAGGGAGAGTGCCAGACTGGCCGCCGTGGGTGTCCGCATCCACACAGATGTCATCACTGAAATCCCTTTGCTATTGCCATTCCATCGCACGTGCTACTCCTCGGCGCTCAATTCGACCCGGTTCTGCTTCGCCAGGTATCCCATTCGCATCAGAACGTGGTACTGCAGGTCGCGTTTCTCCCCCGCTGCGATCGCCGTCGAGAACTGCACCGTGCGGTAGTCGTGCAGCTTGGGCTCCAGCCCGCTGATGAAGGTCACATCGCCATCGAACACACGCCGGATTTCGACTTCGACGGGCTTGTTGCGGTAGTTGCGGATACGGTCGGCGAAGAGGCGGTGCTCCTGCCAGCCGGCCACCGTGTCCCGCACCTCGATCCTGTGCCCCTCCTCCGGGCTGTAGTACACGTCGATTCCGTGCCGCTTGAACCAGAACCTGTCGCGCCACGTCCGCAGCCGGATCAGCTCGTGGATTACTTCCGGGTCGACGCCCGTGTTCAGCACGATTTCCTGCCCGATCGGGATGTAGGGTGTCGAGACCTGCACGACGAACGAGAGCGTACCGTCCGCGTTCTCGCGAAAGACCCGCACGATTCCGTCCGGGAGCGGCGTCGTGCCGAGCTTGCTCTTCTCGTCGTTGCGCAGCAGGAAGATGCGGGCGAGGTAGTCGCCGTATTCCTGCGGGCGATAGCGGTACTTGATCGCGAATGGGACCTGAGTCGCGTCGAAGGACACGATCCGCTTTGCCCAGCCGTTCGGCACCGTCTCCGTGCCTTCGATCGTGTAGAGGAAGTACTCCGACAGACCTTCCTTCACGATCTCCTTGCGCTCCGCGGCTGCGTCGGCCAGTCCGAGGGCATCGATCACCACTGCGCCGCGAATCTGCCTGGCGCGCTCTTCTGTCGCCCTCTCTCGTCCGAGTACCATGTGGCGCTCGGTCTCGGTAATCATCCCCCGCCGCGCCAACTCCGCGATCTTCTCGACGAGGTTGATCGTCCCCACCACGAGCCGGATCTCCGCGTCCGCGTAATCCTCGCCGGAGTGGTTGCGGATCGTCACGTAGCTCTCGACGCGCATCCGCTCCTCGGCCGCGTCCGTGATGAGCACGTAGTCGGCGCTCCACGAGATGCCGCTCGTGAAGTAGCTGATCTCGACCTCCGCGTCGCCGTCGAACGCGCTCCGCACGTTCCAGTAGAGCATCTGCGGCTTGTCGTGCGGGAAAACCGTATCGACCAGCTCGAGTGCATCCGCGTGCGTGCGGAAGCGCAGCTCGACGCTGCTCGGGTCGATCAGCGTGTTCGCCCACGAGAATTGCAGCGGGTTCATCCCCGGCTTGAACGTCACCCGCCGGGTCTCACGCACCAGCGTCAGGTCTTCGCTGTTGTAGATCGTGAGCTGCACCGTGTCCCGCGGCGGGATCGTCGAAAGGTCGATGTTGCTCGTCTGCGCCGCGGCCGATGCCAGCAGGAAGAGCGCCACGGGGACCGCAACCGGCCGCATATCGAATCGCATCATGGAACCGTTCCTCCTTACCACTCGTTCAACAGCCGGATGTGGACCTTATGCGTCACCTTCTGCGCCGCTTCGTTCCCCTCACGCGCCGGCAGTGGCAGGCGGAACGCGACGCGATCCGCGGTGGTCTTGTCCTCGTGGCGCAGGTCGTTGACCGTGCCATCCGGACCGAGTTCCCACTCGGCCTCGCGGTCGGTGCCGAGACCGATCTCGCGCCGCAGCGCGGACACGGTCTCCACGAGGTCGAGCGTCACCGGCGAATCCTTGAAGTTCTCGATCTCATACTGCACCACCACGTCATAATGATGCAGATTCCCCGCGACCCGCTGCGCCTCGCGCCGCGCGATCGTCCGCTTGACGACCACGTCCTTTGCGACGCCCAGGTACAGCCGCAGCTCGTCGTCGCGTGGCGTGAAGTTCGCCCAGTCCTCGCCGAGGAATGCCCGCCCCCCGCGTCCATCATCCTGGAACAGCCGCGCCTTCCCGCGCGGCAACGGGCTCTGACCGAGCCCCCCGGCATCCGTGTTATGCAGCACGTAGTGCATTGGCACGAGGAGCTGCTGAAGCGCCGGGTCGAGCATGCCGAACGCTGCCAGGTCGGCCGTGTAGGCCTTCTCGATCGCCACGCCGTCGTACCGCGCCGCCAGCACCTGGCGCGTCTCGGCCCGGTCGATCGGCCGCTCGAACCGCTCGCCGTAGCCCGTCCACATACCGGCGAAACCGAAGGCCTCGTTGGCCTGGTTGTGCAGGTCGATGTACTGCCGCAGCGTGAGTGTCTGCTCGTCGCCGGCCGCCTCCGCCCGGTAGGCGTACGACTTGGCGAGCCCGTGGATCGGGTAGGTGATCCGCACGCGCGCCGACGTCGCCTCCGGTGCGTAGACCGCCCACCGCAGCGACGCCTCGTTCGGCGGGTACGCCACCGAGAGCACCTTGATGTGGTCCGGATCGGTCAGGCAGCGGAATTGGATCGCCTCTGCGTCGACACTCGTGTTCGTCCATGCGAACACGACCTCGTTCAAGCCGGCCGATAGCGGCACGATCCGCTCCTCTTCGACTAGCGTGACATTCATGTGATCAAGTTGCACAACCACCCGCTCGCGCACTGGCAGGGTGATCAGCTTCACACCTCCGGCCGCCCAAGGTACGAAGGCGCCGCCCACGGCCCCGAGCAGGGCCAGCGCGCCGAGAAACGGGACTTGGTTGCGCACGGGATTCTCCTATTACGAGTCCTGAGGCGCCGATCTTCCGGCGGGATCTGCCGCAGCGCCGTGATACCGCCTTAGTCGCTCGCCCAGCCGAAAAGTTCCCACGGAATGTCGAAGTTTGTCGGCGCGGTCCGCCGGAAAAGGGTTATCAGGGGGGCCTGCCGGTTATCTCCGCAACCCACAGGAAGCCGGTGGCGGCGTTCCAGCGCTGCGACTTTTCCACCGCTCAGGCCCCCGGCGACCGTGCCGCCCGATTCACCAACCACACTCCCAGCAACACGCACGCTCCACCCGCCAGCGCCGTCGGCAACACCGGTTCTCCCAGCAGCCACAGCGAGACCGCCAGCGTCGAGAAGGGCTCCAGGTAGAGCAGTGCCGCCAGCCGGGTCGGTCCGTACACATGCGACGCCGCGAACCAAAGGTAGTAGGCCATCCCGCTGCACACGAACCCGAGGAAAGCCAGTGCGACCCACACCTGCGTCGGGAGGGGCCACACTACGCAGATCCCCGTCCACGGCACGAGCGCCAGCGACAGGCCCGCGGCCAGCAGCAGCGACCACGCCGTCACGCGCAGCGCCCCGCTGCGTGCGATGGCACCGCGACCAGCCAGCGTGTACGCCGTCCACGTCAGGCACGCGGTGAGTTGCAGCGCATCGCCGAAGCGCGCCTGGGCGAAGTCCGGCGGCTTCTGCACTACGATCAGAAGCACGCCCAGCGCCCCCAGCGCTACGCCCGCCCAGCCGCCCGACGCGAGCCGCTGCTGTCCGAGCCAGTGGGCGCCCAGTGCGATCGTCACCGGAAAGAAACCGATGATCCAGCCCGTGTTGATGGCTGTCGTGTACAGCAGTCCGACCGCTTGAAGCAGCATGTGCGCCGCCAGCACCACCCCCAGAAATGCGACGGTCGGCACGTCGGCCCGCGGCAGCGCCAACCGTTCGCGCCGTACCAGCAGCAGCAGCCCCAGCAGGCCGGCCCCCGCCAGTAGTCGCAGCACCACGATGCCGTTCGGTGTCACCGCCTCCAGTGCGATCCGGGTACCAACGAACGAGGCGCCCCACACGACGATGGCGAACAGTCCGCGCAGAGAAACCGTGTGCAGCATGGTGCGCATCCGATTCGAGGGCTACGGTGTGCCGGGCATCCTACCCGATCCGCCGTCGCATCCACCCCGCGCGGTGCCCCCATCGCCCTAACGCGGAGGCAGGCAGCGGTGGACCTCATCCTCCCAGGTGCCGGCGATCGTTTCGCCATACTCCGTGCGGCCACCCGTGGCCTGCGGCCCGGTGAGGTGTGGGTGGTAGGTGCGATCGGGGGTCAGGAGTTCGGGAAGGGCGAAATCGGTGCGAACAAAGTGGAAGGCGACGGCGGCGCGGTCGCGGTCGGTGTGGTTGCCGAGAGTGCAATGCGGGACGCCGTAAAGGAAGAACACCGCGCTGCCGGCCGGCACTTCCATCGCGACGGCCCGCTCCTCTGGTGGATAGCAGCGGATGTGATGATCGCTGAAGGGATCGCGAGAGTGCGGTAGGGCCTCGCGGAAGCGGCCGGGGAGCACGTGCAAGGTGCCGTTCGCCACGGTTGCATCGTCGATGGCGACCCACATGGCCGTACCCTTGGTCGGGTCGGAGATCCCGAAGTAGGCGTTGTCCTGGTGCCAATTGGTGCCGGTGCCGTCACCGCCCGGCTTCAGGAAAATCTGATCGAGCTGGAGCAGGTACGGGTCCCCAATGAGCGCGGTGACAGCGGCCTGCACGCGGGGATGGAAAGGCAGCGCGCGGAAAAGCCGACTGTGCATGTACATGTGGCAGAGCTGCAGATTCCGTTGCTTCGCGGGTGTTCGCCCGTCACCGGCTGTCGCGACATTCCGTAGCAGTCCGCCCGCCATGAAGCGTTGGACCTCGGCCTGCATGGCGGCGGTTTCGCGCGGCGTGAAGAAACCTGGTACGGCGACGTACCCGTCGCACAGGAAGGCCGCAAGTTGCTCGGCTGACAGACTCATGCGAAGACACTCGACATCATCCGTGGGGGGATCTCGTGGTGCGAGTGGCAGCCGCGGTGTTGATTCCATTAGCGGGTGCGGCTGCCGCTGAGACCCGGAGTTGACGTGGCCGTGTGGTTAAAACGTAGCGCGCCGCAAGAGGTGCGCACCACGAGGTCGCAGGCCAGCATGACATCGCGCGCCGGTCGCCCGGGTGCGGCCAGCCGGCTCAGCATGGTCTCCATGGCAGCCGCGCCGATTTCCCGCGTCGGCTGGTGCATGGTCGTCAGCGGAACGGGCAGCGTTGCGGCCGCGGGCAGATCATCGAAACCGACGATACGTACTTCATCCGGAACGCGCACCCCTTGCATCGCGAGATGATGCATGAGTGTTCGGGCAAGGTCATCGTTGAGGCAAACATAGGCATCGGCGTGAGCGCCGCAGAGCAGCTTGGAAGCAGCGACCGGGTCGCCCGGGGGCGTCCAGTGGTGGATCCAGTCTGGGCCGGGTGCGAGGTCGTGCGCGCGGAGTGCGTCGTGGTAGCCGGCCAGGCGGGCGGTGCTGGTGCTGACGGGCAGCGGCAATGTAACGAAGTCGATCCGCCGGCAACCGTGCTTGAGCAGGTGGGCGGTCAGGATGTAGCCGTTACGGCGGTTGTCCACGCCGACCAGGTCGTAAGGGCTGCGACGGGGATAATCCATGATATCGCGGTCCAAAAGGACCACGGCAATCCCCGCGGCTACGAGGCGTTCAACGATCAGTTCGTTCACGTGCATCTGCTCGGTGGGCAGAATATGCGGGACGAAGAAGACGCCCGAGACGTCGTGTGTCGTGAAGCGCTCGCACCAGGACTCGATGCTGGCTGGGTGGTCGAAGCTGTGCCGAGGGAGCGTGCCGCCGAAGAGGATTCCGAACCCGTTCTCCTCGGCGCGGTGCACGATTTCGGTGCAGACGGCGGCCATGATGCCGCCTTCGCTGGGCGGAATGGTGAGGCCGAGGAGGGCCGCCGCCGAGCGGCGGGGTGTGCGGACGAACGTGCCGACTCCGCGGCGGCGTGTGAGCAGCCCCTTTTGTTCGAGATCGCGGAGTGCCCGGGCGATCGTAGGGCGGGATACACCGTAGGTGCCCATCAATTCGGATTCGGTTGGGATCCGCTCACCGGGGGCGTACTGCCCGTGGACGATCGCCTGGTAGATGCGATCATAAATCTGGCGATGTTTCGTATTTTCGCGTGCGGCCACGGTAACAACCCAAGCTGCTCATCGGCGTGTGTGCCAAACAACCCTTTTTTACGTGGGCGGCGTCACTTTGTCAATAAATAGTCATTACAAATATGGATACGATGTCATGTGTCTGGAGCAAACAGGTACCCACAAGCACTTACAAATAGGACTATTGTGGATCGGTAAAGACGCTTGGGGGCACTAGAAAGGACTAGGGTTGGATGAAGGTCGGTGCCGATAAGATAAATGTGATAATACGTTTACGTGTCGTTTGGAGACGAAGGTCGGATGCCGGGGGTGTCACGGTCGGGAATCTCGGCCGATTTCAATTGACACCCATGATGTAAGTACTTATTCTGAGCACATAGGTACTTACCCACACGTCTTTTATTATGGGATAGGACCAATGGACCAGAAGCAATGTCAACGGACCCGGCGCGGTTTCACACTGATTGAACTGCTCGTCGTGGTTGCCATCATCGCCTTGCTCATCTCCATTCTTCTTCCCGCTCTTGGACAAGCTCGCAAGCAGGCCCGGGTGGTGAAGTGTGGTGCACAACTGCACGACATCGGCATCAGTCTGAACGCGTACAACAACGAGTTCCGCCGTTTCCCGCATCAGAACTCGGTGGGTACGGCGGGGCAGACGCGCTCGCAGCGCGAGGGTTACGGCTTTTGGTCCTTCACGGTGCACCAGGAGATCGCGCGGCATATGGGCGGATTGGCGCTCAATGAAGATGCGACTGAGGCGACCCGCACGCACCCGGTGTTTTACTGCCCGTTCGCGCTGCCGAACCAGATCGACTTCGCGAACGTGCTCTCCGGCCCGGGGACGCCCAACGGGATCGGCAACACCGAAGAGGTGTACCTGCACATCAGCTACGCGTACATGGGCGCGCTGCACGAAGTCGCAAACGATCCGGCCAACTATACGGATGTGAACCCGAGCACCGACCCGCTGCTGCGCGACCAGATTCTGAAGAAGCGGCGGGAGTATGTGCGTAAAGAGCCGGATGCGCGCTACGTGCTCATGGCAGACATGGTCAGCGGTTGGTTCGGCGGGGCGAAGTGGCGTGTGAACCACGGCACCGGCTGGCGGACGTCGATCATGGATCAGATTCCTCCGGTGGTGGAAACCTCGAACGTGCTGTTTGGCGATGGGCACGTGGAGCAAAAGCGTTCGTCGCACTACCGCGAACTGACGGGCACCCGAAATATCACCGAGATTCGCCGGAACGCAACGCTGCGCGCCGGGATCGACCTGTTGTGGTGGTAAGCTCAGAGGAAGATAGCGACATGGATCGCGTTCAGCGCGTGGTTGCTGTAACTCTAGTCGCATTATCGTTTTCGGTGGTATTGCACGCGCAGGTGACCCGCGACTTCGAGTGGTCGCAGTTCAATCTCGACACGCCGACCGACATCGGCGAGATCCTGGTGTGGTCGGAAAACGACGGGCGGCATGTTCGCGTGTTCCAGCACTACGACGAGTACGTGTCCTATGGCGACTCGACCGAAGCGCTGACCCCGCTGACGCTCGGTGTGACCAAAGGTATCTTCGGCGCAGCTACGAACCCGGGGCTGCACGCGTCCAGCTTAACGCACCTGTGCGACAGCCAGGGCGGAGCGCGCGCTACCGGCGTCTCGAAGATCCGCTTCGTGTTCTACGCGGTGGGAATATTGAATAGCGCAGGCAGTAGGTAATTTACATTCTCAGGGGGCTGGTGCGCTGCCGGGGCGGCAGCATGCCACTATGGTTATTTCGGCAGGATGTTGGGAGTGTGGCATACCGTGAACTGTCTGTGGGTTGGCGACCGCAGTACTTCATTGCCAGTCGCCCGTCTCCGGCTCAACCTGCAGCGAACCACGCTAGCCCACCGCGTGCCCTGCGGCTACACTGCTACGGCACTGTCCGTATTGCTCCTCACCGCCTTAGCCACACCCGGGAGTTGTGTGCGTGTTCCGACGCCTAGGTGACATGGTCGACAGCTTTCCGCCGGGGCGCGTCCCGCTACTGCTGCTGATCCTGGCGTTCATCTCCGGGACGACCATCCTCGCGCGGAGTGTGTGGGACCGCGGCGCGGCGTTGAACGTCTGGACCTTCACGCACATTTCCGCGCAGGAATTCTCGGCCCGTCTGCCCGAGCATCCGCGCGCTGCCGAAATCCGCTTGCAGAACCTCGGTACCGCAATGTTCGACCGGCTGGCGCTGGCACTGATGACGCGTACGGAGTTGCCCGATCTCGTGGAGATCGAGCAGGGTTACGTCGGGCGCTTCATGCGCGGACCGGTGGAGCACATCCCCTTCGTTGATCTGACCGAGCGCCTGCATGCCGAGGGCTGGTACGACCAGTGCGTGCCGGCGCGCTTCGCGCGCTACAGCGTCGGTGGGCGGGTCTTCGGCTTGCCGCACGACCTGCACCCGATGGTACTGGTCTACCGGCCGGATGTCCTCGCCGAGCTTGGAGCGGTGCCGGAGGACCTGTCGACCTGGGCCGGATTTCGGGACGTGGCCCAGCGGTTCTATCGGCCGGGCCGACCGGGCACGCAGGAGTGGCGGCGCGGGCTCGGCCTGCACACCACGGAGGGGTACGACTTTCTGGTGCTGCTTTGGCAGCGCGGTGGAAACCTCTTCGATGCGGACGGCACGGTGACTCTCGATGATGGCATCGCACTTGATACACTGCGGTTCTACGTCGATCTGTTTCGCGCCGATCCACCCGTCGCCGGGCCGAAGCTCAGTGGTCTGACCGAGGACTTCGCCGCGCTGGCGCGTGGACAGTTCCTGGTGTATGCAGCGCCGGATTGGATGCTGGCGGCCATGCAGAGCGACATGGGGTCGCTGCTGGCCGGCAAGGTCCAATGTCTGCCACTGCCGGCGTGGGCGCCGGGCGGTCGGCGGACGAGCACCGTCGGTGGCACGGCGCTGTTCATCCCGCAGGGCACCCGTGATCCGGAAGCGGCCTGGGAATTGGCGAAATTTCTCTATCTGGACCGCACCGCCCTCATCCAGCGCTTCCGCACACAGACGATCGTGCCGCCGCTACGGACGGCTTTTCGTGACCCGGCCTTTGCGGAGCCCGTCGCCTTCTTTCAGGATCAGCAGGTTGGCCTGCTGCTCACCGAACTGGCGGACGAGGTGCCGGCGGTCCAGGGCTCTCCCTACATGCCGGAGGCATACAAACTGCTGGATATCGCGATCGCCGAGGTGCTGAGTGGCCGCGCCACGCCGGAGGCAGCGTTGCGGAGTGCGGCCGAGCAGTTGCGCGCGACCATGGCCCGTGATACGCGGGCGCTCGAGGCGGTGTCCGTGCCGCCCCCCCAGGTGGGTTCATGAACGGGGCGCGCTGGTCGCAGCGCGCGGCGCCGTTCTTTTTCCTTGCGCCGTTCGGGCTGGTGTTCCTGGTCTTCACCGTGTATCCGCTGGCACACTCGGTCGTGCTCTCCCTGCGGCAGACAGTGGGTACCGGTGTCGATGTCTACATCGGCCCACGCAACTATGGCGAGCTCCTTCGCGACGGCGTCTTCTGGGGCGCGCTGGGCCGCACTGTTTACTTCGCCGCGCTGTCCGTGTTGATCCAGTTACCGATCGCCCTCGGGCTCGCGCTGCTCGTGCATGGCAAGGGGGTCCCGCTGCGGGCGATCTTCCGCACCACCTTCTTCCTGCCGGTGCTGGTGGGTGCGGTTTTCATCGGCGTCGCCTTTAAGCGCATTTACGGTGTGCAGGATGGTGTCATCAATGCTCTCCTGGTTACGCTGGGTTTCACGGCGATCGACTGGCTGCGCGATCCGGCCTTCGTCATGAACACGCTGGTGTTCACCGGTGTTTGGATGTTTGCCGGATTCAACATGGTCTACTTCCTTGCCGGGCTGCAAGGCATCCCGACCGAGTTGTACGAAGCCGCCACGGTCGATGGCGCCAACGTCTGGCAGCGCTTCTGCCACGTTACGATTCCCGGCATCTGGCCGATCGCAGCGTTTCTGATCACCGCCTCGACCATTGGTTCCTTCGGCCTGTTTGATCTGCCCTGGGTCCTGACGGATCGCGGCGGTCCCGGCCGGGCCAGCACGACGCTCATGGTCTACCTATATGAGCGCGGTTTCCTGGCTGGGGATCTCGGCTATGCGGCCGCCATGGGCTGGATGATCACGGTGATCCTCCTGGTGATCGCACTTGCGCAGTTGAAGTTGTCCCGGGCGTGGCAGGAGTAGCGGCGATGCGACGTTCGGGTAGTGAGGCCGACGCGCTGGAGTACGCATGGGAGGAGACCATCTCATGACCGGGGCGTGGACCAGACCGGCCGGCCCGCCGACGGCGTGGCTTGGACACGTGGTGAAGATTGCGCTGCTCCTCGTGGTGAGCGTGTTCACGCTGGTCCCTTTCCTGTGGCTGCTCTCGGGTTCGTTCCAGACCCAGGCGGAGATCCAGCAGTCGCCGGCCCTGCGGCAGCTCTGGCCGGTGCCGGAGCGGCCGACGCTGGCCCACTATCGCTTCCTCTTCGCGAACGTGCCGTTCCTGCTGTACTTCGCGAACACGGTGTACGTCGCGAGCATGGCGGCGCTCGTCACGACGCTCGTGAGCGCCATGGGCGGCTACGCGCTCGCCAAGTACGAATTCCGCGGGCGCGGCGTCATGACGGTGATCGTGCTGGGCACGATGCTGCTGCCGCCCGTGGTTCTACTCGCACCGTTGTTCCAACTCGTGCAGATGTTGCGGTTGATCGACACCTTCTGGGCGCTCATTTTGCCGGGTGCGGCCAGTGGTTTCGGCGTGCTGATCATGCGGCAGTACTTCGCGAATGTGCCGGGCGCGCTGCTCGACGCCGGACGGCTGGACGGGGCGGGCGAGTTCCGCATCTTCTGGTCGCTGGTGCTGCCGCTGGTGCGGCCGATCCTCAGCGCGCTGCTGATCTTCACGTTCCTCGGCGCGTGGAACGCGTACCTCTGGCCGATGATCGTGCTGCGGGATGAACGCAACTACCTGCTGACGGTGGCGGTGACGAACGTGGTGGCGTCGATTCACCAGCAGGAATACGGCGTGATGCTGGGTGGTACGGTGATCAGCATCGCTCCGATCATCCTGCTTTTCTTGGTGCTCCAGCGCGAATTCATCCACGGAATCACGCTCGGCGCCGTCAAGCAGTGAGCCGGTCGCGGAGCGGTCCCGAGGGGACCCCGGCGCGGTGACCTTGCGCGGGGACAATGAGTGGGGCGTGCGCCGAGGGGGGCATCACAACGTGTGTCCATGCACTCCGCTTGACCGTTATTGGGGCGCGGTGCCCGCGCGCAGGGTGGCTTTCAGCCGGGCGAAGAAGGTCGGGGCGGCGACGACCTCGATGCGCGGGTCCTGCCTGCGCAGCTCGTCGACCACGGCCGCGTACCAGGATGGGCTCCGCAGGATGCAGCGCATCCAGTGGAAACGCAGGCCGCGTCTGCGACGGTCGGCGACGTGGCGGGCGATGCTGGCGGCCGCAGCGTCGGGCTTGGCGTCGGTGATGTCGGGTCCGAAGCGCAGCACGGGCATCTCGCCGTGCAGAAACAGCTCAGTGGTGGTCTTCTGCGGTACGATCCCGCCGGGACTGAAGCGCGCGTACGCATCCAATACGGCGGGCGGCATGGGGGGTGCGTGACCGTCGATGATGAACCCGGTGATCGCCAAGTTCCAGCGGCGGTAGAGCGGCGTGCAGTGGCGTACCCAGGCGTCGACACCGTCGGGCAGGTCGGACAGCGGGCGCGGGGCGGCGAGCATCGAAGGGTTGAGGTAGCCGGCGCCGTTGTCTGCTGCGATGAAGGCGTCGCCTGGGGCGCGCGTCTTCCACAAGTGCGCCAGGATGTGCGGCACGCGGCGCTCCAGCACCGGGCTGAGCGCCCACGACAGGGGCACCGCCCCGCGCTGCGGGTCCTCCCACAGGTCCGGCATGCGCTGGTACACCCACGCTGCCGCGTCGTAATCCCCCACGTAAAACATCAGCAGGTCGCGCTCATCAGCCGCCAGCGGCGCCGCTTCCGCCATGCTCGGCACGGCAAACTGTGGATAGGACTCCGCCAGCGGGTAATGCGCATAGAACGAGGCGTTCGCCAGCGCTCCGTGCCCGAGGGCATCCGCGTCGATGAACCCGTTGTAGGCGGACGCGACACGCACCAGTTCCCATTCGGTGTCGACACCCCCCCGCCCGCCGCCAGCGCCGGCTTCGCTCGTGTACTTGTACGCCCAGGGTGTGAACCCGCCGATGTGCGTGATGCCTCCACGGTTGCGGGCATGCAGGGTTGCGAGAATCCGCCGGAACATCGCCAGGTCGGCGCCCGGCGGCTGGTCGGGCTCGTCGACCGGTTGCTCGTCTCCCCAGCAGTGCAGGTCGCAGAAATACGCTCGCCGCGCCACGAAGTAATCGTGGTTCGTCAGGGTGTGATGGTTGCCTGGCCCGCGGAACGCCGCCCGCATCCAGTAAGCATCGATGTAGTAGGCGAGGAACGCCGGGTCACAGCGGCCGCTCGCGACGAATTCCTCCAACGCCCACGCGTACGCGCCGCACTTCAGCGAACCGGCCAGCCCGGCCGCCTCCGCCGCGCGCCGGTAGGCAGGCCGCATGGTCTCCGCCGTGAGATCCAGCTTCACCGGCAGCCGCGGGCCACCGGCCACCAACTGGTTGTACACGCTGCCCCGCGCTGGGTCGTGTCGCACGGCGATCAGGTTCAGCACACCGGCCGCGGTCGATGCCACGTTGCTCGCCGCCGGGATAACATCGTCGTACAGCACGACCCCCTCACAGTCCGTCCGGAAGCGGTCCATGAGCGCCGCGAGGTCTGCGACCGGCGTAATTTCTGTACCGGCCAACCAGGGGTCGGTGCGCCGCAAGTGATCGAGCCACCAGTCGTCGATATTGCGGTCGGAGTGCGCGACGAACCGCACATACAGGCGCGGTGCTAAGCGATTGACGATGCCTTGCAGCGTGGCGACGGCATGGCACTCATCCCAGGCCCGGGCCGCTCCCGCGCAGAGGCGCAGGTCGTGTTTCAAGGTGGGAGTCAGGTCGTACTGCACGATGTCGCGGGGTGCTTGGGGCATGGCGGCGCATTCTACCGCGTGTCTGGCATGGTGGGGGTGAGACTCGACGGACACCCTGTGCCTGCCAGTGCCCAGGACCCGCTTGACGCCGATGTCGCGAGCCCGCACGATCACGATTCAGGACGCTGTGCAGCGCGCCCCAAGGTGGTTTTCGCATGACTGGACGAGAGCGCATCGTCGCGGCCCTCACCGGCCGCACACCCGATCGCATTCCGCGCGCCTACACCGCCGTGCCGGGCTTCGAGCAGACCTGGCCCGGCGCGCTCGCCGCGCTCGAAGCTGAATATCCCCAGGATGTGGCTCCCTGTGGCTACCAGCTCCCCACCGGCGCCGTGCAGGGAGATCCCTACGCCGTCGGACTCTACATCGACGAATGGGGTTGCCCGTTTGAGAACGTCCACCCGGGGATCATCGGGCAGGTGAAGCACGCCCCCATCCGTACGTACGCCGATCTGGCCACATTCCGCCCGCCGATGCACCTCATTGGTGCGGGTCTGGAAGGTGTCGCCCGGACCTGTGAATCGACCACCGGCTTCACCCTCAGCCCGCTGCCGGTGCAGCCGTTCGAGCGGCTCCAGTTCCTCCGCGGGACGGAGAATCTGCTGCGCGACCTCGCAAAACAGCCCGCCGGGCTGCTGAAGCTGCGCGACCTCGTGCACGAGTTCTTCCTCGCCTGGATCGAGTGCTGGTGCCGCACACCCGTGGACGCGATCTTTCTTGCCGACGACTGGGGCTCGCAGACATCGCTGCTGATTTCTCCGAAACTGTGGCGTGCGTTCTTCAAACCGCTGTACGCCGAGTACATCGCGCTGGCCCGCGCGGCCGGCAAGTTCGTCTACATGCACTCCGACGGCTGCATCCGCGCCATTCTGCCGGACCTCGTCGAGCTGGGTCTGCACGCGGTGAACGCGCAAGTCACCTGCATGGACCTGGCCGAGCTGGGGGCGAGCTTCCGCGGCCGCCTCACCTTCTGGGGCCAGATGGACCGCCAGCAGATGTTGTGCTTTGGCACGGAGGCGGAAGCCCGCCAGGCCGTGCGCGACTTCCATCGCCACCTTGCGGCCCCGAACGGCAGCGGCATCGTGGCGCAGATGCACATCGAACCCAGTGCCCGCCCGGAGAACATCCGCGCCGTCCTCGACGAGTTCGCACGGCTCGATCTACGGTAAGCCCGGGGCGGCGCGGTGGCCGACCGCACAGGTCTGTCTTACCATGCTCTGCGCGCGGTCGTGATCATGTCCGGGTGCGAGAGGAGACCGGTCTTGCAGTTGCTCAACGGGGTCGACTGGACGATCATCGTCGTCTATCTCGCAGTCCTGCTCGTCATGGGGGCGGTGCTCAGCCGGCGCGCTTCCGCCAGTCTGGATGACTACTTTCTCGGCGGCCGAAAGCTGCCGTGGTGGCTGCTCGGCATGTCTGGCATGGCTTCCATGCTCGATATGGCCGGCACGATGCTGATCGTATCGTTTCTCTACATGCTCGGACCGCGCGGTTTCTTCATCGAGTTCCGCGGCGGGGCGGTGCTGATCCTCGCGGCGATCCTGCTGTGGGCGGGCAAGTGGAATCGGCGTTCGGGCTGCATGACCGGCGCGGAGTGGATGATCTTTCGTTTCGGCGAGGGCGTCGCCGGGCACTTCGCTCGCATCGTAACGGCCATCGCGGTCGCGGTGGGTCTGGTCGGGGCACTGGCCTACCTGACCAAGGGTGCGGGACTCTTTCTGGCGCTCTTCCTGCCGTTCAGTCCACAGGTCTGTGCCATGCTGCTGATCGGCGTGGCCACGATCTACACGCTCGCCTCGGGCTTCTACGGGGTGGTGTACACCGACTTCGTGCAGTCCTTCGTGATCCTGATCGCCGTGGTGTCGATCTCCGTAATGGCCTTCGTCGCGGTCGGCGGCTACGACGGCACGCTCGACGAGCTGGCACACAGCGTGACCGGTGTGCAGAACTGGACCAGCGCAACGCCGGGGGTGTATGTCCCGATGCCACCCGGTTACGGTGACTACAGCCCGTTGCTGCTGTTCGCGCTGATCTACCTGCTCAAGAACGTGGTGCAGGGTGCCGGCATGGGGCAGGATCCGCGCTACTTCGGCGCCCGCGACGAGCGCTCCTGCGGCACACAGACCTTCTTCGGGCTGACGCTGATGATGTTCCGTTGGCCGATGATGATGGGTTTTGCCGTGCTCGGCCTGTTCCTCGTACACGACCGCTTCCCGGAGCGTAGCGTCGTGGCCGAGGTGGCCGGCACGATCCGCGCGCATCCGGAGTTCGTTGCCCGGCACGGCCAGTCCGGGGGCACACCCGGAGAGGAGGCGGCCGCCCGCAGCCGCTGGGAGGATGCCCTTGCCCGGATCGTGCATCACCCGGAGCAATACCCCGAGCTTACGACTTATCTCGCGGGGGACACGGCGCTGGGCACGGAGTGGGCCGCGAAACTAAGTCTGTTGAGCTATCATGGCACGATCAATCCCGAGCGCATCCTGCCGGCCGTGATTCTATTTGACATACCCATCGGTCTGCGCGGCCTGCTGCTGGTCGCGCTGCTCGCGGCCGTCATGTCGACCTTCGATACGAGCGTGAACAGCGCGGCTGCCTATGTGACGCGCGATCTGTACCAGCGTTACTGGCGGCCAGGCGCGCGGCAGTGGGAGTTGCTGAGCGTCACGTACACGTACATCCTGATCGTGGTGGTACTGGGTTTCGTACTGGGGTACGGCACGACGAGCATCAACGACATCTGGGTTTGGATCACGATGGGGCTTGGTGCCGGCTTGCTTGTGCCGAGTCTGCTCAAGTACTACTGGTGGCGCTTCAATGCCGAAGGCGTTGTGCTGGGAACGCTTTTCGGCATGGGCGGTGCGTTGGCGGACAAGATCTCGCGCGACTTTTTCCCCGCGAATGGGCTGCACACCTGGGTGGAGGCAATCTTCCGCCTCCAGATTCCATCCGCGTGGCCGGCATTGTTTGACCCGCTGCGGTGGCTGAACACGGCTTTCCTCGCGGACGTGCCGGGCGAGCTGGTGGGTTTCGTCTATCTCACAACGGTCGGCACCGTCGGCGCGCTCCTCGGCACCTTCCTCTGGCCGCCGACACCGCGGGTGGAGCTGGAGCGCTTCTACCGGATGACGCGCCCCTTCGGGTGGTGGCGGCCCTTGCGACAGTCACTTTCGGCCGAAGCACGGGCAGCGATGACGCAAGAACACCGAAACGACCTGCTGGCGCTGCCGTTTGTGGTGACCTTCCACATCACCCTGTTCCTGTTGCCAATGCTGGCGATCATCCACAGTTGGAGCATGTTCCGTGGAACGTTGGTCGTGTTCGCGGCGGCGGGCCTTGGGGTGTACTGGTTCTGGTACCGAAATCTGCCGCCGGCTTCGGCCGGTGTGCTGGACGATCCGGACAAACTGGTGGCCCTGGCGCGGCGTCAGAAGCAGCGCTGATGTGCCCGGCGGCAATCACGTCGCCGGCCCGCACTGCCCCGCGGGTGGTACGGGCCGGCGCACGTTGCGGTGCGCGGCGCACTAAGCGCGGCGGCGCGGAACGAGCAGCGCCACGCCGAGCATGAAGGCCGCGCAGGTCGCGGGCTCGGGGATGTACACGAGACCGAGGAGGTTGCCGGAGCCCGTTGAGCCGATCAGGTTGGCGGCCCCGGTGCCAAGGTCGATCGTATACAGGTTGTCCGTCGTATTGTCGATGAGGTAGAGCTGACCATCATCCCAGTTATAAGCCAGCCCGTTCGGGTTCGTCGGCCCGTTCAGTGTCCCGATGAACTGCACTGTGCCGTCACCGCGGTTCATCCGGTAGAAGCTGTCCGTGCCGCTGTTGGTGGCGTACATCACGTTCGTGGCGGAGTGATAGCCGAGGTTCGTGAACGAACTCAGCCCGGAGGTGCCGATGAGCACGGCGGCGCCTGAAGCGGGGTTGATGCGATAGAGCCCATTGTTGTGTGACGAGACGCCGTACAGCGTGTTGGTGCTGTCGTCGTACTCGAGGCCATGCATGACCACGGCCGCATCCCCGTAGAAGCCGACCAGGGTGGCGACCCCCGTTTCGATGTCGAGCGTGTAGAGCGAATCGTTCCCGGTGGATGTCAGGTAGACGGTATTGTTGACACGGTCATAGGCCAGGCCGGCCGTGGTGCTCGCATTCGCGCTGACCTGCACGAGGAAGGTTTTTTCACCGGTCGCCATGTTGATTTCGTACAGATTGCGGCTGCTTTCGACGGCGAGCAGCCGGCCCTGTGCCATGGTGATCGACGCGGTGGTGCCCGCGAGAGCGAGGATTCCGAGTAGACAGTGCGTGCGCTGCATGGCGATTTCTCCTCCTTGGATGTGAAAGTCCGGCTGCGCCGGCGTGCGAGATACGGCCCGAAATGAAGCAGGTTGCAGCTTAACGAACACGCGCGGGGGATGCAACGGTGGGCCGCGGGCGCAGCACCCAACGGCAAGTACCGATAATCCGGGCGTGCTGGAAATCCAAGACGTGCCCGGCCTTCGAGCGCAGCGCGAGCACGCCGGGATCCTCTCCCGATTTACGGCTTACACCCAGCCGCGATCCTTGCAGGCCTGGGCAACGCGGGCGATGGCGATTTCGTAGGCGGCGTCGCGCATGTAGAGCTTGCGCTTGCGGGCGCGCTCGCTGACGGCGATGAAGGCGGAGGTCATCATCACGTCCAGCTTGCCGAGCACTTCGTCCTTCTCCCAGAAGTAGTTCATGTTGCTCTGCACCTGCTCGAGGTAGCTGCAGGTGACGCCGCCGGCGTTGGCGAGGAAATCGGGAATGACGAAGATCCCGCGTTCCTGCAAGACGTGATCGGCCTCGGGGGTAGTCGGACCGTTGGCACCCTCGGCCACAAGGCGGACGCGCTTCGAGATGCGGCCGACGTTGTCGCCGGTGACGGAGTTTTCGAGCGCGGCGGGGATGAGCAGGTCGACATCCTGCTCGATCCAGGCGTCGCCGGGGAGGCGCTCGTAGCCGAGTTGCACGGCCTTGTCCTTCTGGATCGTGCCGAAGCGGTCGGTGATGCGGCGGAGCTCTTGAAGATCGATGCCGCTCTTGCGGAGGTAGGTGTAGGCGGTCTGGTCGGCCTCGTCCCAGCACGAGACGCACAGGACCGTGCCGCCGAGTTGCTGGTAAAGTTCGATCGCGTACTGGGCCACATTGCCGAAGCCCTGCACCGCGGCGCGGGTCTCAACGGCGTTGGCGCCGAGCTCCTTGAGCGCCTCGCGCACCGTGAAGATCACGCCGAAGCCGGTGGCCTCGGTCCGGCCGAGCGAGCCGCCCATGCCGACGGGTTTACCGGTGATGAAGCCGGGATACTTGCCGCCGTGGATGTGCTCAAACTCGTCCAGCATCCAGAGCATGTGCTGCGAGTTGGTCATGACGTCGGGGGCGGGCACGTCCTGCACTGGCCCGACGTTGCGGGCCACCTGGCGAACCCAGGCACGACAGAGCTGCTCCTGCTCACGTTGCGAAAGACTATGAGGCGAGCAGATCACGCCGCCCTTGCTGCCGCCCAAGGGAATGTTCACCACCGCGCATTTCCATGTCATCCACATGGCGAGGGCGCGTACCGTGTCCACCGTCTCCTGGGGGTGGAACCGCACCCCACCCTTGCCGGGGCCGCGGGCGTCATTGTGCTGTACACGGAAGCCGCGGAACACCTTGAATGTGCCGTCGTCCATGCGGATCGGCAGACTGAAGTGGTATTCGCGCATCGGCTGACGCAGCAGCTCTTTGGCCGCCTCATCCAACCCAAGGGTGTTGGCCACCTTATCGAATTGGGTCTGGGCCATCTGGAAGGCGTTGAACGGCTTGTGACTCATGAGGACTCCCTTTCCCGTGCGGGTGGTCTGCGGCGTTCCGCGTCGTGCCGGCGCGCCACGGCCTCCCACGTTCGGGGACAGAGGATTAGCTCGGGTTCGGAGGAGGCGGAAGAGTCTGGCGAACGGGCTGACATGCGCGACGAATGCTCCCACGCCGCAATTGGTTGACTGCCACCGCGAAATTACCCGATACCGGACCCCTTTGTCAATTGAGCGGCGCACCCGCAGGTGTGTCCGGCGGTGCGGACCGTATAATCGGTCCCAGGTGAACCAGCAGACCGCGGCCACCCCGGCCGCCCAACCCTCTTCGAGCACCGCATGCCCGAATCGACGCCCGCCCCCGCCGCCCCCGGCCCCCGGCCGCTGCCTGTGGACGACCGTTTTGCTGTGCTCGGGAACGGCCAACTGGGCGGCAAGGCCCATGGACTCGCGACGCTCAAGCGCGTCCTGGCGGCGGAGTTTCCGCTGGCTAACGTCCCCAACGTGACCGTGTGCGTGCCGCGGCTGACGGTGATCGCGACGGACGTGTTCGACCACTTCATGGCGCAGAACGATCTCTTTGAGATTGCGCAGTCCGACTTGCCGGACGAACGTATTGCGCACGCGTTCCTGAAGGCGGAATTGCCACCGGCCATCGTGGGAGATCTGCTCAACCTGGTGACCCATGTGACGGAGCCGCTGGCGGTGCGCTCGTCGAGCATGCTCGAAGATGCGCTGGCGCACCCCTTCGCGGGCACGTACGCCACGAAGATGATTCCGAACCACCAGCCGGATGCGGACACGCGTTTCCGGCGGCTGGCGGAGGCGATCAAGTTCGTCTACGCCTCCACGTTCTTCCGTGATGCCAAGAGCTATCTGCGGGCGATCGGCAAGCGGCCCGAAGATGAGCGCATGGCGGTGATCATCCAGGAGATCGTGGGGCAGCGGATCAACGAACGCTTCTACCCGACGATCTCGGGGGTCTTGCGGACCTACAACTTCTACCCCCGGCCGGGTGGCCAGCCGGGCGACGGTGTGGTGAACCTGGCGCTCGGGCTGGGAAAGACGATCGTGGATGGCGGCGTGACCTGGTCCTATTCCCCGGCCCGGCCGCGAAGCGTACCGCCGTATGCCTCGCTGCGCGACTTGCTGCACAACAGCCAGACACGGTTCTGGGCGGTGAACATGGGGACACCGCCTTACGATCCCGTGGCCGAGACGGAGTACCTCGTCGAGGGGGATCTGCACGATGCGGAGGTGGATGCGTCACTCAAGTACGTCGCCTCGACGTACGACGCGGAGTCCGACCGGTTGACCATCGGCACAGGGAGTCCGGGACCGCGCGTGCTGACCTTCGCACCGGTGCTGGACCTCGAGGATGTGCCGCTCAACCCGGTGCTGGAGCGGCTTGCGCAGGTGTGCCGCAAGGCGCTGGACAGCGACGTCGAGATCGAGTTCGCGGTGGTGCTCGACCGCAAGACGGGAACACCGGCGCGGGTCGGGGTGTTGCAGTTGCGTCCGCTGCTGGTATCCGAGGCGTTTGTCGAGGTGTCGGCCGCGGAGCAGGTCGCCCCGCACGCGCTGCTGGCTTCGGAGACGGTACTCGGCAATGGGATGTACGATGACTTGTCGGACATCGTTTACGTCAACCCCGATACCTTCGACACGCGGCACACCCGTGACATCGCCGTGGAGCTGGATACGATCAACCGGACCCTGGCGGCAGTGAACCGGCCCTATGTGTTGATCGGCTTCGGGCGCTGGGGCAGCAGCGATCCGTGGTTGGGGATCCCGGTGACGTGGCCGCAGATCTCGGCGGCGCGGGTGATCGTGGAGACGACCCTGCCGGACATGAACGTAGAGCCGAGCCAGGGCACCCATTTCTTCCACAACATGACGAGTTTCCAGGTGCTGTATTTCACGCTGCACCACAGCGGGCCGCATCGGATCGACTGGGATTGGCTGCGGGGGCAGGCAGCGCTGGCGGAAGGGAAGTTTGTACGGCACGTGCGGGTGCGGGCTCCGTTGACGGTGAAGGTGGATGGCCGCTGCGGGCACGGAGTGATCCTGCACGCGCCGACCGAGCTGGAGCACGAGCTCGAGCGCGGGGGGGCGGTGGATGCCATCCTGCGTGACCTGCAGGAGCGGGCGAAGGAGTTGAGCTGCCTTTACACGGTGGAGGAGTTGGCGACCAACGGGGACATTCCGGTGGACCGGGTGTTCCAGGGCGTGATCGATGCGCTCCCGGCGGGCTGGCAGTACCCGAGCATCTGTTGCGCACGGATCATCTTCGACGGGCGGGCGTGGAAGTCGCAGCGTTTCGAGCAGACGCCGTGGGTGCAGCGGGCGGTGCTGCGGGTGCAGGGGGAGGCGGTCGGGACGATCGAGGTGTTCTACATCGAGGAGATGCCGCAGGCGGACGAGGGCCCGTTCCTGAAGGAGGAACGCAAGCTCATCGACATCATCGCGGACCGGCTCGGCAATTGCATCACACACCGGCACCTGATGGAAGCGATGCGCGACTGGAAGGCCGCGCAGCAAAAGCTTGAGAAGCACAAGCTGAGGGATTGGACGGTGATCCTGGACCTGCTGCGGCGGACGGACCAGAGTCTGCTGCTGCGGGTCGCGCGGAAGATGATCAACCACCTGTGCTGGGCCGGTGTCAAGGAAGCCGATGTGCTGCTGCGGCACTTCGGCCTGCGGGGCCGCCACGATCAGCAGGACCTGCTGATGGAGAGTAACCAGGCGCGGGTGGTTACAGAGGTCACGCCGGATTCGCTCGTGGACGAGACCTTCCGCATCGCCGGGCAGCACCTCAGTGACGAGGAGATCGTCAACTGCATCCAGAAGTGGATCAAGCAGGATCGGGCCAGTTTCCTGGTCAACGCGCTGGAGAATCACTACACCTCGCTGTCGGAAGTCGCCGACGCGATTCACCGTTACCACCACGCGACGCAGGGTGAGGTCGAGCTGTCGATCTCGACGCGGAAGGGGCTGCGCGTATCGCTGATTCGGCGTTTCCTGACGGATCAGCTCGAGTACATCAACGTTGCGAAGAACTACGTCGACATCAACGACTTTCACGATCTGACGCACCGGATGATCTACCCCGCGCGCGGGCACGGGAAGATCGGCGGGAAGAGCGCGGGCATGTTTCTCGCGGGTCAGATCGTCAAGTACCACCGGCACGACGGGGACCTGTTCGAGAACATCCGTACACCGAAGACGTGGTTTGTGACCTCTGACGGGCTGCATGACTTCATTTACTGCAACCACCTGGAAGACGTCTTCACGCAGAAATACAAGGACATTGACGAGATCCGGCAGGAGTACCCGGATATCGTGCAGATCTTCAAGCACTCCCAGTTCCCGGCGGACATCGTCAAGGGACTTTCGATGGCCCTGGACGACTTCGGTGAGCAGCCGCTGATCGTCCGCAGTTCGAGTCTGCTGGAGGACCGCTTCGGCGCGGCGTTCTCCGGAAAGTACAAGAGTCTGTTCCTGGCGAACCAGGGGACCAAGCGGCAGCGGTTGGCGAAGCTCCTGGATGCCATCTCGGAAATCTACGCGTCGGTCTTCAGCCCCGATCCGATCCAGTACCGGGCGGAGCGCAACCTGCTCGACTTCCAGGAAGGCATGGGGGTGATGATCCAGGAAGTGGTGGGCACGCGGATCGGGCGTTACTACGCGCCCGCCTTCGCCGGGGTCGCCTTCAGTCGGAACGAGTTTCGCTGGTCCCCGCGTATCAAGCGCGAGGACGGGCTACTGCGGCTCGTGCCCGGCCTGGGGACGCGCGCCGTGGATCGCGTCGGGGACGACTACCCGGTGCTCATCTCTCCAGGACAGCCGGGCTTGCGGGTGAATGCGACCGTGGAGGAGTGCGTGCGGTATGCGCCGCGCTCGCTGGACATGCTCAACCTGGAGACCGGCCAGTTCGAAACGGTTGAAGTCGAGGCCCTGCTCCGCGAGTTCGGCGACGCGTACCCGAATCTCGAGCAGATCGTGTCCGTGTGTGAGCATGGTCGGCTGCGTCCGCCGCTGGTCGGGCAGGTCGACTTCGAGCGCGACGACCTGGTGGTGAGTTTCGAGGGCCTGCTGACGCGCACGCCATTCATACACCAAATGCAGACCCTGCTGAAGCTGCTCGAGGACAAGGTGCAGGCCCCGGTGGACATCGAGTTTGCGTCGGATGGGCGCTGGCTCTACCTCCTCCAGTGTCGCGCGCAGACGCAGACCCGCGATGCGGCTCCGGCGCAGATTCCGCATGACCTGGCACCGGAGCGCGTGATCTTCTCTGCGAACCGGTATGTATCGAACGGCCGCGTGCCGACCATCACGCACATCGTGTACGTGGACCCGCAGCGGTACACGGAACTCGGCAGCCACGAGGAACTGGTGCGCGTCGGGCGGGCGGTGGGGCGCCTCAACAAGCTCCTGCCCAAGCGGCGCTTCATTCTGATGGGGCCGGGGCGCTGGGGCAGCCGGGGTGACATCAAGCTGGGCGTTCACGTCACGTACTCGGATATCAACAACACCGCGCTGCTGGTCGAGATCGCACGCAGGCAGGGGGACTACACGCCGGACCTTTCCTTCGGTACGCACTTCTTCCAGGACCTGGTGGAGTCGTCGATCCGGTACCTGCCACTCTATCCGGATGAGCCCGACGTACTGTTTCAGGAGCGCTTCCTGCTCGAGGCCCCCAACGTGCTGACCGACCTCGCGCCGGAGTACGCCGATCTGGCCGACGTCCTCCATGTGATCGACGTTGCACACGCCGCCGACGGCCAGGCGCTGCATGTGCTGATGAATGCCGAGGACGATCAGGCCGTCGCGCTACTGGGTCCCCCCAGCGCCGCGTTCACGACGACCGATCAGGCCCTGCCGGTTGACATCACGAAGCGCGAGCAGGACTGGCGCTGGCGCCTGCGCATGGCGGAGCGCGTCGCGGCCCAACTCGATCCGGCGGCGTTCGGCGTTGCGGGCTTCTACGTCTTCGGCAGCGTGAAGAATGCGACCGCCGGGCCCGCGAGCGACATCGACGTGCTCATCCACTTCCGCGGCACCGGGGAACAGCGCACCGAGCTGGAGCGCTGGCTGGAGGGCTGGAGTCTGTGCCTGAGCGAGATGAACTACCTCCGGACGGGCTACCGCACCGATGGGCTGCTGGATGTGCACTTTGTGACGGACGAGGACATTACCCGCCGGACCAGTTATGCGGTGCGAATCGGCGCAGTCAGTGATGCGGCCCGGGCGCTGCCGATGAAGGGGCATACCGAAACGCACTGAGGTCGGCCCGCACTCAGGCCGCACCGACCGGCACGGCGGCGCGGCGCGCGCTGCCGGACCGCGCGGTGATTTGCTGGAAGTCGTCTCCGCAGCGGCGGAACGCCTTGATGATCTCAGGATCAAAGTGCGTGCCCGTTTCGGCTTCGATCATGGCTCGGGCCACCAGCGGATCGCAAGCGCCCTTGTAGACCCGGACCGACGTGAGTGCATCGTATACGTCCGCCACCGCGACGATGCGGGCTGCGAGGGGAATGTCTTCTCCCATCAGCCCGCGTGGATAGCCGGAGCCATCCCACCACTCGTGATGGGCAGCGGCGATGTCAGCCGCCATGGCGAGAAAACTGCCACCGGTCGTGTGGCCACATGCGCTGCGCAGGGCCGCGGCGCCGATTTCGGCGTGGCGCTGCATGATGCGGAACTCGCCCTCCGTCAGGCGATCGGGTTTCAACAGGATGACATCGGGTACCCCAACTTTGCCGATGTCGTGCAGCGGGCTGGAGCGCCACAGGTCCTCGAGAAAGGCGGCGTGGATACGGGCCGCGTAAGGCGAATCGTGGGTTAGCTCCTCCGCCAGCCGCTGGGCGTACGCCCGCAGCCGCTCGAGGTGCTCGCCCGTCTCGGGGTCGCGTGATTCCGCCAGCTTCGCCAGTGCGAAGACCGTCACGTCGCGTACGGCGATAACCTCCGCGGTGCGGTTCCGGACCTCGCGCTCCAGGGTACTGTTCTGCTTGGCGAGTTGCCCGCGTGTCCGGGCGAGTTCGAGCAGCGTGTGACGCAGACGGAACTGCACGCGCACCTTCGCGAGCATCTCGTCGCGGTCAAAGGGCTTGGTGAGGAAATCATCAGCGCCGGCTGCGTAGCCGCGCACCCGATCCGCAGTCGTGGCAGCCGCGGCGAGCAGAATGACCTGGGTGAGCTCCCCGCCGGGCTGGCCCTTGATCTCCGCGCAGGTCTCGTATCCGTCCTGGTCCGGCAGGCACACGTCGAGCAGCACGAGATCGGGCCCGAAGACCTTCATGGTGTCCTGGCACGCGCGGCTGTTGGCGGCGGTGGCAAGTTCGTAGTGCGGGTTGAGCAGGGTGTGCAGGATCCGCACATCGTCCGGCTGCCCGTCGACCACGAGAATGCGTTCACGCATCCGAACACTCCCCGGTTGAGTTCGTTGTGGCGGGCATGGACCACCTATTGCGGAGTAACGCCCTCCGCATTCT
Source organism: Phycisphaerales bacterium (assembly GCA_016716475.1). Taxonomy (NCBI): domain Bacteria; kingdom Pseudomonadati; phylum Planctomycetota; class Phycisphaerae; order Phycisphaerales; species Phycisphaerales bacterium. Next base: position 593,219 of record JADJWG010000004.1, read on the forward strand.
ACGGATATCGACCACACTTCCGGGCTGCGTGAGCATGTGGTGCAGCGTCCGAGAATGAATAAACCCAGGCCGTGATCCCGGCCCGCCCATCCCAGGCCGGGCGACTTGGTGGGAGTGGCGCGTATCCATTGAAGAACGCCCTACTCCCGGACGCTCCCCCAATTGGAGCGGGGCATGTGGGTAGCCACTACAACGTGACACCGTGGCTCAAGAGGCCGCCGCGCGCTGCGGCGCATGATGCGCGCTGGCCTGGAATTAAGAAAAGGAAAGGAGTCGCGCACGGGACTACACGACCGGTCGCAGTGGGCCGATGGACAGAGATAAGGCGCTCTCTCTTTCGGGGGTGCGCCGATCTGCGACCACAGCGCGCTGGCAGCCGGCCACTGCGGGCGTCGGCAGGTCGCGGGTCGCATCCTCGCACGGGCTCAGGATGCGGCACGGCGTGTCGCGAGTCCGGTTTGAACAGAGGTGTGAGATGTCGCAGCGCCGGTTGCGCGTACTCGTCGTGGATGATGCCACGCTGTTCCGCCGCATGCTCGTGGATCTGCTGGGGACACTACCCGGCGTGGAGGTGGTCGGTTCCGCGGCGAACGGACGTATCGCGCTGGAGCAATGTGCGGCGTTGCAGCCGGACCTGCTGACGCTGGACCTGGAAATGCCGGAGTTGGATGGCCTCGGCGTATTACGCGGGCTGCGGGCGCAAGGGCTGCGCTGTGGCGCCATCATGCTGAGTGCGCTGACCCAGGCGGGGGCCGAGGCGACCGTCGCGGCGCTGCGCGCGGGGGCGTTCGACTTCGTGCTGAAGCCGAGCGGCGGGACGCTGGCACAGAACCGGGCGCAGTTGAAGGAGGAACTCTCCGCGCGGATCGAGGCATTCGCACGGCGACGGTTGGGGTTGCGGCCGGGGGGCGCGGTGCCAAGCGCACCGCGTCCGGCGGTAGCGCGGGCGACTGCGAGCCGACCGGCGATGGCGCGCCCGGCGGTCGTCGCCATTGGTGTATCGACCGGCGGACCCGATGCCCTGGCACGCCTGGTGCCGGGGTTGCCGGCCGACCTGGCGGTCCCGGTGCTCGTGGCCCAGCACATGCCGCCGTTGTTCACGGCGTCGCTGGCGACGAGTCTCGGGCGCAAGTGCCCACTTACCGTACGCGAGGCCGTGGATGGTGAACCGGTCGAGCCCGGGACGATCCTCATCGCGCCGGGCGGGCGGCAGATGCGTGTCGAACGGTCCGGGGCGCGCGGCCGCATCCGGGTCACAGATGACCCGGCTGAGCACAGTGTCAGGCCGGGCGTGGATTACCTCCTGCGCTCCGTGGCGCAATGTTATGGCAGTGGGGCGCTGGCGGTGATCCTGACAGGCATGGGACACGACGGACTGGCGGGTTGCCGGCAGGTCAAGGCGGCCGGCGGCGCGGTCATCACCCAGGATGAGGCCACGTGCGTGGTGTACGGTATGCCACGCGGTCCGGCGGAAGAGGGCCTGTCCGATCTCGTCGCGCCTCTGGAACAGATCGCGGGGGCGATTGTGCGGGCGGTTGGTCGCCGCGCGCCGGTGATGGCCTGATCGCGTGGGTTGTCGCGCTCAGTCCAGCAGCCACGGCATCCCGGGCAGCAGCCGGGGGGGCGTTCGCAGGACGGCCCGTAGATCTTCCGCGTCCAGGGCCCGTTGGGTGCTGATCTCCAGCGGCATGGCCGGCTCGCCGGCGGCATCGCGCGGAACGGTTACCCCGGCGGCCGACAGCCACGCCGCGGCGCGGCGGATCTGATCGCGGCGTGCCGTGACGGCGGAGTCGATACCCTCGGCATTCTTCACCGGGCTGAATTCCTCCGCACGCGCCGTGTAAAGCACGAGTGGCTGTGCGGCCAGCGGGATCGCGTCGAACACGAACATTTCGAGCTTGATCGCATTCGGTTCCGCCGGCTGAACAGGATGCCCTTCGGCATCAATCGTCGGCACCTTCTTCTCGGCGCGGTGCCAGGGCAGTTGGACCGTTGCGCCCGGGGCGGTCAGACGCTCGACGAAAGTTCGACTGAGGATGTGGATGGCGATACTGCCGGCGTCGAAGCGGCGTGAGCCGTCCGTATTGCGCGCAGTTGCGAGCTCTTCGGGCAGATCACTGTACTCGATGACGGTGATGCGTCCATCGACGAGGCAGAAGTTTCCGACCCGCTCGGTATCGAAGGCCTTGGCAATCGCCTTGCTCGACATCTCTGACCCCGTGTCGATGTGCAGTCCGACGAACAGCGGGTCGATCACGCGTACCAGCGGGTTGTCCACCTGAAAGTAACTGATGAACTCGATGCCGCGCGCTCGCATGTCAGCCAGCGCCCCGCGTTCGGCGAGCGCGCGCAAGCTGCCGCCGTGACCATCGGGCGAAAGCGCCACCCGGTGGCGCTCCGCGAGCGCTATGCGCCCATCCGGCAGGAATGCCGGCATCTGACCCTGCTGGAAGAACATCACGTCGTAGGAGGAGAGGCCAAAGTAGCGGTGCTGCTCGAAGAACGCGACCGTGTCGGTGTGATTGGCCGGACTGGTCATGATGTACCAGCGCGGGCGGCGGCCGTAGCGCCGCTCAATGCCCAGCAAGCCCTCGGCGAACACCTGGAAGAGTGGCGCGTTGCGAATGGGTGTAGTCGGGAACGCGCCCTTGGGGCCGTCGAAGCCGAGCCGCGTGCCCTGGCCGCCCGCGACAGTGAAGGCCGCGACGCGGCCCGTAGCAATGGCTTCCTCACCTTTGGCTCGAGCGCGGTCATAGAGCCCGACGAGATCTGCGGTGGGTACGACCGGGTAACTCGGCGGAGGTTCGATCTGCGTCGGTAGATGGATGGCGGGCCGATTGCGCACGTGGGTGTCAATCAACGTGCGGCACAGCTCAAGGTCGAGCGCTTCCAGGTCGTCAAGCAACTGCACGCGCTGCGATTCTTTCAGCGTCGGCCAGAAGGCCAGCAGGTGCTCTTGCCCGTGGGTGCTTAGCTGTCGCTGGTGGCGTTGAAACCGATCGTCGAGCGTAGGCATGGGGAAGTTCTCGCTTGAGCGCAGGGACGAATCTCGCGATAGAGTAAGGGATGGTAGGTCGACCGGTCAAACCTGTGCCCACATTCCGTAACCCGTTGACAAGGCGAGAGTTGCTGCGAGTTTCCGCCGGTCTGGCAGCCGGCTGGGCGGCGGGTCCGTTGGGGGCCGCGGTACGGATGACGGGGCTCGACGGCGTGCCGATGGAGCGACCCTGGTGGTGGGCGGCCGAGCCGGAACGAGCCCGGGTCGTCGAATGTCGCGAGGCGCGTGTGGTGCATGCGGGCGAACTCCAGGAGCCCGTGGTGCGCGAAATGCTCGAACTGGGACTGAACGTGTTCGTAGGGGTTGCCGACGCGGCGTCGGCATGGCGCCAGGTGCTCGGCAATGCGCGCCGTATCCTGCTGAAGTTCAACCGCGTGGGGGCGGCCGCCCTGGCAACGAACGAGGTGGTGGCCACTGCGCTGGTCGATTCGCTCGAAGCGGCCGGGTTTGAGCGTCGTGAAATCGTGGCGGCGGAGCTACCGGGCGCTGCGCTCCGCGCGCTGGGAGTGCGGGCCGCGGCGGATGGGTGGTCGGAGTCGCTGCAACTGGATGGAGAGGACGAGCCGCTGGCGGCGTACCTCCAGGAATGCGATGCCTTGATCAATGTGCCGTTGTTGAAGACGCACCGTCTGGCGGGCATGTCAGGGGCGCTCAAGAATGTCTCACACGCGGTGGTGCGGCGCCCGGCGCGCTATCACGGGAACGGTTGCGCCCCATACGTAGGTCAGATTGTAGGATCAGGGGCGGTTGCCGGGCGGCTGCGGTTGAATGTCGGTAACGCCCTGCGGGTTGTTTACGCCCAAGGACCAGAAGCGCGAAAAGTGGATGTTTCTGCATATGGAGCGCTATTATTCAGTAGCGACCCAGTGGCACTGGACACGGTTGGCCTGAGTATTTTACGAGCGGAACGACAACGTTTGAAGTATCCGGGAGCGATTACGGTGGGCTACCTGGAAGATGCCGGGGCGCGCGAGGTGGGGCGGGCGACGCTGCACGGGATCGAGCGGCTGCGTGTGCCGTCTCCCGTTTCTTGATGAATAAAAACTCTGATACTCACTGCTCAAAACAGATCATAAACTGCAATTTACATTGACACGCCCCCGGCTGGTGATATATTTCATGTTGGACGGGAATGAATGAGGGACATAGATAGATCGAACTAAGCTATCATACATGATCATCCTGATCCATTGATCGATTGTCATCGCCCTCGTTCATCATCCAACCGCATTCGTTCCCGCCAGACAGAGCGTTTCTCGCTGCAAGCGAAGGGTTTTTCGCTACCGGCTCAGTTTGCGCTCTGGGTCCGGCCTTCGGTCGGTCCATCAAACTCGTGTTTCCATCCGCATCGCGGCCCATTCCCATGGGGTTGCAGGCGTTGTCGATCCTTGGTGGACCGGCGGCGAAGATGCGGTGATCGGTGTGGCTGCGCTGTCAGGCCTGAGCCGTTTCAGGCCGGTGGCGGGAAGTTTGGAGAAGTCCGCCATATATCCGTTCAACGATTGTCCCTTGCAGCCGAAATCCTCGCCAACGGTGCGAGCAACGCTGATCGGGAAGTGGTTCATGGGAAGCTAATGCAGGAGGTTCTCTGTGACTCGGAAGAAAGGTTTTACACTGATTGAGCTGCTGGTGGTGGTGGCGATCATCGCACTGCTGATCTCCATCCTGCTGCCCAGCTTGGCCCGCGCCCGTGAAATCACGAAGCGTGCGGTCTGCGCGGCGAACCTGCGCGGTATCGGGCAGGGCATGAAGGTTTACTCGAACGACAACTCGGACTTCTACCCGACGGCCCCGTTCCGTGAGGGCGGCGGCGGCGGGACGAACAACACGAACCTCGTAAACTTCGTCAACCAGATGGGCCGGACCCTGACGACCCAGTCGACGAACACCACGCCGACCAACGTCAGCGTGAGCCGTTCGCTCTTCATTCTGGTCACCGAAGGCACGACGACCGCCAAGCAGTTCCTCTGCCCGAGCTCGGGCGACACCGAAGACGACCTGCGCAACGGCACGGGTACCAGCGAGACGGCCGCCCAGCCGGGCGTCAACCGTTTCGACTTCAAGGGTTACCCGAACCTGAGCTACGGCTACCAGATTCCGTTCGGCCCGCGTGCGCGTCCGAATGAGAACCTGGACCCGCGCATGGCGCTGATGGCAGACAAGGGTCCGTTCTTCGAGGCCGCGGCTTCGGCGACCGACGGCAACACGCCGATCGTGCCCGACCAGCTCGTGGGCGGCACGCTGTACCCGGCCAACCCCGGCAACATCGTGCTGACGGGTGTCGCCAACAACGCAGCGGACATTCTCCGCGCGGGCAACGACAAGTGGCGCAACTTCAACAGCCGGAACCACTCGGGTGAAGGCCAGAATATCCTGTTCAACGACGGCCACGTCGATTTCGAGCGTCGGCCGATCGTGGGTGTGAACTACGACAACATCTACACCCAGCAGACGAACTGGACGCTGCCGAACTCGATGCTTGGCTCAGCGCCGGCGAACCTGCGTGGACCGTGGACCGGTACGGATTCGATCGTCATCCCGTAGTTGCGGGTTGCTGTGATCGACAGGGCTTTACGGGGCCAGGCGACCGGCAGTGCGGTCGACCTGGCCCCGGCTCTGTGAGGGCGCTGAGGTGTAATCGGGGTGTGGGGTTCCCCACAGATTTTGTCAGCAAGGTCCGGTTTTGTGTTGCGGAGCGGTTATGGCTGGCCGCCACGAGGGTGCGCCGGCGGTCTATGTCAGGCGCGTGTGGGGTGGTTGGCCTTGGCTCGTGGCGTACCGGCTTTCCGGAATGGCGTGCCGGACTCGGGTCGCGGGCTGACAATTCGTGTTGTTTTCGCGCCCGACCATGGTACGATACACGCTTCAAAATCCGGCGGGCTTGCAACTGTAATGGTGATGCCGTGTCGACGACCCCCCACGACTTTGACGATGCGCAGCTCCAACGCGAAATAGAGGCGGGGCTGTCCGAGATGCACTCCGACGAGCTCGAGCGGGCGATGCTCGCACGCAGCCATGTTCGTCGAGCGCCTGCGGAAAGCGGCGAGCGCGTGCACGGTACAATCATCAGTATCAAGGGTCCGGATGTCTATGTGGATTATGGGGCCAAGAGCGAGGGGGTCGTACCGATCGACGAGTTTCCCCCCGATCAGCCGCCGGTTGTCGGGCAGGCCGTCAGTCTCGTGCCGCACGGGCTGGAGCGTGAATCGGGGTTGATGCGGCTTTCGGTCCACGAGACCAAGACGGCCGCTTCGCTCGATTCGCTGAAGGTGGGTGATGTTGTGAAAGCCCGGGTGACGGGCAGCAACATCGGCGGACTGGAGTTGCGGGTGCAGGGGCTGCGCGGCTTCATGCCCCTCAGCCACGTGGACCTGAACCGGATCGAGGATTTTGCCCACTTCGTCGGGCGCTGGCTGGAGTGCGAAGTCGTCGAGGTGGATCGGCGCGGGAAGCGGATCGTTCTCAGCCGACGGAAGTTGCTCGAGCGGCAGCGCGAGGAAGAACGCATCCAGTTGCGCGGCACGCTGGCAGAGGGCCAGGTCCGGCGCGGCATCGTCCGCCGGCTCGCACCATTCGGGGCGTTCGTTGATCTTGGCGGGCTCGATGGGCTGCTGCATGTCAGCGACATGAGCTACAGTCGCATCAACGACCCCAAGGAGGTCGTGAAGGAAGGGGACGAGATCGAGGTCAAGATCCTCAAGATCGACCACGAGCGCGAGCGCGTGTCGCTGGGGTTGAAGCAGTTGGCGGCGGACCCGTGGACCTTCGTGGAAGGGAAGTATCACACCGGCGAGGCGGTCGAAGGCCGCGTCACGCGCTTGATGGACTTTGGCGCCTTCGTGGAAATCGAGCCGGGCATCGAGGGCCTGATACCGATCAGTGAAATGACGTGGACCCACCGCATCCACCATCCAAAGGATGTACTCAAGGTTGGAGACCATGTCCGGGTGTCCGTCCTTGCGGTCAGCGGGGAGAAGCACAAACTCAGCTTGAGTCTCAAGGCGCTTGCGCAGGATCCGTGGAACGGCATTACCGAGCGCTACCCCAATGACACGATCGTCAGCGGCGCGGTCACGCGCTTGACCGACTTCGGCTGCTTCGTCCAACTGGAGGAGGGGGTTGAGGGGCTCGTGCACATCTCGCAAATGTCTGAGCAGCGGGTCCGTACCGTCGGCGACGTTGTTCAGCCCGGGCAGGTCATCCAGGTCAAGGTGCTCGGGGTCGATGCGGCCCAGAGGCGCATCTCGCTTTCCATCAAAGGGGCGCACACTCCCGCCGAGGCGCTGCCGACGGAGGCGGAAGCCGCCGCCGCGGCCGTCGCCACCGAGAAGAAGCGGAAGAAGAAGCCACTGCGGGGTGGGCTCACCTGGTGAGTGATTCGTAGGTCGAGGTTGCGAAAGCTGAGGTGGGGCCGCGGCTGGCCGCACCGGTCGGGCTTGCAACGGCGCCCGGTTCCATCGACACTGCACTCGAACGTGCCGCGCGCCTCGCGGCCGGTGACCGTGAGGCGGCGGGGCAAAGCGTTTCGCCGGATGTCCCCACTGTGAAGGTGCCCGCAACCGCCCGAGAGATTGCTGCCGCTGTTGGCACAGGACGCGTGCGCGCGGTGGATGTTTGCGCAGCCGCGCTCCGGCGGCTGGCGGCGCAGGACGACCCACTGGGAGCTTTCCTGCAGGTATTCGAGCGTGAAGCGGTTGCGCAGGCCACACGAGTGGATGAATTCGTTGCCGCCGGCCAGCCGGTCGGACCGTTGGCCGGCGTGCCGATCGCGATCAAGGACAATCTCTGCACGCGCTTGGGGCGGACGACTTGCGGTTCCCGGATGCTGGCGGAATACCGTTCGCCGTATGACGCCACCGTGATTGACCGATTGGTCACGGCGGGGGCCGTGATCGTCGGGAAGACCAACCTGGACGAGTTTGCGATGGGCTCGTCCACGGAGAACAGCGGGTTCCATCCGACACGGAACCCATGGAACCACGCGCACGTCCCGGGTGGATCGTCAGGCGGCTCGGCGGCTGCGGTGGCGGCCGACATGGTGCCCGTGGCGTTGGGGTCGGATACAGGGGGTTCGATCCGGCAGCCGGCGTCCTTCTGCGGGGTGGTGGGTGTGAAGCCGACCTATGGGCGGGTATCACGGTATGGGCTGGTGGCCTATGGGTCGAGTTTGGACCAGGTGGGTCCACTGGCACGGTGCGTCGAAGATGCCGCCGCGGTGCTGGGGGTGATTGCGGGAGCGGATTCGCGCGATGCAACTTGTGTTGTGGATCCGGTGCCCGACTATGTGGCCGCCCTGCGCGACGAGCGGTTGACGAACCTGGGACGTTTGCGGATCGGGGTTCCACGATCCTATTTCGGTGCCGGGTTGGAGTGTGAGACGCGGGCCGCAGTGGAGGCGGCCCTGGCGGAATATGAGCGTCTGGGGGCGGAGTTGGTCGAGGTAGAGTTGCCCCGTGCGGAGTACGCGGTGGCAACCTACTACCTGGTGGCGACGGCGGAGGCCTCGAGCAACCTGGCCCGGTACGACGGCGTTCACTACGGTCACCGCACGGCTCAGCCGGTGGACCTGTTCGCTCTGTATAGCGCGTCGCGGGACGAGGGTTTCGGACCGGAAGTAAAGCGGCGTATCATGCTGGGAACCTTTGCCTTGTCGGCCGGCTACTACGACGCGTATTACCAAAAGGCGCTCCAGGTCCGGCAGTTGATTCGGGCCGATTTCGAGCAGGCCTTGACCCAGTGCGACGTGATTGCCGGGCCGGCCGCGCCGACGGCGGCATTTCGCCTCGGTGAGAAGCTGTCCGACCCGCTGGCGATGTACCTGGCGGATATCTATACGATTCCAGCCAACTTGGCGGGTCTGCCGGCGCTGGTGGTTCCCTGTGGATTCACCGGGGCGGGTTTGCCGGTCGGCTTACAACTTTGTGGCCGATGGTTCGGAGAAGAACGGCTTCTGCAGGTGGCGCGCCTGTACGAACGCGCGACAACGTGGCACGAGCGGCGGCCGCCGGTCGCGGGCGGGGCAGGCCCGTCTGCCGGCCCAGCGTGAGGAAGTGGGTCGATGTTGGATCACCACGACAAGCTGGCCATGAAAACGAAGATCATCGCGACGATCGGACCGGCGTCCGCGACACGCGAGACGCTGGGGGCGATGGTGGCGAACGGGCTGGATCTGTGCCGGCTGAACTTCAGCCACGGCGACCTCGATGGCCATGCCCGATCGCTCGACCTGATCCGTGAGGCGGCGGCGGAGCACAACCAGCCGATTGCGGTGATCGGTGACTTGGCCGGCCCGAAAGTGCGCCTGGGTCGCTTCGATGGAGACCCGGTGACAATCGTACCGGGCCAACTGACTCGCATCGTGCGAGGCACGGGTGAGTGCAGTGCCGACCGCCTGACGACCACCTATCCGGCATTCGTGGACGAAGTGCAGGTCGGGCAGCGCATCTTTATCGACGACGGGCTTGTACGCCTGCTGGTAGTCAATCGCACACCGGACGAATTGGTCTGCGAGTGCAAGGTCGGCGGACTGCTTTCCAGCCGGAAGGGCGTCAATCTGCCGGACACCATGCTGTCGACCCCGGCGCTGACCGAAAAGGACCGGCGCGATCTGGAATGGGCCATCGAGCGCGGACTGGACTTCGTGGCGCTGTCCTTTGTGCGGCAACCGGACGACCTGTACGAGCTCAAGCGGATCATCAAGGAGCATGACAGCAACCTGCAGGTCATTATCAAGATTGAGAAAACCGAGGCGCTCTGGCACATCGAAGAACTGATTGCGCATACAGATGCGGTACTGGTGGCGCGTGGCGATCTGGGCGTGGAATCGGACTTGTGGCGGGTGCCCCTGATTCAGAAGGATATCGTTGCGGACTGCCTCCAGGCCGGCGTACCGGTGATCGTTGCGACGCAGATGCTGCAAAGCATGGTGGATCACCCGCTCCCGACGCGGGCGGAAGTGTCGGACGTGGCCAACGCGATCCTGGATCGGGCCGACGCCGTCATGCTCTCCGGCGAGACGGCGGTGGGCCGACATCCGGTGGCGGCCGTGGACATGATGAACCGGATCGCTGCCGCGACGGAGGAGTACCTGGAAAAGCGGCCACCCCATGTCACGCAGCAGATGCTGACCCTGACCTATCGGCCGACATCAGCGATCGCACATGCAGCGGTGGCCGCGGCACGGGATCTTGGTGCCCGGCTCGTGGCGGTGTGGAGTGCGACGGGAGCCACGGTGCGGCTCGTAGCGAAACACCGCCTGCGCATTCCGGTTGTCGGGTTGACGTCGGATCCGGCCGTGTGGCGGCAGATGAACCTGTTGTTTGGTGTCGTCCCGATCCGGGTGGATCCGTTGGACCATCCGGCGGAGATGGCGGAAGCAGTGGACGGCCACCTGCTGCGGCATGGGCTGGCGGCACCAGGTGACCTGATCGTGGTCGTGACCTCGACACAGCCCCAGGTGCCTGGAGCGACGGATACGGTGGTCGTGCATCGGGTGGGCGAGGGGCGCGGCGGAAAATAAACAGCACGCCGCACGAAGTATGCAGCGAGAAGCGCGGCGCCGGGCAGGGGGGTGTGGAGCGTTGCACAAAGAACATGCCCGACCGGTAGGACCGGCCGGGCATGCGGATGCCATGAACTACTTCAGCGTGCAACCTAGCGCCGCTTCGCCGCCTTCTTGACAGCGGCTTTTTTGGCGACCGGCTTGGCCTTCTTCGCACTCGGAGCGGGCTTCTTCGCCGTTGACTTCACGGCGGACTTCCTGGCTCCGCTCAATTCCTCGATGACGGCCTGTGCGGCCGCAAGGCGGGCGATCGGAACGCGGTACGGGGAGCAGGACACGTAGTCCATGCCGACCCGGTGACAGAACTTCACGCTCTGCGGATCACCGCCATGCTCGCCGCAGATGCCGACCTTGAGCTTCGGACGAGCGGCGCGGCCGTCGGTGATGCCCATTGCAACGAGCTTGCCGACACCGTCCTGGTCGAGTGAGACAAACGGGTCGTCCTTGAAGATGCCGGTGCGATCGACGTTGCAGTAGTCCGGCAGGAAGCGGCCGGCGTCGTCGCGCGAAAGCCCCATCGTCATCTGCGTCAGGTCGTTGGTGCCAAAGCTGAAGAATTCGGCCACCTCGGCCACGGCTCCGGCGGTGAGCGCGGCGCGTGGCGTCTCCACCATGGTGCCAACGAGGTAATCCACCTTCGCGCCGCTCTTGCGGATGATCCCATCGGCGACCGCGCGGGTGCGCTCGGTGAGGATCTGCAGTTCCTTCGCGTCGATCGTGAGCGGGATCATGATTTCCGGTTGCACCTTGCCGCCGCTCTTCTTGACCTGCACAGCCGCCTCGATGATCGCCTGCACCTGCATTTCGAGAATCTCGGGGTAGGTGATGCAGAGACGGCAGCCGCGGTGGCCGAGCATCGGGTTCGACTCGTGGAGCTGTTCCGCGCGCGCGAGGATCGCATCGGGGTCAAGGCCGGTGGCCCGGGCGAGGTCCTCGGCCTGTTCGCGTGTCTTGGGCACGAACTCGTGCAACGGCGGATCGATGAGGCGGATGGTGACCGGGCGGCCGTCCATCGCCTGGAAGATGCCGACGAAGTCGTCGCGCTGATAGGGGAGCAGCTTGGCCAGGGCCTTGCGGCGCGTGTCTTCGCTCTCAGCGACGATCATTTCCTGGATCGCGAGCTGGCGCTCGCGCGTCGCGAAGAACATGTGCTCGGTGCGGCAGAGGCCGATCCCCTCGGCGCCCATCTCGATCGCCTTGGCCGAGTCTTCCGGGGTGTCCGCGTTGGTGCGCACCTTGAGCGTGCGGCGCTGGTCGGCCCAGCCGAGCAGGGTATAGAACTCGGCGGGCGGTTGCGGCCGCTGGAGTTCGAGGCGGCCCTGGTAGACCACCCCCGCCGAACCGTCGAGCGTGATGAAATCGTGCTCACGGATGGTGGTGCCATGTACGACCAACTGGCGCGTGGTGTAATCGATCTTGAGGGCCTCGCAACCGACAATGCAGCACTTCCCCCAGCCGCGCGCGACGACGGCGGCGTGGGAGGTCTTGCCGCCGGTCTGCGTCAGGATGCCCTTCGCGGCCTGCATGCCACCGACATCCTCGGGGCTGGTCTCCTTGCGGACGAGAATGACGTCTTCGCCCTGGCCGGCGAGGGTCTCGGCGTCTTCTGCGGAAAACACGACCTTGCCGCAGGCCGCGCCGGGTACGGCGTTGATGCCTTCGGTGAGCTTCTGGGCCTTGAGCTCTGCCGCCCCGACGGTCGGGCTGATGACGGGGTAGAAGAGTCGCTCGACGTATTCCTGGATGATGCGCAGCAGGGCGGCGTCCTTGCTGATGACGGGCTTCGAAGCGGCGGCTTCGTACTTCTTCGGCAGGAAGCCGGCCTTCACCAGCCGGCGCGCTTCGGCCGGAGTCATGAGTGGCTTGCTGGCCTGCTCGACTGCGATGCGGAATGCGGCCCCTGGGGCGCGCTTGCCGGTACGGCACTGCAGCATGTAGAGCTTGCCGCGCTCAAAGGTGAACTCGAGGTCCTGCATCTCGCCGTAGTGGATTTCGAGAATCGCCCGGACCGCGCAAAGCTGGTCGTACACGGCGGGCATCTTGTCGCCGAGGTCAGACAGCTTGATTGGCGTGCGAATCCCCGCCACGACATCCTCGCCCTGGGCGTTGATCAGCAGGTCGCCGTAAAACTCGTTGGCACCCGTACTCGGGTCGCGCGTGAAGCACACACCCGTACCGCTGTCATCCCCCATGTTGCCGAAGACCATCTGCTGAATGTTGACGCCGGTGCCGGTGAGGTCGGTGATTTTCTCGACACGACGGTAGGTGACGGCCTTGTCGGCATTCCACGAGTGAAAGACCGCATTGATGGCGCCGCGGAGCTGTTCCCACGGATCCTGCGGAAAATCGCGGCCAGTCTGCTCGCGGAAGAATGCCTTGAAATCGGCGCTTAGCTCCTGGAGCTGCTCGACGGTGAGCTCATTGTCGAACTTCACGCCAGCGCGTTCCTTGAGGTGGTGCAGCTTGTCTTCGAGGATGTCCTTGCTGAGTCCGACGGCCGTGGTCGAGTACATCTGGAGGAAGCGGCGGTAGGAGTCCCACGCGAAACGCGCGTTCTTCGTGGCCTCGGCCAAGCCATTCACGCTCTGGTCATTGAGGCCGAGGTTCAGGATGGTTTCCATCATGCCCGGCATCGAACGCGCGGCGCCGCTGCGTACCGAGACGAGCAGCGGGTTCCGAGCGTCGCCCAGTTTCTTCTTGCACGTTTTCTCGAGCTGGGCCAATTGGGCCCGCACTTCCTTCTCGAGTCCCGGCGGCCACTGCTTGCCGTGCGCGTCGTAGTAAGCGCACGCATCGACTGCAATCGTAAAGCCGGCCGGGACCGGCAAGCCGATGGCCGTCATTTCCGCCAGGCCGGCGCCCTTGCCGCCCAGGATACGGCGATCAACGCCATGCCCTTCTGCTTTCCCGGCACCGAAGAAGTAGACCAGTTTCGCGTTCTTTGCCATACGTCTGTCCTTCGCTCAGCAAACCCCACTTCCAAGCACAACCGCGGCTGCGGTCCGCCAGACCACGCGGTGGCGGCCCCGCAGAAGGGGGCATGATAGGCGAATGCGGGGCCGCTTCCAGTGGTCGGGGTCCGAAATGTGGCGATGAGCGGTTAGGACGGCAACTTCCCGTCCGTCACCCGGAGGGGCGGGCGAGTACAATACTTCAAATGCGGCTACGGGTGCTGACCTACAACATCCACAAGGCTATCGGCACCGATGGGCGCTTCGCCCCTGAGCGGATCGTGGCCCTGCTGCGTCGCTACAGTCCCGACGTGGCCTTGCTGCAGGAGGTTGATCACGAAGCCCCACGCTCACGCATGATGGACCTCGCGACCCATCTGGCCCGCGCCGTTGCATACGATCACCACGCTATCGGGCTGAATGTGACCCTGAAGAAGGGTTGGTATGGGAACGCAACGCTGTCACGGTTCCCGATCGGCCGGCAGCGGAACATCAACTTGACGGTGGGGCGCTTCAAAAGCCGCGGTGCCCAGCACACCTGTCTGCACATTCCGCACCCGAGCGGCGAGCTCACGGTGGAGGTGTTCAACGTCCACTTGAGTCTGTTGGCGCGGCTGAGACGGGTACAGATTCATCGTTTGTTGGAAACAAAAGATATTATGGGACTAGAGCCCCGGCAACCCTGCATTGTCGCCGGCGATATGAATGACTGGCGCGGGCTCCTGATGAGACAGTTTCGAGCGGCCGGGTTCGCCTGCGCGACCAACCGCACCGGCGGTCATGTGCGCGCTATCCGGACATTTCCGAGCACGGCTCCGGCAGCGGGGTTGGACAAGGTCTTTTACCGCGGAGCGCTTCGGCCCGTGTGGGCGGCGCGGAGCAGACTGCGCCTGGCGCGCTTGGCGAGCGATCACCTGCCGTTGTTCGTGGATTTCGAGTTGGAGTAGTGCCGGGGAATCTGCGGGCGAACTGGTTGCGCACTGAGCCGCCGATGTCTGGACGGCGGTTATCCGGACTACCGCTTTGACAGGTTCGCACCTGTCACCGGAACCGCATTTCCGCGGTGTGTTTGGCTGCTCGTAACCGGGGTGGGGTTCTGCTGCCTGGATGCCGGCCTTATGGGGCACCCACGGGTGGCGGGGGGTACGGGGACATGGGCGCAGACCCCATGGACCAGGGCTGTTCAAGGGGGCTACTCGGACCACCGATGCTCACCCCCGGGACAAGTGTTTCCTCGGAACGGACCGTCGCATGGCCGCAGCACGGACATCAACGGAAATCTCGGCCCGCGCGCTGCGGGCTGTTCGGGCACTTTGGAGTGGCGTACTGCCCGAGGCCCTTGGGCTGTGCTTTGTGGCCACCATTCTGGGTAGCTTCGCAGCCGCCTATGTGCTGACGGACTACGGGTGGCAACAGCGCGTGGCTATCCAGGAGCAGGCCCACGCACAAACCGCAGCCCAGAGCTTGGCTTTAGCGCTGGCGGGATGTGAGAACGAAGGTACCCAAGCGGTTCTTTGGCAGAATCTGAACCGCTTGCCGGGGCTGCGGGCAGTGCGGTGGATGGATGGCAGCGGCAGTGTCCGGGCAACCTACCCACCGGGCCTGCCGGTAGTCGGAGCGCTGCCGGGAGCGGCTGGTGCGCAGCACAACGTAACCGCAGAGGCGCCGGTGCGCGACGCGCGTGGCGCGCTGGCGGGCAAAGTGCAGGTTGTTTTCGCCGCTGGCAATCCCTTGGGGTGGCAGAATCACCTCTGGTGGACATGGAGCGGGACTGCGACCGCAGCACTGTTGGCCTTCCTGCTGGTCTATTCGCTGCTGCGACGGCATTTGCGGCCGATCGGGGCGATCGAGCGGACCCTGCAACGGCGGGCGGATGGAGTGGAGCGGGGTCTCACGACGTTGCTTTTGAGCGATGCGCTGGGGCCGGTGGCGCGCGGCTGGAATGCGTTGATTGCGGAGCACCTGGCTTTGCAGCAACAGGTCCAACAGGCGACTGCGAGCGGTCCGCACGGTGATGTGGCGGCGCGGTTTGAGAGTGCAATCTTCCGGCAGGTTGTCGAGCGGCTGCCGTTCGGTGTGCTGTGTGTGGGAGATCTGGGCGAGGTCAAGTTCGCGAACGCGACCGCGGGCGCATTGCTGGGCCGCCCGATCGATGAACTGGTCGGGTCACCAGCGCGGAAGGTGATCGACAACCTCGCGATCGTACAGGCGGTGGCCACGGTGGCACATGGGCCGCGCAGCGGCGTGGTGCTGGACCACACGGCCAGGTCCGGCGAATCCGAGACGACGCTGCGTTTCCGCATCCTGCCGCTGGGGCCGCAGGTGGCCGGGAGCGAGGCATTGGTCACGATCGAGGATATCAGCCAGTTGCGCGAGGGTGAGCGGGCCCGGGACAATTTCCTGTACCACGTTACGCACGAGCTGCGGACACCCTTGACGAACATCCATGCCTACACGGAGACGCTCACGCAGCCGGACTTCGATGACGAGCAGACGCGCAAGGAGTGCTACAACGTCATCATCAGCGAAACGGAGCGGCTATCGCGGCTGGTGGAGAACATCCTCAGCATCTCACAGCTCGAGGTGGGTACCGCGCGGCTGGACGTGGGCGAGGTGGACCTGGCGCGGCTGGTCCGGCAGATGGTGCAGGACAACCTGGGAGCGGCCGACGAGAAGCGGATCGACCTGACGCTGGCGCTGCCGCCGAAGCTGCCGAAGGTGCGCGGGGACAAGCAGCGGCTCAGCGTACTGCTCAACAACCTGATCGGAAACGCGATCAAGTACACGCCGGCGGGCGGCCAGGTGCAGGTCACCGTCGACCTCGACGAGCGGCACCTCGCGCTGAGTGTCGCGGATAACGGGATCGGGATTGCACCGACTGACCAGGCGCATGTTTTCGACAAGTTCTACCGCGTGACAAGCGATGACGTGCAGGCGATCAGCGGGACGGGGTTGGGGCTGGCCCTGGCGCGCGAGGTGGCGCGCCTGCACGGCGGTGACATCCGGTTGGAGAGCGTGCTGGGGGCCGGATCGAAATTCACGTTCGAGCTGCCATTGCCGCGCGAACAGAAAGAGGTGGCCGTGCGATGAGCAAGATCCTGGTAGCCGAAGACGATCCGCACATCCTGCGACTGATGAGCATGTGGTTGTGTCGCCAGGGGCATGCGGTGGTTGAGGCGCGCAACGGTATGCAGGCGCTCGAACTGCTGCGCGCGAACGAGGTCGACATCCTGATCTCGGACGTGAACATGCCGGGGCTGGACGGCCTCCAGTTGGTCGAGGCCGCTCTGCGCGACAAGCGTGTCCGGCAGGGCGTGGTTGTGCTGACGAACCGCTGGGACCACGGAGAAATTCGGGATCGCCTGGCGAACTGGGGTGTTCAAGTGATGCCCAAGCCATTCAGCCCGGCGCGGCTGGCGGAACTGGTGACGAAGCTGCTGGCGGGTGAGGCGCAGACGGCGGCGCCGGCCTGAAGACGATGTGCGGGGGCGCGAGTGGTGTGATGGAAAGCGTGCAAACCGGATTGGATACGCAGCTCTTGCAGGACCTCCTGACGGGTCTGTCGGCCCCGGTGCCGGAAGCGACGGTTTCGGTGGGCCTGGTGGGCTGCGCGGCGCACGCGCCGCAACCGCCGGCACATTGTCGGCGTGCGTGCCTGGGGCCGGGTCCGGAGGCCGCGCTCGAGCGCGGCTGTGCTTACCTGCGCTCCGCAGCACAGGGGGCGCCCGACACGGCGCTGTTGCTGGGCGGCTGCTGCCAGAAGGGTTATCGCATCGCGGCGCAGCCCACGCTGCTGGGTGACCGGCCAGCCGTGCTGTTGACGGTCGAAGGGCGGCCGGTCGAGTCCCCGACGTTGACAGCGCCGGACCTCGAGGCGCACGCGAGCGCCGCTGAGCGGTTGGTGCAGCGGATCGGGCAACTGGCCGCGGAGAATGCGGGCTTCGCGAACGAGGTTTTGCAGAACTACGAGCAGCTCAACCTGATCTTCGACTTTACGCAGCAGATTGCGCATGTGACGGAAGTGCCCGCGCTGGAGCGGCTGCTCACCCAGCGCATCACGGAGCTGTTGCATGCGGAGCACGTCTGCATCGAGTGCTCCGACGGGACCTGGCGCGGCTCGGCCGGTACGGCCGCCACGCCGCCGAAGTCGCTCCCGGTTGCAGAGTTGCTGGCGTGGACGGCCCAGGTGCGGGCGCAACGGCGGGTGGAGGTCCGTGAGTTTCCGCGCTGGCATGTGATTGTGGGGCCGCTGGTGCGCAGCGACGAGCGCGTCGAGGCGGTCTGTGCGTTTCGCGCATCGAACGCGGCGCCATTCAACGCCGGCGAGATGATGCTCTTCGAGTCGGTCCTGAGCTTCGGCGGGCAGATCGTAAGCAACACGGAACTGCATGCGCGGTTGCGCAGGATGTCGCTCGAGGTCGTGCGGGCGATGGTCGCGGCGATCGACAAGAAGGACCGCTACACGAGTGGGCACTCGGAGCGGCTGGGATTCCTGGCGCGACTGACGGCGTGCGAGTTGGGACTTTCGCCTGCGGAGCAGCAGAACGCGGAGTGGGCGGGCCTGCTGCACGACGTAGGCAAGATCGGCGTACCGGAGGAAGTGCTCTGCAAACCGGGGAAGCTGACACCGGAGGAATTCGAGGCGATCAAGCTGCATCCGGGCATGGGCTACGAGATTTTGAAGCCCATCGAGAGCTTCGAGGCCGTGCTCGAGGGGGTGCTCTACCACCACGAATACCCCGACGGCAGCGGCTACCCGTGCGGTCTGCGGGGCGACGCGATCCCCATGATTGCACGCATCATCCATGTCGTGGACACGTTCGACGCACTGACCTCGACGCGCTCGTACCGCCGTGCGTTCTCTTTCGAGAAGGCCCTCGAGATCATGCGGGCCGACTACGGAATACGAATCGACGCACGCGTCGCGGAGGCCTTCGTGACCGCGTTCCAGCGCTATATCCGCACCAATCCCGCGGATTACGCCGCTCGATTCCCCTGCAGCCCGGAGTACCAGCATGACCATGCTTGACCCCGTGGGGATCATGGCAACGAGCCCGGTGCTGGCGACCGCAGGGAGCGTGCATCCGCTCCTGTGGGCGGCTCTGCTGATCTGCGCCGTACTCGTGGCAACTGTCAGTGTGCTGCGGTTGCAGCGCTGGCAGAATGGCGCCGTGAGTGAGCCGCTTCCGTCCGTGCGGCCGGCGGCGTTGCAGACTGAAGCACCCGCACTCATCCCCGCAACCGGACCGGAACCGGCTCGGGGAGTGAATGCGGTCTGTAGTGCGCTGGCACACTGGCTGACCGAAGAGCGTCCCGCGGGCGATGTGTGGGCGGCATTCGACCAGATCGTGCGCGAGGCGTTGGGAGCGCACTGTGAGGCGGTGCGGGTCCGGTGCTTCCGGATCGATCCCGGCGCGGGCAGACTGCACCCGATCACGCAGGCCGGGCGCCTGGCGAATCCCGAGGGCGTGCCCATCGCAGAGGGTCTGTTGGGTCACGTCGCGAGCACCGGGCGTGAGTTCGTGGCCGGGGCCCGCGATCTGGGTCCGGCGCTCGAGCGGCTGGCTTTGGGCGAACCGGAGCCGTGGGCGTGGGTGTGGCCCGTCAGGGTGGACGGCTTGACGGTGGGGCTGGTTGCGATCGGGACCGCGAGTCGCGCGTTGCTGGCGGAGGCGGAACTGCGCCGTGGGCTTGGGGCGGTGCTGTCGCTGGCGTGGGAACAGGTGGTGTGTAGAGAGCGTCTGGAGCGCGCGGAGCGCACAGACCGCATGACGGGGGTGCTGACGCGGACGAATTTCTTCGAGCTGGCAGCACCTGCCCTGGCGGAGTCGTATGCGAACCACGAACCGGTGGTCGTAGTGGTGCTGGCGCTGGAGGGCCTGCGGCGGCTCGACGATGGCCAATGCTGGCGGGCGCGTGATGTCGTGCTGGAACGTACCGGACAGGCCCTGGGGAGCCGTGTGCGAAGTGACGATCTGGTGGGACGCTTCGCGGATGACCGCTTCGTGGCACTCCTGCGGCGGCTCGACACGGCCCTGGGCAAGCTGATCGGTGAGAAACTGCTTGGTGCCGTCACGGCCGCGGCGGCGTCGGTGAAGGAAGCCGGCGCACAAGTACAGGTGCGGCTGGGGATCGCCGGCAGTGGCTTGGGGCAGCCGGACCTCGACACGCTCCTGGCCGAGGCCTTCACGAGTGTCGAGTGGGCGCGGACCCACCATGCGGCCGTCGGCGAGGTGCGCATGGAGGGGAGCAGGCCATGAAGGTGCAGGTGGAACCGCATGGCAGTGTGGCGGTGCTGGTGCCGCATGGTGCCCTGACGGGTGATGAGACTCTTGACCTGCGGCGTGCCGTCGAGACACATGGCTGTCAGGCCCGGCGTATGGTAATCGATATGGCCGACGTGCCTTTCCTGGACAGCAGCGGCATCGAGCTGCTGCTCGATCTGGGACACGCGAACCACGCCGCCCCGCTACGCCCGAAGCTCGCCGCGCTCAGCGAATCCTGCCGTGAGGCCCTTGATCTGACAGATGTTCTGAATCGGCTGGAGGTGTTCGACACCGTTGAGAACGCCCTGCGGAGTTGCCAGCGATGACGTTGAAGCGGATCAACAAGCTGGGGCAGTTGCTGTTGGACGAGGGCCTCGTGACGGAGGCCGACCTGCGTCGTGCCCTGGAGGCACAGCACAAGGACAACAAGCGGCTGGGCGAGCAGTTGATCGAACTGGGGGTGCTCTCGCCCCAGGCCATGCTGAGTGCGCTGGCACGGCAGCTCGGGGTGAAGGGTTGCCAGTTGCGGCATGGGTTGATCGATCCCTTGGTAGCCCGGCTGCTGGACCGGGAGGAGGCCGCACGGCTGAAAGCGCTGCCGCTCTTCAAGGTCCATGAAACCCTGACGGTCGCGATGGCTGAGCCGCAGTCGCTGCCGACGATCGACCGGCTGGGAGCGCTGACCGGCTGTCGTATCAACCCGGTGCTGGCGCTGGAACACAACATCCGGGAGTACCAGGAGAAGTACCTCGGCGAGCAGGTGGACATCGACTCGTTCCTGGTCAACCTGACAGAGAGCGAAGTCAAGGTCGTTGAGCGGGAAAGTGTCGACGACGACTATGCCCACGAAATCGGCCAGATGGTTGACGGCAGTCCGATCGTCAACCTGGTGAATCTGGCGATTATGACGGCTGTGCGTGATGGGGCCAGCGACATCCATATCGAGCCGCTCAAGCACATGACGCGGATTCGCTACCGGATCGACGGCAACCTGCGTGAACTGATGTCGCCGCCGCAGGGCATGCATGCGGCGATCGTGTCGCGTGTGAAGGTGATCGGTAAGATGGACATTGCCGAACGCCGCCTGCCGCAGGAAGGTCGGGTGCACGTCGTGGCCGAGGGCCGCGAGATCGACCTGCGCGTGTCGTCCATCCCGACACTGCTGGGCGAAAAGATCGTCCTGCGCATTCTCGATAAGAGCAAGCTCAATGTGTCGCTGGAGAAACTGGGCGTGCGGCCGGACCGGCTGGATGTGTTCCGACGGATTTTCTCGAAGCCGCACGGCATCGTGCTCGTGACCGGGCCGACGGGCAGCGGCAAGACGACCACGCTCTATTCCGTGCTGGATCTGCTGGCGGCGCCCGAGCGAAACATTGTGACGATCGAAGACCCGGTCGAGTACCAACTTGATGGGATCAACCAGATCCAGGCGAATGAGCACATCGGAATGACGTTTGCGCGGGCCCTGCGCTCGATTCTGCGCCAGGATCCGGACGTGATCATGGTGGGCGAAATTCGTGACGCGGAGACAGCCCGCGTCGCGGTGCAGGCCGCCCTCACCGGACACCTGGTGCTTTCCACGCTACATACGAACAACGCACCGGGGGCGTTTGTGCGGCTCGCGGACATGGGGGTCGAGCGCTACCTGCTGGCGTCGGCGTTCAATGGGGTGGTGGCGCAGCGCCTGGCGCGGACGATCTGTCCGCACTGTCGCACGTCGTACTACCCACCGGAAACCGCGCTGGAAGATGCGGGCTGGCTGGGTGACACGAACCGCGTGTTCTTCAAGGGCGAGGGCTGCAAGCAGTGTCACGATAGCGGCTTTCGGGGTCGAGCCGGCATCTACGAGATTCTCGAAGTGACGGAAGAATTGCGGAACGTGCTGCACCGCGCGGAGGACGAGGAGCAGATTCGGAGCGTGGCGCGCCGCTGTGGCTGGCGTCCGCTGCGGGAAGAGGGGCTGCTGCTGGTCGAGGAGGAACGTTCGACCCTGGAGGAAGTGCTGCGCGTGACCCACGCGGAGACCGAGAGCCGGACGCGCGCCGAGCAGCGCCTGCGGGCGACGGCCGCGTTGACGCCCTGAGAGGTTCGTGATGCAGTTCGTCTTTGAAGCCATGCAGTCCGATGGGCGCACGGTGGTGGACCGGCTTGAAGCCGGCGGCCGCACCGAGGCGGTCGCGGCGCTGCGCGAGCGCGGGCTGATCGTGCTGCGCCTCGATGAGCAGGTCGTGGCTGCGAAGGCCGCGACCGCGGCCTGGTTGAACCGTTGGAGCCAGGGCATCACGTTGCGCGACACCGTGCTGCTGACGCGGCAACTGCAAATGCTGCTGGAAGCCGGCTGCCCGCTTGTGCCAGCCCTTGTGGCCGCGGAGAGCCAGACCACCAAACCGCTCATGCGCGCGATCCTGCACCGGGTGCGCATCCGGGTCGAGGAAGGTGAAAGTCTGAGTGCGGCGTTGGCGGACGAGCGTCGCCATTTTGACCCCGTGTTCCTTAGCATGGTTGCGGCGGGCGAGGCCACGGCGACGCTGCCGAAGGTCTTCGGGCGGCTGGCAGCGCTCGCGCAGCAGCAACAGCAGGCCCGGCGCATGCTGACTGGTGCCCTCCTGTATCCGGCAGTGCTGTGCGTGATGCTGACGGCGGTGATGCTCGTCCTACTCTTCTTCGTCGTGCCGCGGTTTCGCACGCTGTTCCTGAGTCTGAACTCCCCTTTGCCGCCCACGACGCTGTTGCTGTTTGATCTCTCACGCTGGCTGGCAACGTGGTGGCCAGCGGTTGCGACCGCCGTGGTGCTGCTGGGGTTCGGCGTGGTGCTTGCACTGCATCTGCCGCGGACACGAACGGCGCTGGACGGGCTGCTCCTGCGATTGCCGCTGGTGGGTCGTGTGTTGGCGCGCCTCACGCTCGCGAAGGTGCTGCGCGTCTGGGCGGCGATGCTGCGCTCGCACGTACCCCTGCTCGAGACCATCGACCAGTCTCGCGAGGCGGTCCGAAATGCGCGCTTCCTCCGGATGCTGGAGGATGTCAAGGAATCCGTGTCGTCCGGGGGTCGGGTCGGGCAGGCGCTGCATGATGCGCAGCTCGCGGATCCGATCGTGGTGTCGGCCATCCGTACGGGGGAGGAGAATGGCCGGCTTTCGGAGGCAATAGACTTCGTTTCCGGCTGGGTCGACGAGGACAATGCGACGCTCCTGCAGGGTCTGACCCGCCTCGCAGAGCCGTTACTGCTCGCACTGATGGGCGTGGTGGTCGGATTTGTTGCGATGTCGCTGTTCCTGCCCTTGTTCGACCTGGCGACGGCCGGGTAGGAGCTTTGCTCGTGTTGACGCTGACCCGTACGACCCGCTCGGCCATCGTGTTCGACGTAGGTGCCGCCGGCGCGCGGGCCTGCCAATTGAGGGGCAGTGTGGCGCGTCCGCGACTGGCAGACGCCTTCGAGGTGGAGTTGCCGGCGCCGGACGACAATGCGACTCCCCGCGGCGCGCGACTCGATGCCGCGCAGCTCGGGCTGTTCGTCGAGCAGGCGCGTTTTGCCGGCCGCGCAGTAGCGTTGGTCGTCTCACCACCCGACGTGCGTTATCACCCGCTGCACCTGCCAGAGGCCGCACTGCAACAGCCGGATGAACGCATTATCCAGGCGCTGCGCTGGGAGGTCGCCCAGGACAGCCGCATGGCGGCCGAGCAGCTCGAAGTGCGCTTTTGGCGCCTGCCGCCCGCACGTGGGCAACATGCCAACGTTCTGGCGGTGTCGTTGTCGGCGGAGCTGGCGCTCCAATGGTGTGATGCACTGGCGGCCGAGGAACTCGAACTGTGCCGGATCGAGACGGTTCCGGGAGCGCTGGTGCGGGCGGCCCTCGCGGGCTTGCAGCCGGGGCCGCAAGACCTGTGGGCGGTGCTCGACCTGGGCTTGCGACACACCACGCTCACGGTGGTGGTGGGCACGGTTCCGGTGTACGTGCGTTGCCTGGGGGGGAATGCGGACCAGTGGACGCGACAGGTGGTTGAAGTCTGCCAGGTTGGCCGCAACGTGGCCGAGCGCCTGATGCGCGAACATGGAATTCGAGCGGCCGATCGTAGTACCCGCAGCGCGGCGACCGGTCGCGGAGCGATCTGGGCGAGCGATATCGGCGGGGTGCTGAGTAGCGTACTGCGCCCACCGTTGCTGGCACTGACGCAGGAAATCGGGCGCTGCCTGAGCTACGTGATGCAGAGCTATGCGGACGTGGGTACGCCACGGTTGCTGCTGGCCGGGGGTGGTGCCAACCTGCTGGGGTTGGATGAACTGCTCCGCCACGAGCTGGGCATCGAGGTACTGTGCTACGCCGAGGCCTGCGGCGCGCCGGCGGGCCTGAACGCGCGGACCGCGGCGGCTTACGGTGGAGCCCTGCTCGACCTGGAGACCCGCGGATGACCTGCTCGATCAACCTCGTGCCGGAAGTCCGCCTGCATGCCCGGGCACGGGTACGGCGACGCATGCGTTGGCTCGTGGCCGCCGGGCTGCTGGCGAGCATCAACCTGCTGATCGGCTTGGGCCATCTGGCGATGTACCGCAGCGTCCAGACTTCCACACGTGAGCTCGAATTCGTCCAGGGGCAGCGCGGCGACGTCGAGCGGCGCCTGGTGGCACTGCTTACGCAACGCGATGCGCTGCTGGAGCAGCTCGAGCGCGCGCTCCGGGCCCGGCAGTTGCAACCCTGGCCGGGGCGCCTGGTGCGGCTGCACGAAATCATGCCCGAGGGCGTCTTCCTGACAACTCTTTCGCTGGCGAGCGAGGATGAGGCCCCCGAGAGTCGGGGCCGGCGCACCGTGCGGCCGGCGGGCACCGGGGCGGTGCCGGCGAACGAGACCCGTGCGGGCGGCGCTCGTGTGGAGTTGCGGGGCTTTGCCGTGGATCACCCGGCGCTGTTGCAGTTTCTGCAAGCCCTGCGAGAGTTGCCCGACTGGCGCGTCGTCGAACTGATCCGTGCGGAGCGCGAGCCCTTCGGGTCCGGGGCGGCGGTGGCTTTTGACCTGCTCTGTCAGCCCCGGGAGGGTTCACCATGATCCTCTGTCGGCGACCGTGGTTGGTATACGACACCGATGCCCTGGGAGCCGCGGCCGTGCTGCTTTTGGTCGCGGTGGGGGCCTGGCTGGTGACTGGTCCGGGGCCACGAGTGTGGCAGGAGCACCGCGGTTCGCAGGCGGCCCATGCCGCGGCGAAGAGTGGACTCTACGCCGACCTCGCGGCGTTGGACGACTACCAGCGTGGTGTCGGGGCGCTCCAGTCCACTCTGACCGAAAGCGTTGCGGCGGTTCCCCGGTTCGAACGCTTCTCGGCGATCCTCGAAGAAATCGCTGCTGAGGTGCGCGGTGCCGAGCTCGACTTGCTGAGTGTGACCCCGCAGCCGTCCCAGCGTGAAGGGGCCTATCTGGTCGCCGATGTACACGTTGGGGCACGCGGTTCCAGTGTGAACTTCGTATGTTTTCTGGACGCATTCGCGCGGCGCAACCCGCACCATGCCCTCCGTGCGTGCCGCGTGCAACGTCAGCCGGCTTCCGCCGAGGCGCTCTGTGAGCTGCAATGGACGTTGCGCTTCTACTTCCTGCCGGGTGATGACGCCGTGGCCTTGCGCCCGGAGGTCGAAGG
Source organism: Phycisphaerales bacterium (assembly GCA_016716475.1). NCBI lineage: Bacteria > Pseudomonadati > Planctomycetota > Phycisphaerae > Phycisphaerales > Phycisphaerales bacterium. Next base: position 618,681 of record JADJWG010000004.1, read on the forward strand.
GAGCCGGTGATGTTCGGCGGACTGCGACAACGGATTCTCGGCGGTGCCCTTGTGCTGGTGGGCTTGGCGTGGGGCCTGGATGCAAGCGGTGTCGGCCGCCCACAGCGTGCTGCGGCCGGGGCTGCCGCGCCGGCGGCCGTGTCAACGCCCTCGCGCTGGCAGGATCTCACGGAGACACTGGCGGTCCTGCGCGGTGGGGACTACGAGTCGATTGCGCCGCGGTTGGCGCATGCCCGCCGCGATCTGTTCGCGCCCGGAGACGCCTTGGCGGCGCTGCAAGTCCCACTCGTTGAGGAGACGCTTGCGGCTGAGACGCCCCTGCCACAGACCGCCGAGCGGCCGTTCGCGGAACGTTATCGGCTGCGTGCCGTGCTGCTTGGGCGTGTGCCGCAGGCCATTCTCAATGACGATGTGCTGACGTTGAACTCGGACGTCGCGGGCTACCGGTTGGTGGAACTTCGGCGGGATGCGGCGGTGTTTGAAGCGTTGGCAGGGCACGAGCGAGTCGAACTCCGGCTTGTACCGGGTCCGGGAACATCTGGCGCTGCTGCCGAGAGAGCACGCTAGGGGCCGCAGTATTGGGTAGCCGACGGAATCGAGATCAGGGTGCGGGAGTGAGGTTTGACAAACTACTGGTCATGCGCATCTCAAGGTCCCTGCGGGATGCGACGATGCACCGTGCGGAGACTTGGTTGAATCCTGGTGGTCGGGCCCACGGGTCGCTGTGAGCCGATCTCGACCACCACAACGATCTATGCGTGCGAACAGGAGTACCCCCATGGCGCGAAGCACTGGCACCCGCGCACCCGCCTTCTCACTTGTGGAACTCGTCGTTGTTATTGTAATCATCGGGATTCTGGCGGCGATCGCCGTTCCGCGTCTCAGCCGTGGTTCGGCGGGTGCCTCGCAGTCGGCGGTGTCGGCGAATCTCGCCACCGTCCGCGCCGCGATCGAGCTCTACGCAGCGGAGCATGGCGGAAACTACCCCGGACCCGACGCCGCCGGGTTCGTCAGTAAGCTGACGATGTTCACCTCGTATGCCGGCGCCACGAGCGCCACTAAGGATACGACCCACAAGTTCGGACCGTACCTGCTTGCCATTCCGCCGTGCCCGGTGGGTGAGAACGCCAGCAAGCCGAGTGCAGCGAATGTCCTGATCTCCGCGACGAGTCCGCCGACGCCGGACCCGAGTGGTGGCGAGGGTTGGGTCTACAACCCGAACACGGGTGAGTTCCTGCCGAACACGACTCAGATGGATGACTCCGGAAACCCTTTCAACGGGTACTAGGGCTGCGCGGCAAGGCGCTTGACGCCGACGACGATCTCAAAGCGCTGCCCTGAAACCTGGATTCCACTTCGCACGTACCGGGGTGCGGTACAAAGGGAATGTGCGGGCCGGTCGCCCAGAAGGGCGACCGGCTCGCGGCCGTTTCAAGGGGCGGCGCGGCTCTGGACACACTTCCAGAGTTGTTGCCGGCAGGTTTCTGGTGGTTTCAGTCGCCGAGCTGTTCCAGCCGGATTACGACGGGGCTATCCGGGCGCAGAGCCCGTAATCGCCGTGCGTACTCCCCGTACGGTTTGTCCGCGCCGCTGCGCCACGCCAACACAACCGCCACCTCAAGACTCCGCAGGTCCTGGGGCGCTGTCTGTAGTGCTTGCTCGACCGTGGCAAGGCCAGCGGCCACATCACCGTCCCCCGCCAGACAGCAGGCCAGTAAGCGCAGCGCGGCTACGTGCCTGCGGTCCTGTGCAAGTACGACGGCGAGGTGGGGGCGTGCTGCTGCAAAGAGGCCGGCACCGAAATACGCCTCGGCAAGACGGAGACGCAGATGGGGTGCCGTGGGATCCGCCTGGGACAGGCCCTCGAGCAGTGGAATCGCTTCGGCGTACCGGCCCGCGTTGCAGAGGGCCTCGGCAAGACGCTCGGTGTGCTCTCGGTCGGCGGCGGGGTTGACGGCGGCCTGCTGCCAGGCGCCGACGGCGGACTGCCAGTCGCCGCGCTGCTCATGACATTCGGCGACGGCGGCGTGCCATGCAGCTTCCCAGCCAAAACGGTCCCGCTGCATGTGGAGTTCGGCGAGGGCGGCATCGGGCTGGCGCAGTTGAAGCTGAGTCTGCACCAGTGCGGCGAGATAAGACCATTCGTCCGGTGCGCCGCGCACCGCCCGCTGGTATTCGTCACGAGCCAGCTCCCAGCGTTGCTGCTGTTGCTGAATGATGCCGCGCAGATAGGCACAGACCGCGGCCGACGGACCCTCTTCCGGATACTTTGCAAGCAGCTCCAGGGCTTCGACACTTCGGCCGGAGGCGAGCCAGATCCGGGCACGCAAAGCATAGAGCTCGACATCCTCGGGCGTCAGGCGCTGGGCCTCGGCGATGGTCCGCTCGGCAGCGACCAGGTTGCCGGCATCGACCTGGTCGGAAGCCATGCGGGCCTTAACTTGGGCGCGGGCGGTGTTCCAGTGGGCCTGGCCTTCATCGCGAGCGGTCGGCGGCAACTCGGTGCAGCCCAGCAGCAGCAGTGTGATCGGCAGGACGGCGAGTCGCCGGAGACGATTCGTGTAGAACCGGGCTGGTGGCGCTGCATACAGTGTGAGCACGGCATCCGAGTACATCAGGCGGCGTATGAGGGGTGTGGGCATGGGTACTCTCGATCAGCAATGACCCGTGGAGGGTTCAGAACTCGACCGCCCGGGCCGTGAAGGGCCGTGAAACCTGCGTGCGCAACCCTCAATTCCTTTGTTGCTCGCTCTCGGCATCTCCAAGCTCCACCGTCGGTGCGGCCGGCTGGGCCTCCGGCGGGCGATCGAAGGCGGTCGACGGCGGGAGGCCGGGTGTACCGGTGCCCGCGATGAGATCGAGGATGAAAGTGCGCATGCGGGCACCGTCGGCGTCCCACTGGCGTTCGTCGAGGAGCCGCTCGCGTAGCTTGAGAGCTGGCAACAGTGTGGGCTGGTTGTGGATTGCCATCCGCGCGTTGAGCAGGGCGGCCGGTCGGTCGCCGCGCTCCAGTTGGGCGAGGGCTTCGTGCAGGTACGCCTGGGCCAGGCGCTCGCGGCCGCTGGCCAGCAGGCCGGCCCGCACGCCCACGCGCATGCGCTCGATGTCCTCGCGCAATACACGGAATTGGGCCTGTTCGGACGCGGTATCCTTCAACACATGGACCGTGAGCAGGATGATGACCTCTTCGCGCACAGTCTGATCGTTCCGGTTTCCGAAGAGGATGCCGCCGAACGGAATGTCCCCGAGCGCGGGGAGTTGCTGGCGGGAATTGACGGTACGCTCGCGGAAGAGTCCGCCGATGAGCACGGTGTTGCCGTCGTTGACCAGCAGGTCGGCGCGCGCTTCGGTGGTTTCCTCGAACGGCAGGTTCGAGGGATTCAGGCCGCCGTTGCTGTCCTTGGGGTGGACGGTGAGGCGCACCGTGCCGTCGTGGTTGATGAACGGCCGGAAGCGGATCTGTGTGCCGGTTTCGAGAAACTCAACCTTTTGCGTGGCGATCGTCTCGGTGACGATGGTGGTGATGTAGCCGTCGCGGCGGCCGACGATGACCTCGGCTTCCTGCTTGTTGAGGGCGGAGATCTTCGGATTCGCTACGACCACGACGTCCGTGACTTCTTCGAGTGCGCGGATAAAAGAGGCGATGTTGTTCTTGATGAGGCCGAAGGTGAAGCCACCGTCCGGCAGTGTGGCATTGAAGCTCGTGTTGATGTTGAAAGTGGTGTCCTGCAGACGGGGAGCCGGAGTGCGCCCCGTGGCCAGGTCGGCGGAGGCATTGCTGACACTCCCGACGTTCTCGAAGTCGACGCCACCTAGCATGTTGAAGTCGATACCGAACTGGTTCTGCTCCGTGAGCGTGGCCCGCAGGATCGTGGCCTCGATCAGCACCTGCGGTGGCCGGCGGTCAATATCAGCCAGCACGCGTGCCACCTCGGTGAGCAGGTGCGGAGTGGCGGACACGACGAGGTAGTCCGTGCTCGCGCTGGGCGCGGGCGCTCCCGCCGCCGCCGTTGCTGTGCCGCCGCCGGTCTGTTGTCCACTGCTTTCGACGACCATCCCGTGCTCACCAACGACAGCACGGGCCGCGAGGGCCGCATCCGGGACGGTCACATATCGCAGAGGGAAGACCCGCGCCTCGGGGGGCGGGTGCAGCGCGGCGAGCTCATCCGCGGTACCGACGAAGATGGTGTTGTCCACCACATGGAACACGAACCGGTCGGGGGCCAGCACGGCGTCCAGCGCCTGCTCCAGGGTGACGCCGTAGAGGTTCGCCGAGACCTGCCCGCTCACGCTCTTGCTGGCGACGATGTTGGCTTGTGCCTCGTAGCTGAGCATTTCCAGGACAGCCGACAGGTCCGCCTGCCGGACATGCACGTCGAGCAGTCCGGTCGCGGCGCGGACGACGCGCGGCAGGCGGGTGCCATTGTTGCGCGGAGCCCCCTCGTCCGAGCTGCTCGCGGCAGGCGGAGCCGGCGGGGACTGGGCCGGAGTCACCGCCGGCTCGGCTGGCGGCTCGTCGCGCGCTTCCGCGGTCAGGCACCCGACCAGCAGCACGGTTGCCAGTACGACGTACGGCATTCGTAGATTGGCACCACTAGACCACCACACGCGCAGCTCCATCCAGGCCCTTGGCCGGACTTGCAGGTCACCCCGCACCGGCGGGCAGCGCAGGCGCTCCCGGCCGATATTGCGGACGTTGTGACCGCTGTTGCACCCCTCCCCATCGGAGGGGCGTTATCGGCGGGTTGAGAGAAACAGGGTCTGGCGGCGGTGCCCGCGCGGGTCTTTTCGGACGGGTTGCCAAAGGGGCATGCGGTTGTGGAAGTGCCGCAAGGATCCGGTCGATGGACCCGATGGGGAGCGCCGCGCCCCGTGGAGTCGGAGTATGCGATCGAATCGGGACGAGGGTCGCAAAGTGGGACCGCGCCGGCCGTGGAGTGGCTGTTCGCTCGGGTTCGCACTGCTTGAGATCTTGCTGGTAGTGGTGATCCTGGCGGTGATCGGTGGGCTCGCCCTTCCGCGGTTTCACAGCGCGCTGCAACGGCAGCGGGTCGAGGCGGCGGCACAGCGTGTAATCAGCGATCTTGACCTGGCGCAGCGGCAGGCACGGACGACCAACGCCGCCGTCACGGTGTTTTTTGACCCCCTGGGACCGCGGTATGCCGTGCAGGGATTGGCGCACCTGGACCGCGCCGGGGCCACCTACGCGGTGGACCTCGGGCAACAGCCCTACGAAGTCGGAATGAGTTTCTCGGCCAAGAACGGGGCGAATGCCGTGGTGTTTGACGGCTACGGGCAGCCGAGCGGTGATATGCGGATTGAACTCCGCGCGGGGGACGCCAAAGCGGTTGTCCTGCTTGACCCAACGACGGGTGCCGCCACACGGGAGTGAGGGCTGATGCAGCGTGCGACCCGCCCAATCCGACTCCGCGGCTTCACGCTCATGGAGCTGGTGGTCAGTCTGGCCGCGTCGGCCGTGCTGCTGGCTGGCATGGCCTCGGCGATCATGATTGCCTCGCGGGCACTGCCCGGGTCTGAGCAGGAACTGGATGCGGAGGTTCAAGCGCTGCTGGCGCTGGAACAACTCGCAACGGAGATTGCCGGCGCCATCGCAGTACCCGAACGCACGGCGCGGGCTCTGACACTGATCGTCCCGGACCGCAACGACGACAGCCATGACGAAGTGATCCGGTATACCTGGGACGGCCAGACGGGCAGCCCACTGCTGCGGACGTACAATGGCGGCAAAGCGCGCGCGGTGCTCACCCGCCTGGGGGCGTTCACGTTTCGTTATGAGGTTCAGACGATCCAGTTGGCGGAACTGAGTCTCGAGGAGACCCAGTCCGCGGAACTGTCGCTGGCTGCGGTGGATACGACGCATTCCCTGGCGGATCAGGACATCGCAGTCAATCGCTGGCATGGGCAGTTCTTTCGACCGACCTTTGCGGATGTGTCCAATGTCGAGTCGTGGCGACTGTCACGCATCTTTCTGCGGGTACGGCGTTCGGGCTGGGCCACCGGGGAGTCGTGGGTGGAGGCCTTCCGGGCTGATGCACAGAACCACCCGACAGGCGCTGTACTCGCGCGTGGGCGGCTGGAAGAGTACGGGCTCACGAGCAGTTTTGTGTGGCGGGAAGTGCCGCTCACCATGACGGCAGAACTCGCACCGTGGGAGGGCGTCTGCATCGTGGTACGCCCGCGTCTCAACTCCCCGACCGGCCGCTTGCGGTACACGACGCAGCAACAGGCCACCCCGGCCGTGACGCGGCTCTGGAGCGATACGGGGGGATACACTTGGCAGGCGTATTCGGGGGAGTCCCTGCTCTTCGTGGCGCGCGGTTGGGTGACGACCCTGGAACCAGCGGCTCCGACCACACGTCAAAAGCTGGTTCGCATTGGCGTGCTGGTGCAGTTGGAAGGGATGACCCGACCGGTCGTGGAGGTGGCATTTCCCTTGCTGAATCCGCCGGAGGTGGGGCCATGACCGGGCTGGGGCGGCGCCGCGCGCTGAGCATGATTGAGGTGACGATCAGTGCCGCGATCGTGGGGGTCATGCTGGTGGCTGCGCTGCAGGCGGTGATGGTGGCGCGCGTGGGACAGTTCCGGATTGCGACCCACGCCCGCGGCGCGCTCCTGGCGCAGGACCTGCTCGCTGAAATCATGCGCTGTCCGTATGTCGAGCCCGGGGCGACCGTGGATTCGATCGGGCCGGACGCGGGCGAGACGGGCAGCACGCGGGCTGGTTTCGACGACCTGGATGACTACCACGGATGGACCGAATCACCCCCGCGGACCCGCACCGGTGAATCGCTCACTTGGGCGGTGGGGTACGAGCGGGTCGTTGAGGTGGTCTGGGTACGACCGGAGCCGGGATTTCCCGTGTCGGCCGACCCTACCGGACTCAAGCGGATCACGGTGATGGTGCGTTATCTGGGGACCGATGTAGCTACCTTGGTAGCGCTGCGGTCAGCGGCCGGCGTGGCTCTCGGGGGCGCGGTCGCCGAGGCCGAGCCGGTAGTACCGAATGACCCCGGACTACTTGAGATATTGCTGAAGGGGGCTGGGAGTCTGCTGGGCTTATGATGGGAGCCGGACACATGCGAAGGCGCCCGTCGGCGCAACCTTCCCCGGCCACACGGCGGGCTACCGTGTATCTTGCCACGCTGGGGTGCGCCCTGCTGGTAACCCTGGCTGGCGTGTCAGCGGTGCTGGCGACCCGGGTGCGCCACCGCATGGTGGCGGCGGACACGGACCATGCAGCGACGCGCTACCTGGCGCAGTCCGGTGTTGATCTGGCACAATACATCATGGCGCTCAACCCGAACTGGCGGACGGAGTACGGAAGCGGAGTATGGTTCGAGGACGAGCCGATCGGTGCCGGGCTCCTCACATTGGTGGTCAGCGACCCGGGGGACGGCGATGTCAGTGTCGGAATCTGCGATGCCGTTCTTGTACGTTCGACGGCACAACAGGGGGCGGCCCGTTTCAGTCTGGAGGTCATGCTGGTTGCGGATGCGGTCGGGCGCGACCCGCTTGCAGACGTGCTGGCCCGCATGGCCCCGCTGGCCTGGTGGCGCCTTGGCGAAACAGACGGCACACAGTCGGTCGACGCCGCCGGGAATTTCGTCGGTCTGTATCGGAACGGTGTGCAGGTGGGCGCGCATGTGCCGCAGCGTTGTGATCGGGCTGCGTACTTCGACGGCGTCGATGATCTCGTAGATATCCCGCACGCGCCGGAGTTCCTGCTCGATTCCGGAAGTGTGCACTTTTGGTTCATCACCGATGTGGCCACGGGGCCGCGCGGGCTGTGGACGAAAGATGCCCAACTTTACGGTTCCGGCGGCCACTTCGGGATTTGGATCGACAATTCGCGGGTCCGCACGCGGATTCAAAGTCTGACAGCCAGCTACGAAATCGTATCGGGGGTGGTGCCGACCAACACGTGGCATCAGGTGGTCGTTACCTTCGGCGACACGGGGCTGCGGCTCTATGTGAACGGTGTGCAAGTCGCATCCAACGCGTACAAGGGTGGCTGGGGTACTACTTCCGGTGGCAGCGGCAACACCGAACCGATCGGTATTGGCGTGAACACCAGTAATTCGCATGCCGGTGTGACTTCGGGCTGGGTCAATCCGTTCCGCGGCATGATCGACGAAGTCGCCTTGTTTGACCGGATCCTCACGGCCGCCGAGGTCGCGGCACTCTACCAGGCGGGTTCGACGCACCCACCGCATACCTTGCGCACTGTCCCGGGTACGTGGACCCACGTCGTGCCCTGAGGACCGATAAGACCTGCTCATGTCAGCCGGGTACTGCGTCGCTTGCAGATTTTCGTCGTGGTTACACTCGGACACTCCAGCCGGCGGGGCCGCGGCGGCCGATAGGCAATCGCAGGAGTTGTGCCATGAATCGAAGCAGATTGACAAAAAGACACGGCGGCCGTTCAGGACACGTGGGCCGGGTGCTGACCGCCATGGCGACGGTGGGCCTGGGGCTCGGTGGTCTGACAGGGTGTGACGACGCGACGAAGCAGCAGATGGGCGAAGTGTTCTTCAGTTCACTGGAGGAAGGCCTGACGACGATCCTCTCGGGTGCCGTCGCCGGGGTCTTCGCAGGGGTGTCTGATCGGCTGGGCACCGGAAGCGGTGACAGCACGACGCCATCCGATTAGTCGCAAAGCCGCGGCAGCCGCATGCTGGCGTGTGATACCGGGATTGCGGCCGAAGCAAGTGCCCCCATGCGTTGTGTGAGCTCTAAGTCACAGCGCGTCCCCACATCTCCTGCGCACTCATCCACTTGTACATAAACAGCCGGCATCCTCTCGCTCGGCGTTGGCGCTCCGTGCTGCGGAGTGAGCCGCGCGGCTGCTGATCCCAGGATAGCGGTCGGATGTGCATTCCAGCCGTGCGGCGTTGCCGCCGGTCGCGTGGACAGCTACGCTCCCAGAGGATGCGTCGGAAATGCCGGTCACGTGGTGGGCGGCCCGACCCCAGCTCGCAGGGAACCTACCGGGCGATGAAGAACCGCACCGAACTCGAACGGCTGCTGCGCTACGGACACCCGTGCATCTCGATCTGCACGTTCGAGGAAGAGCACGCGCTGACACTGGTGCGTGATACCGCGCTGACCATCGGTCGTCCGCTGTGGATGTGGTCACTCGGTGGGGGCGTTCAGGATGGCCTGTTGGACCGTGGCCGGACCGTGCCCGCGACGGACGCACCGCTGGCGGCGTTGGCACACTTTGCGGAGCTGCAGGGGGCACCGCTCTGCGTCATGCTCGACCTCGCCGCGCATCTGCGGGAAGAACGTGTGCTGCGGACACTTCGGAACACCCTCCGGCACATCGAGCGCAACGGCACCCAACTCATTCTCATCGATCACTCGGAAGAACTGCCACCCGTGTTGCGTGAATACGTGACAACGTTCATCTTGCCCTTGCCGGATGAGGAGGAGTTGGAGCGCATCCTGCGACAAACGCTGCGGGAGGCACACCGCGCCAGCCCGATCGAGATCGACATCACGCGCCATGGGCTGAAGCTGATCACGCGCAACCTGCTCGGGCTGACGCGGCGCCAGGCCATGCGGATCATTGCGGACGCCGTGGCCGACGATCGCCGTTTCGATGAAGCCGACATCAACACGGTACTGGTTCGCAAGCGCCAGACGCTGTATCAGACTGGCCTGCTCGAGTACGTCGAGGCACCGGTCAGTCTCGACGAGATCGGTGGGCTTGCGCGGCTCAAGCACTGGCTCGCCCAGCGCCAGCACGCGCTCAGCGACGCGGCCCGTGACTTCGGCCTGGGGCATCCGCGCGGCGTACTGATGCTGGGGGTGCAGGGGGCGGGCAAGAGTCTCTGCGCCAAGGCCATCGCCACCGCCTGGCAGCGTCCGCTGCTGCGCATGGATGTCGGCGCGCTGTACGACCGCTACGTGGGTGAGTCGGAGCGGCGGTTACGCGATGCGTTTCGCCAGGCGGAAGCCATGGCGCCGCTGATCCTGTGGATCGACGAGATCGAGAAGGCCTTTGCCTCGGCCGCCAGCCGCAGTACGGACGGCGGTCTGTCGCAGCGCATGTTCGGTGCGCTGCTGACGTGGATGCAGGAGCATCGCGCCCCCGTCTTCCTCGTGGCGACGGCCAACGATATCGAGGCCCTCCCGCCCGAACTGCTCCGCAAAGGGCGCTTCGACGAGATCTTCTTCGTGGATCTGCCCACCCGCGCCACGCGCGAACAGATTTTCGCCATCCACTTGCGGAAGCGGAACCGTGATCCGGCCCGGTTCGATGTGGCGGAACTCGCGGCCGCGACCGAGGGCTTCAGTGGCGCGGAGATCGAGCAAGCCATCGTTGCTGCGCTGCATACGGCGTTCGACCAGCAGTCCGAGCTAACCACCGACCACATCCGTACGGTGCTCGTCGACTCGCCCCCCCTCTCCGTCACCATGGCCGAGCGCGTTGCGGCCCTGCGGGCGTGGGCCGAAGGCCGCTGCCTGCCGGCAGATTGAGCATGGGGCCCGGCAGCGCTCCGCCACAGGTTCCACCGGACACACGGAGCAGCCGCCTGCGCGAACTTGCACTGGTTTTTCTCAAGCTGGGCACGGTGTCTTTCGGTGGGCCCGCCGCGCACACCGCGCTGATGGAGGAGGAGTGTGTCCGGCGGCGGAATTGGTTGGGGCGGCGGGACTTCCTGGACCTCGTTTCCGCGACGAATCTCATCCCGGGACCCAACTCCACGGAACTCGCCATTCACATCGGCCACCGCCGCGCAGGAGTGGCCGGGCTGCTCGTCGCGGGCAGTTGCTTCATCCTTCCCGCAACGCTGATTGTGCTGTGCTGTGCATGGGTCTACGTGCGGGTCGGAACGCTCCCGCAGTTGGCGGGCGCGCTCTACGGCGTGAAGCCGGTGGTGGTCGCCATCATTGCGCTGGCACTCGTGCGTTTCGCTCGTACGGCCCTGCACGGCCCGCGCCTGCTGATCCTGGGCGTTGCCGCCCTTGCGGCCGTCTGTGGCGGACTGCATGAATTGCTCGTACTGGGCACGGCGGGGTTGCTCGCAGCGGTTCTGCCGCCAACGAGGGGTTTGCCGCCGAGGGCGGGGGCCGCCGTGGTGCTTCTAGGAGCGCTACCGACCCCGCGCGCCACCGCAGCCGCGGCTGGGTTGCTGGCTACGACCACCACAGCCACCACCTTCGGGCTGCTGCCGCTATTTCTGTTCTTTGCCAAGGTGGGATCCGTGCTGTTTGGCAGCGGGTATGTGCTGCTGGCGTTCCTGCAGAGCGACCTGGTGGATCGCTGGCAGTGGTTGTCCACAGAGGAACTGCTCGATGCGGTCGCCATCGGCCAGGTGACACCGGGCCCCTTGTTCACAACGGCGACGTTCATCGGCTACGTGCTCGCAGGTGTTCCGGGGGCGGCTGTTGCGACGGTGGGCATTTTTCTGCCGGCGTTCGTCTTCGTCGCAGTCAGTGCGCCGTTCATCCCGCGTCTGCGGCAGTCGCAGCGGCTGGGCCGGGCGCTGGACGGGCTGAACGTCGCCTCCCTGGCGCTGATGTTTGCGGTCTCATGGCAACTCGCGTGCGCGTCGGTGGTGGACCTGCTGACGCTGGGACTGGCGGTGGGGGCGGGAGTGGTGCTCGCGCGGCGGTGGCTCGGCTCGGCGTGTCTGGTTCTGGCCGGTGGGCTGTTCGGCGCAGGTCTTGGGCACTTCGGCTGGGCGGGTTGATGTTCCGCCGGTGCGCAGCACAAGACGCAGCCGACTCCGAGCGCGGGTTGCTCTGCGGTGTCGGCTGCGTCTTGAGCGGGACCGTTGTTTTCAGGCGGTCCGGACTTTCACAAGTTGCTTACGGGCGTCGGGGCGTTTCGGCAGTACGATCGTCAGCACACCTTCCTGGCAGGTGGCGCTGACCTGCTCGGTATCGATCCCCGGCGGGAGGGGCACGCTGCGACGGAAGCTGCCGAATTCGCATTCGCTGCAGTGCACCTCGCCACGCACCTCCTCACGCTCCTTGCGTTTCTCACCAGAGAGTGACAACTGGTTGCTGGTGATCTCGATCTGAACATCCGACGCCGTCAAACCCGGCACTTCAGCCCGCACGGTAAGGGCCGCATCCGTTTCCGTGATGTCGATTCGCGGCAGGACACCTCCGAGGACGCTCCCCAGTGACGTTCCCCAGGGGGCGTCCAGAAACTGCTCCCAAAGGCGATCGAACTCCGCGCGCAACGTCCCCTGCGAATGGGATGCCTCACTCTTACGTACGGGCGCTTGGCTTTTGTTCCTCCATGGAATCAGGTTCATCGTAAGTCTCCTTCCGTTCTGCGCGGTCTGTGCAAGCACCGGCAAAGCTGGTGGGAGCCGGTCGAACTAGACCGCGCGTACCTCGATTCTCCGGGTCTTCGCGGCCTCGGCCTTCGGCAAGTGCAACGTCAGCACGCCGTTCATCACCTCGGCCGCGATCTTCGTCGCATCGATACCTTCGCCGACCTGGAACGTGCGGACAAAGTCGCCGATGCCGTACTCACGCACGAGCCACGGGGTTTCCGGACCCTGCCGGGCCTCGATCTTCACACTGAGCCGCAGCTCGCCGCGCTCGTAGTTCACGTCGATGTCTTCCGCCCGCGCTCCCGGCACATCCGCCAGCAGCAACAGCTCATCCCGCAATTCCACGATGTCGACGGCCGGAATGTACGACCGACCACCGCGGACCCGTTCGGCCTGCACGGGCGTGGTTTCGCGCTTCTCAAGATTTGCAGCACTCATGATGTATCCTCCGGACGGCGCTGGGCGCCGCATGGATGTCTGGTGAGGTTCGGTCCAGCCCGCCACGGCTCACGCCGAGCGCACGGTGATCTTGCGGGCGCGGGCCTGCTCCGCCTTGGGCAACGAAATCGTCAGTACACCATTCTTCAGCACCGCCTCCACGCGCTCGGCCTCGATCTCGACCGGGAGCGTCAGGAAGCGCGTGAACTCGCCGATGCCACGCTCGCGCCGGTGGTACACGGCATCATCGCCGACGGGCGGCTGGCGCTGTCCCTTAAGGGTCAACTCATTCCCTTGGATCGCGATTTCGAGATGCTCCATCTTCAGGCCCGGCACCTCGGCCTCGACCATCAGCTTGTCCTGCTGCTCCCACAGGTTCAGGGCGGGAAACGGCTGGAAGCGCGGGTCGCCTTGGCCTTCACCCCCAAAAGTGTCGAGCAGCCGATCCATCTCGCGCCGCAGATCCATGAAAGGGGTCAGCGGCACGAATCGTCGCGTCATGAACATTGCATTTCTCCTATGTTCGCTTACCTGCGCCGGGCGACCAGCCGCGGTCGCCGCCGACTCCGGTGGACATAGAAAGCAACCGCCGTTCCAGTTGAAACGCGACCTGCCTGACAAGCCATAAACTATTTATAAACAATAACTTAAGAGCAATATAGGTGTGCTGGCGCCTACCCTGATCCCCCTGTCATTTCGTCACCGCTGACAGTGTCGCGCCGACATGTAATTTCGGCAGTACCGGCCTGCCACGCGGTTCTTGGCCGAGAACAAGTCTGACGCGGGAATCCGCTGCTTCGTTCCCATGGTAGGAGTTGTGCCCGATGCTGCTTGAACGTGTGACGCCGGGCCCCATGCGAGTTCAAGTGCCCCCGTACCGGGCGACCGTTGAATTGTGTCAGTTCCGCATGAGCCCCGGCTTGCCCCGCTGTACCGGATACGCCGCCAGCAGCAGTCCCCCGAGCGTGATCAGCATGACCAGGTGCGCTCCCATGTCGCGGGGTGTCTCCCAGGCCCATGCCAGCAGGCCCGCCACCCACACCACGAGGCCGACCCGCGCCGGCCACGAGCGCCCGACGGCGCTGGTTTCTCCAGGGCGCGCGAACGCCGCACCTACCAGCAGCACCACCGTTGGGAGCGCCCACACGAGGTAGTATTGCCGCATCAGCGGAGAAAAGACCAGCAGGCCCAGCATGTACACGGCGGCCTCGGCCCGCTGTCGATCGTTGTCGAGGTTCTTCCCCGGCCGACGGGTCAGCCACAGCAGCCCCCCCAGCAACACGACCGCAACCGCGCGGCCAATTTGTACGATCTGCTCGCGCTCCAGCAGCACGGGGCGCCAGGGTGCCGGGAAAGGATGCTCCGCCCACGTCCAGCGCGCCAGCGTCTGCTTGATCGACTGGTTGCGGTGGTCGATGAAGTGGGCATCGAGGTTCGGGTCGAGGAGGTCGCCGGACCCGCCCCGCACGTTGTATTCCCACCACTCCAGGTGGTAGTTCCAGGCCTGCGCCGGTCCGAAGGCGAGCAGTGGCGGCACTGCTGTCAGCATGACGCCGGCTACGCAGAACGCGGCGACTGCCACCCATTGGCGCTTGACCACCAGCCACACCAGCAAGAGTCCGGGCAGCAGTTTGAGCACTGCGGCGCCCGCCAGCAGGGCACCGCCGCGCAGGGGCCGCCCGCGTACCGCGGCGTCCACCCCGCCAACCAGCAGTGCCAGCACGAAGTAGCTCACCTGGTTGAACCGACTGGCTTCGACGAACGCCGGGGCCGCCAGCAGCGCTGCCAGCAACAGCCAGCGGCCGGCCGCGCCCCCCGGTAGCCATTTCCGTAGAACGTGCAAGGTATAACCGAGACACACCAGTTGGGCCGCCGCCCAGACGAGGGCCCCCCAGACGGGTCCAAAGGCGGCCATGGGAGCAATCACCAACGGCACCACCGGCAGGTAGAAGGGCAACTGGCGGTGGTCGTCGATCTTGGGTGGCCGCACGACGTTGGGATTCAGCTCGCCATGCTCCCATACGTAGCGGGCATCGAGGTAGAAGTGGTGGAAGTCGAACTTCTCCCGCACCGCGCGATGAAACGAGAGCCCCCCCAGGGCGACCAGCAGGATCGCCAGTGCGACACCACCGTTGCGTTCCCATGTGGCGCTAGACACGCGGATCTCCCGCGGGATTCGAGACGCCGGTGCTGAAGTGCGGTGGCGGCAGTGCGTCCGGCCGTTGCTGGAGACGCACCAGCAGAACCAGCAGCGGGGTTGCCAGGATCAGGACCGACAGCAGGACTACACCCGCCGCTTCAGGCCAGCGCGTGAACGTGTCGGGTTTGGGCCAGAGCAGCAACTGGATGGCAAGGAAGGCGGTGAGTGCGGCGAAACAGAGCCACGTCCACGCGCCACGGAATCGGTGGTAGTGCAGCGCCGCCGCGAGCAGACTGAGGGCCGGCAAGGCCCACACGAGGTGATAGCGCCGCATGATCGGCATGAACCACAGCATGGCCAGTACGACCAGCGCCCATTCGAGCCGCAGACGCCACACCGGAAGCGAACGAGCCGGCTTCCGCAGTAGCCACAGTAGTCCGCCCAGCGTAGCCATGTGCGTAAGCAGAACGAGCCGCGCCACCGTGTCGAGCTCCCAATGCACGATGTTCAGGGTGCGGGCCTCATCCGACTCGTAGCGTCCGTGCAGTCGTGGATCGTTGTCGAAGCGCGTTGTATAGCTTGTGGGGTGCAGCCAGCGGCTTGCCACGGCCCCCAGCCCCTGGTTACGCCAGTCCATCTCGCGCTGTGCACGCACCAGCGCGCCGTGCGAACTGCCTGCCACGGCGCGCTCGAACCACCCCACGTAGGCATCGTGCGCCGTGACCGGCCCAAGCGTGATCGCATCCGCGACCGGCCCCGCCAGCAGCACGGTTCCGGCCGCTACGGCAACGACGCGCGTCTGCCGTTTCAGGAGGAACCAGACGGCGACCAATCCCGGCGTCACCTTCAAGAGGATGGCCCATCCCAGCCAGAAACCCGCTGCAAACGCGTTGCCGCGCGCCCAGCACACGAAGCTGCCGACGAGGCAAAGCAGCGTGAGCGTGTTGATCTGATTCAACCGCAGTTCCCATGCCCACGCTGCCGCGAGCAGCAGGAACGGTGCGAACTGCGTCACCGGCCAGTCAGTGGGTGGGAGTCCCGTAAGTTCCCGCCCCAGCATTCGAAGTACCGACAGGATTGCTACGGCATTGAGCGTCAGCCACACCGCGCCGGCCGCCTCGTGCGGCAGCCACGTCAGCAGCGTGAGCAATCGCGCCACGGCCGGCAAGTACCATCCGAGTGAATCCCGCCAGACCGGGCGCCCGTCCACCAGGTCGTAGCCGGGATCGAGCGTGCCATGCTGCAACAACCAGGCACTGCTCTTGTAGAAGTACTCGAAATCCGGCTCCTGCCGCGAAAGCTGCCGGAAGCCCGGCACCGCCAGCCACACCACCGCCGCTACGAGTCCCACCAGGCACAACCCACGGAGGGGCCGCGGAGCGGTACGGGGGGTTGGGGTGGGGAGCGCGGCATTCATGGGGTCGGATGATAGCCGATGCGTGGTGAGATTCGGGCCTACAACAAACTAAGGATATCCTTTCGGGCGACCAGTCGTGTGCCGCGCACATCTTCCACGCCGCAGGCCCGGAGCCATTTCAGTTTCAGATCATCGAGCAGCGCCTGTGTGAGTTTACCGCTCTGGTCGCGACCGATGACCTTGCCCCCGGCGCGGTTACGGTGTCCGCCCCAGTGTCCCACGCCTTTCAGGGTGCGCCCGAGCAGTGCCACGGCATCCCCACCGTCCGCCGTCGTCCGGGCGGATACCAGCAGGTTGTTTTCAATGACCGTCGCGCAGAACACCCGCTGGGCCTCGGCGTACCGCACCAGCAGGTCGGCCACCTCACCCACAATCTCCGCGCTGGCCGACCGCGGCAGAAAACTCACCGCCACATCCTCGTACAGGAACGTGTTCACGATCGCGAGAATCAGATCCTCGTAGTAGCTGCGCGCCAGCGGTGCATTCTCGATTTCCTGCAGCAATTGGTGGTCGACAAATTCCGTCAACCACCCCAGCACGCCGCGCTCGGCGCGCGTGAAGCGTGTCGACGTGCCGATCACCTCCGTCCGCACCGCGTACATCAGGGCCGTAGCCAGCTCCCGCGAGGGTGTCAGCACTTGGGCTCTCAGGTACCCCGCCACCATCGTGGCCGAAGCAGCCATCCGCGGCCGCACATCCCGGAACTTCACCCGCACCGGTTTGCCCGTCACCGCGTGATGATCGATCACCGCGACCGGTGGCGCGTGCCCATTGCCCAGCAGGTGATTGGCCTGGCTGGGAGCACAGTCCACCAGGACCGTCGCGGTCGCCGCATCCGGCGTGAAGGCGTCCACGAGCTCGATGGGCGGCTTGAGCAGGCGCACCATGTGCACGTTCTCGGCCCGCACGATCGCGCCACCCCCGATCAGTCGTACGGGTTTCTTCAGTCGCTCCCGGCACAGTGTATACAACCCCCAACCTGCGGCGATGGCGTCCGGGTCCGGGGTATCGTGCGTCGTCACGACGATGCGCTCGTACTCGGCGAGCACCCGCAGCAGGCGGTCAGAGCGGTGGTTGCGGCTGGACATCAGCGCGGTGGACTCCTGCTTCAGACCGGCGGCACCAGGGCCGCGATCGCGTCCGCTCCGGTCGGCAGCGCGGCGGTCAGCACCTCCGGACCGCCCTCTGCCCGGATATGGATCGTGTGCTCGATCCGGATGCCTCCGAACTGCTCTGCCAGCAGTGACTCGACGCGGTCGCGCCGGACGACATCCGCCAGCGGTTCGACCAGTTCGGCGGACCGCCAGAGGGCGGGATTGAGGTAGATGCCGGGTTCGATGGTCACACACATCCCCGGCGCCAGGTCGCGATCCATCCGCAGGTAACACGTGCCGAACTCCGTCGGCCGCGTCCGTCCCGGCGCATACCCGGCGATGTCGCCATAGTCTTCCATATCGTGCGCTTCAAGGCCGATCAGGTGTCCGAGTCCGTGCGGGAAGAATAGCGTATGTGCGCGCCGCGCGTGCAGATCTTCCGCCCGACCACAGAGCAAGCCCACGTCCGCAAGGCCGCGGCAGATCTCCAAGGCCGCCAACTCGTGCAGCTCACGGTAACGGCGTCCCGCGACCGCTGCGTGGAGCGCGGACTGATGGGCGCGCAGCACCACCTCGTACAGATCACGCTGGATCGGCGTCCAGCCACCGCCCACCGGCGCCACGCGCGTGGCATCCGATGCATACCCGGTCGGTTCTTCGGCGCCCGCGTCGATCAGCAGCAGTGCCCCCGGTACGAGCTCATGGTCGCCCCCCGTGGCGTGGAAGGTCTCACCCCGGATGGTGATGATCGGTGTGAACGACTCGGTACAGTTCCGGGCGACGAGCGCACTTGCGAAGACCGCCGCGACATCCGCTTCGCGAGCTCCGGGTCGCGCCGCGGCCAGCGCAGCCCGGATCGCGTCCGCAGTGACTGTCGCAGCCCGCCGCATGGCCGCCAATTCGTGCTCATCCTTGTGTAAGCGCAGTTCGACCAGCGCCCGGAATTCGTCCGCGCTCGGTGCCGCGAGCCCGAGGGCCTGGGCCTGGGCTATGGTGCGCGGCCCCTGTGTGAGGATGGCCGCGACGGACCGCCCCGCGACAGCCGCTGCGAGCGATTCCAGGTTGTACAGCCGGTTGAGCGACAGGCCCGCCGCCGCTGCGAGCGCGTCATCCGGCAGGCCGGGGCCTTCCCAGATGGCATCCGCCACTGTCGAGGGCGCGCGAAAGAGCGTGCAGCCCGCATCCCCGTCGCTGCCCGGCTCGATCAACAGGGCGGCGTGCTCGCGCGCTGGCCCGCCGAAGTATCGGTAGGTGCTGCCCGGACGGAACGGGTACGTGTTGGCGGCGTAGTTGCGGGCGGGTGCGTGCCCGGCACAGACCAGTAGCGGGCGTGTGAGTTGTCGAGCCAGCGCGGCGCGCCGGGTGCGGTACACAGCGGGGGGGGCGGCCATCCAGAGTGCAGCGGACATGCGGAATCTCCTGAACACCGACATTCTACCGCTCGGAGGTCGCGGTGCGCGGTCTCAAGCGGGCAGGCGCAATTGCCCGACCAGTGCCGTGACATGGGGCAGGTCGCGCTGGGCGAGGTATGTCGAGATCCCGGCGGCGATTTTTTGCGGCGTCGCCGGATCGACGAACAGCGCCGTGCCCACCGCCACGGCCGAAGCACCGGCGAGGAGGAACTCAACTGCGTCCAGGGCTGTCTGGATGCCACCCATGCCCAGGATCGGCACCCCGGCGCTGCGGGCGACCTCGCGGTACACCCGGTGAATGTTGAAGAGTGCCAACGGCTTAATGGCCGGACCGCTCAGCCCCCCCGTGACGTTGGCCAGCCGCGGTGTCCACTGTTGCGCGTCGATGCTCAGGCCCACGTAGGTGTTGATCAGACTCAGCCCGTCCGCACCGCCCTCGATCGCGGCGCGTGCCAATGGCACGATGTCCGTCACGTTGGGAGACAGCTTGACTATCAATTTCGCGCGTTTCAGCACGGCGCGGGTCGCGGCCGTCACCTCGCGCAGCAATCGCGGGTCGGTGCCGAACATCAGCCCGGCCGCCACGTTCGGGCAGGACACATTCAATTCGATGCCGGCAATCGCCGGGTGCGGATCGAGAGCCGCCGCCACCGCGACATAGTCATCGATCGCATACCCGGCAACATTCACCAGGACGGTCGTCGGCATCTGCGCGATGAAGGGCAGCTTCTCGGCGAGGAAGCGCTCCAGGCCGACGTTGGCGAGCCCGATCGCGTTCAGAAGGCCCGCCCGTACCTCGACGATACGCTGTGGCTCGTTCCCGGATCGTTCGTGCCGGGTGACGCTCTTGGTGGTGAAGCCGCCGAGCTGGTGGTAGTCGAGCAGGTGCGCATACTCGGGTCCGTAGCCACAGGTGCCCGAGGCGGTGAGCACCGGATTGCGCAGCGCAAGTCCGGCGAACTCGGTTGCGAGCCGCGGGTCGTCGGCCGCACCGGCGACAGAAGGGGTCCTCGCGGAGTTTGCTCCGACGAATTCGGTGGATTTTTCGACTGCGCCTGCCATGCGCGCAGCATCGGGCGGGGGGCAGAGCGTGTCAACAGCGGTCCGGGTGGTGGGGGCGCAGGAGTCCTTGCCGCAGATTGGCTAGCGTTCTGAGGGGGGCCTTCGCGCCGGTGCAAGCAGCACCGATCGGTGGACTCGTGTACCGCTGGCACGACGGCCGTCACCGCCGACGACGCGCGGTGCGTCCCTTTTACGCCCCGTGAGAACCGGGGTATCTTGGCACCCATGACACGGTGCCGCCGGACGGCGGTGGACCTAGAGGCAGCCCGTTCGCAGAAAAGGATTCCCGGTGGCGAAGAAGAAAACACGCCCTGCGGCACAGACGGTGAGTACTCCGCGGCCGGCCCGGGGGGCGCGGGCGGCCGAGCGCGCCGCCGTGGGCAAGCGGATCATCGGGCTTGCGGAGGGGGTCGTGAAGACGGTACGGAAGCGGACAGACCCCTTCCTTGATATCCCTTCGCGCACACTGAGCAACGTGCGCTTCAATGAGAAGAAGCGCATCATCGAGCTGCTCGATGGCAAGCAGCGGCGGTTCTTCTTTAGTCTGCTTGGCCGGCGGAAGGGCGAGGGCAGCCAAGCCAAGAAATTCATGCAGACGCTGCGAGTCGCGGAAGTTTGCAAACGGTTGATCGACGCGGACGACTCAACCAGTCTGCGTGACCTGTTCTACAACCTGAAGGTGCCGATCCGCACGGCCGACGGCAAGGCGGGCAAAGAGCTGATCTTCGACGATCAATCTGAGTCGGACCCGGTGATTGAGGATCTCGAGGTTACGGTGAGTGCCCTGCGCGAAGAACTGGGATTGCACGCGGAGACGAAGGGGGCGATGGTCGGCCCGCTGACGATCGTGGACAACGGTGACACGATCGACCTCACGGCGATGGGCTCGGGTGGCTGGGCGGTGCCAAGCATCGTGGAGGCGGACGTCATCCAGTTCGTGCGATCGAGGGCGGAGTTTGTGCTGCTGATCGAGAAAGGTGCGGTCTGGCAGCGGTTCAACAAGGACCGCTTCTGGGAGCGGGAGCGGTGCGTGATTCTGCATGGCGGTGGTCAGCCGCCGCGTGGCGTCCGCCGGCTGGTGTACCGGATGCACAACGAACTGCAACTGCCGGTGTATGTGCTCGTCGATAACGACCCCTGGGGGTACTATATCTACAGTGTGTTGAAGCAGGGCTCGATCAACCTCGCCTTCGAGAGCCAGCGGATGGCCGTGCCCGCCGCACGGTTCATCGGCATGAGCAGCTTCGATGCGGCCGCTTTCGACATTCCGGCACACGTACCGATGCCGCTGACGGATGAAGACGTGCGGCGGGCGCGGGAGATCCGCGAGTACCCGTGGTTCCAGAAGAAGGAGTGGCAGCGCGAGATCAAGCACATGGAGGCGCTGGGCGTGAAGCTGGAGCTGGAGGCGCTGTCGATCAAGAATTTCAGCTTCATCACGGAGGAGTACCTGCCGAGGAAGCTGCGGGAGAAGAAGTGGCTGGATTAAGGGGTAGTCAGTTCGGACAGGGTGTGCCGGCCTTGAGCGCCGCGATGAAGCCCGAGATATCCGCGAAGTTCACAGAACCGTCGCCGGTGAAGTCGCCGGCTTCGTAGGGGCACACGCCTGCGGCCGGATCGGTGACCCAGTCATCCGCCGACGTCTTGATGGCGGCAATGAACAGCGCGATATCGCCGAAGTCGACCACGCCGTCACAGTTGAGGTCACCCCGGCAGAGCGGCGGGGCCGCCACCACCGTGGCACGCAGCAGGGCCAGCCGCGACGGCTCATCCGCGCCGGTTGCCAGAATGGTGAGCACGGCGAGTTTCTCACCCGGGGTGCCCGTGTCGAGCACAATCGTATGGCTGTTGGCGGGTGCGCCGGGCGCCGCGACAAACGGCCCGCTTGCCACCGCGAATCCGGTGGGCGGTACGAGCACATACTCGAGCGGCGCGATGCCGGCTGCGGTCCAAAGCGCGACATGGCCGGCATTCCAAACCTCGAACAGCGCGGTAGCCGTCGTGCCCTGGACCACGGTGCCGAAGTCAACGAGTGGGGTGAAGCCCACCTTGGCGGGCAGGCAGAGGTCGAGATACACCGGCAAATGACCGCCGGCCGTCGTGGCGACATTGCGCAGGGCCTGGGCAATGGCACTGCCGACCATCGCGTTGCCGGTGACCGTCAGAGCCATGTTGAAGCTGGTGCCATCATTTCCCCAGGCGCGGTAGGAGTGGTACGGGTCATGCCACGTTGTGGTGCTATAGGGTACCGACGCATCACCGAGGTACTCGAAGCCGACCCCATCGAGCAGCCCGGCGCCGAGCAGGATCTGGTCAAAGCGGTCGTCCATGCCGCCAGCGCCGCTCGGATCCTGCGTATGGATGAAGCGATAGGTGGCGGCCCGGTACCATGTGCCGGGCGAGCTGATCGGATCGAAGAAGGGACCATCCAGCGCGCCACCGACGAGTGCGCCATAGGCGGCCTCGGTCGACGATCGCATGTTGAAATCTCCCGCGACCAGGAACTGCCAGGCGGCGGGCAGGGCCAACGCATCAGCCCGGATGCGCTCCGCCTCGGTCAGGCGCCGGAGCTGATCATCGCTCGAAGTGCCGGCCTTCATGTGTGTGCCGTAACACGCGAGGATGGCGCTGGGCGTGAGATAGCCGACCGGACGCAGGTCGAACCGCGGCGTGCTCCTGGGCGGGTTGGGCGAAGAACCCGGCTGCGAAACGGTCGTGGTGCTCAGCAACGTGACGCGGCCGGTCCGGTAAAACAGCGCGCGGCCGGTGTCGCCGCCGGCAGCATACACACCGACCCAGTCGCCGGGGCTGCCGGGCGCGGTATTGAGCGCGGTCGTGAATGTCACGACCGCGACCGCGTTCATGAACTCCTGACCGATGATTACATCCGGCGCGAAAACCCGGCCCTCGAACGAGCCGTAAACCGCGGTCTGAATGTCGTCGATGCGGCCGCCGTTGTAGTTGGTGATGTTCCATGTCGCGATGCGGAGCTGCGCCAGTGCCACCGGGCAGATCAGCAGCAAGGCGAACAGCAAGCAACCACGTCGCAGAGGGTGTTCGCGGCGCGGGGGCGATTTGCGTGTGGCAGGTGTCATGCGTGTGTTCACCGACCTCCGAGCGCAGGTGAAGAGCCCCCGCTGCTGCTCTCGGGAGTGTAGCAAGTCAGCGGTCTGAAGTCACCGCGAAAGTGCGAACGCGGGCAGATGTGTTCGGCCAAGGCGGCCGGGTGGGTGACTTGGACCGGTAACTTGCTTCGCGCGGTGCCCGGTCGTGAAGCACTCGAGCTGTGTCCGGCGTTACGCTGCCATCCCCCGCGGTTGCACGGGGGCGGTCCGGCGCGCTAGGATTACAGATTGTGGGAGGGCCGGAACGAGTGGAAAGCGTATTTTGGAGTGGCCGAACTGGAGCGTGGCAGGGGCGGCTGGTGCGGGAGAATACAGTGATCACTTCGCGCGGCGCCGGCAACATTGCAGCGGTGCTCGTCCTCCTCGGGGGTTGGGGTGTGGCAATCGGCTTCGCGCAGCCACGTCTCACACTCTCGCAGGAGCGCTGGGACTTCGGTGACGTCTGGCATCCGGAGAGCGTCACGTTGGCGCTCCGGGTCAGCAACACGGGGGACGCGCCGCTGAACATCGCGAACGTCCGATCGACGTGTGGCTGCACCGTAGTGCAACCGGCGAAGAAGGTCCTCGCGCCGGGCGAGTACATGGAAGTGCCGGTACGTTTCGACACGGCCGGTAAGCAGGATCGTGTGACCTCCAGCGTGATCTTTGAGACGGACGATCCGCAGCGGCCGAGTGTGACGCTGGCGATTGCCGGCAACGTGAAGCGGGCAATTCGCCGGGAGCCGCTCGGCGGGCTTGTGATTCGGACGCTGGATGGGCGACCAGGGCAGATGGGGGTCGTGCTGCTGGAGAACCTCACGGAGCAACCGCTGCAAATGCAATTGACGGCCACGAGCGCCCCTTGGCTGGATGTGCAGGTGCAGCCAGTCGTGCCGGGCGTCTCGGTGCAACTGGTGGGCCGGACGCGCGAACCGTTGCGGCCGGGGGAGTCGCGGCGCGGGAGTCTGCGGTTTTCCACTGGTTTGACGCGGGAGCCCAGCTTCGATCTGCCGGTGCGGGTCGAGGCGCTGCCGCTGGTGTACGCGAGCCCGCCAGCGATCATGCTGGACGAGCGGATCTCGGCGCAGCCGACGACGCGGATGGTCAGCTTGCATTACTATGGAACACGCGAGGACTTCGCGATTACGAAGACGACGTCTTCGTCGCCGCTGGTGACGGTGCGCGTCCTTTCGACGCAACCGCCGACCGGTGGGATGGCGCAGTTGACGCCGAAGATCATGCGGATGGTGCAGACCCAGCTCAGTCTGCCAGGGTTCGCGGACCTGCCCGCCGAGGGCGTGACGCTGACGTTTGAAACCAACGATCCGGCCATGCCGCGAGTCGATTTCATTGTGACGCGTGAGCGGGGGGTTTGGGAGAAAATCGTTTACGGTGAGCCAGCCGGGCCGATGGTTCCGGCGCGGTAATGCAACATGGTGTGTTCGAGCCGCGCGGTGACCATCCAGCGCCGCACCGGGTTCCATTCTTCCGGCGGCGGTGTGAATGCGTATCGACGGCTGGTGTGGGTTGGCATGTGGAGCGGGGCCGGCTGCGGAATCGTCCCCGAGAAAGGTTGAGCATGAAGTTCACAGGATGGCGCGGCAGCTTGGTCGCCGCATGCGTGCTGGTCGGGGTGGGTCCCGCGTTCGCGCAGCCCGCGGGTGGGGCGCCGCGGTTCGAGATTGACAGCCGCGAGTTCGATTTCGGGACCGTGTGGCAGGGGGAGAAGGTGCTGCGCGCCTTCACCATTCGCAATGTCGGCACGGCCCCGCTAACCCTGGATGTGGAGAGTTCCTGCGGCTGCACTGTACCGAGCAAGCCCGAGAGCCCGCTCGCCCCGGGGGCCGAAACCAAAATGGAGATCGAGTACCAGACGTACAATCGGCCAGGGGCTGCCAACCATATCGTGACGCTGAAGTCGAACGATCCGGCAGCCGCTGCGGTGCGCATCCAGGTCCGGGGCCAGGTACAGCAGGTCTATGCCGCCCAGCCCCGCGACTTGATCTATGGGGAGCTGCTCACCGACGAGCAGCGCGAGAACTTCATCGAGTTCGAGAACTTCTACACCAGCCCGATGCGGCCGGAACTCATCCCGAACCAGGATTTCGGTCCTTTCGAGGTACGGGTTGACGAGCTGGAGGCCGGCCGCAAGTTTCGGCTGGTCGTGCGGACGCGTCCGCCGATACCACTCGGGTCGCATGATCTCCGGGTCCGGTTGCGTACCGGGCTGGACGTGATGCCCGAGCTGCAGTTCGCTGTGTTCGGTTTTGTTCGGCCGCCCGTCCGCCTCATCCCGGAGAAGATTCTGGTGCCGCGTTCGATGCTGCGTGAAACAAAGCGCATGATCGCGGTGCAGCACTCCGAGGACTACCCGCTGGAGATTACGAAGGTTTCGGCCACGGCGGCAAACTTCGAGTTGGAACAGTTGCCGGAGCGCGAGCGGCGGCCGCAGCAGAAGTTCATCGAGCATCGAATCGTGGTGACGATTCCACCGGCGGACCAGTTGCCGCGTGAAGGTGCGGTGGAGATCGTGATCGAGACCACCGCGCGCGATGAGCAGTTTCGCATGATTCGTGTGCCGATCGAGCTTTTACAGCCCCCGACGGTGGCGCCAACCGCGGCCCAGCCGGCGACGGGCGGCTAACGGCGCGGGGTGACCGTACAGGTTGCATTCCGGACAAGGACGTCGCGGCGTGGGCGACCGTGTTGTTCCCGGAGTGACACAGGTACGTACGACCGCGCAGTGGCTATCCATTCCACAGAGCACGGTCGGCGCGCTTCAACGCCGTGCCGCGCGCAGGCGATAGGCCGCCCGCACGATCGCATCCGGCTCCGTGAGGTTTGCATCCGCCTCGACCGCGGCCGCGACCCAGTGCTCCGCCTCGGCGCGCCGATCCCCCCATGAAACGAGAATGTCGGCCGCGACCTGCTCCGGTCGCGTCATGGCGCGCGGCGGAGTCGGGGTGGTCATCGGGGCGTTCAGAAACTCGTTCAATTGACCGCGCAGTTCGGTCACAAGCTGGGTGGCCGTCTTCTTGCCGATCTCCGGCAGCTTCATCAGGAGGGCGACGTTGCCGCTCTCAATCGCCGCTGCGAGTTCCGCCACCGGCAGTGTCATGGCCCGCAGGCCGCGGCGATAGCTGATGCCTTTGACCCGGGTGAAGAGCCGGAAGAACGCGCGGTCGTGCGGATCGAGGAAACCGATGAGCCGTGGGATCAGGTGGGCTCCGGCTGGATTCCCCTCGAAATACTGTTGGGTGCAAAGCCACAGTTCCTCGCCCAAACGGGCTTCGAGCGTTCGGGCAGTGCCGGAGGACACCATGAGTTCGAACACGACCCCCTGCACATCCAGCTCGACGCTCTCCTCATGCACCGCGAGCAGGGTGCCATGTAGACGTGCGATCACGCCTGGGCCCTCCGGGGTGCCGTGGTGCCGGTGGCTCGTTCACGCAGGCCACACAGGGCGATGGCGATAGCGTCGGCGACATCATGCGGTTGAGGCAGGTGTGGCAGGCCGAGTGTCATGGCGACGGCGCGCTGCATCTGGGCTTTGTCGGCGCGTCCGCTACCCGTCAGCAGTTTCTTCACCTGCGTAGCGGCGACCGAGAGAACGGTCATGCCCCTTCGCACAGCGAGCGCCAGGATGACTCCGCGGGCATGTGCCATGAGGATTGCGGTGCGTGGGTGCCGGTAATGGGCGTATAGTTCCTCACAGACCAGCAGCACCGGACGGTGTGTGTCGATCAGTGTTGCGAGGCCGTTTTCGAGCTCAACGAGGCGTTCCGCGAGCGTTCCGCCCCGTGGCAGACGCACTACGCCGGCTTCACACAGATGCACATCGCGACGGTTGCTGCCGTCCGATAAGACGGCATAACCGGTGCGCAGCAGTCCCGGATCGACACCGAGGACTGGCCCGGCGGAGAATACAGGTTGTTGGGGTCGCGAACTTTTGGGCATAGGTGTGTACATCATGCCCGCGCGCGCGGCTCCGGTAAACTGTCCGCGATCACCACGGTGCGCGACCTCACGCTCCGCACGCCCGTAATTCGGACCTGTCGAAACTCGTGGAAAATGTCCGTAGGGCTGCCGGGGGCTTGTTTGACCGATGTAGGATCATGGCATGGGCGGTTTCTGAACACCGTCATATAATTCGCGAGAGCTAACGCGGTCGGCCCTGGGTGCGGCGGAGTTCGGGCGACTGCCATGAAAGGAAGTGGTTTTATGCTCGCACGTTACGCGCGTGCCGGCCTTGTGGCGCTGGTGCTGCTGCCCGCCGTGACCTGGGCGGCCACCAGCAGCGACCTCGCCACGGCCTATGCGGCGATCCTGAAGGGGGACTACACCGCCGGCCGGAACATCGTCGAGCAGGCCCTGGGGGCCGAGGCACCGGCCGAAGCCCAGCGCATCCGGGGGTGGCTTGCGGCGTACGAACGCGTCGCTTCCAAGCGCTCGGAGCTGAAAGCTGCTACATACCAGTGGAACCTCGAGCAGGCACAGCAGGCCCTGGCCGCTGGCCGGGTCACGCTCGCGCTGAGCTTTGCGGCCCAGGCGGTGCCCTACGCGGAAGATATGGCCGCAATGGCCGCGCATCCCACGATCCAGGAATTGACCAAGGCAGCCCGGGCGGCCGCGGCGGAGGCCTTTGCCGAGCAGCAGCGCACGCGGGCTCTGAGCTTCTACATGCTGCTCTCGCGGCTGCACCCAGAGGACGCCGAGATCAAGGATCGACGCGACGAAATCGGGCGCTTCGTGCGAATTGAGGCGGTCTACGAAGATCGCAAGGCGCTGGATGCGCGGCTGAAGGATGTGCGTGCCGACCAGTTGCGGCGGGCGATCGAAATGATCGATCGGCTTTACTACCGCACGCCGGACTTCCGTGATCTGGCGCGCAGCGCACTGCGGAATTTACGGACGGTTTCCGAAGTGGACAAACTGGCGACGTATCTCGACGGACTGGCCAATGTGCAGTTGCGCAACAGCTTCCAGGGTGAGCTGGCGCGGCTGGCGGCGCGGGTCGAGGAGGCGAGCAAGTTCACGCACCAGGATCTCTGGGCACTTTACAACGATGTGCAGAAGCTCAATCGCGGGACGATCGAGCTCCCCGACCAGTTGGTCGTGGTCGAGTTCCTGAACGGCGTCGTGGGCGCGCTGGACGACTACACGAGTGTGATCTGGCCTGCCGACGCCGAGGATTTCGGCAAGTACATGGGCGAGTTCCAGGGCGTGGGAATCCAACTCGGGATTGAGGAACTCACCGGTCGGTTGAAGGTTGTGACGCCGCTCGAGGGGTCGCCCGCGCTCGAAGCGGGCTTGCAGCCCGACGACCTGATCATCGCGGTGGACGGCAAGGATACTCGCAACTGGACGACGGATGACGCGGTCGAGAACATCATGGGTCCGGCCGGCACGGAAGTTGCGCTGACGGTGCATCGCCCGCGTACGGATGATGTGCTGCGGTTCAATCTCGTGCGGCGACGGATTCTGCTGACGACGGTCCGCGGCATTGAGCGCAGCCCGGGCGATGCGACCGCCTGGAACTATATCCTCGATCCCGATTCGGGCATTGCGTATATCCGGCTGACACAATTCCTCCAGGAGTCGGCGGGTGAGTTGACGCGGGCCCTGCGGGCGGCCCAAGAACAGGGGATGCGCGGGCTGGTCCTCGACCTGCGGTACAACCCGGGCGGGCTGTTGGATGTCGCCATCGACGTGGTGGACAACTTCCTCGCGGAGGGTGACGTCGTCGTAACCCGTGGCCGGCTTAGTGCGGATGACCGCAAGCGGGCCTCGGGCAGCGCTCCGTATCGTGAACTGCCGATCGTCGTGCTCGTGAACGAACACAGTGCCAGTGCGTCAGAGATTCTGGCGGGTGCGCTGCAAGACCATCACCGGGCGCTGGTGCTCGGGGATCGGACGTTCGGCAAGGGGAGCGTACAGCACCTGCGACCGCTGACCAGCCGCGCCGCTCCGTCTCTCACGGACGCACGGCTGAAGCTGACGACAGCACTTTATTACCTGCCGAGTGGCCGCACGCCGCACAAGGCGGAAGGTGAGGCCGAGTGGGGGGTCCGGCCGGACTACGAGCGGAAGCTGACTCCGAAAGAGCAACGGCGCGTGCTGGAGCGTGAGCGGCTGGCGTTCATTATCCACAACGAGGCGGATCTCGGGAAGGGTGAACGGCTTTCGAGCGAGGAGCGGGCCGCACTGCTCACAAGCGAAAAGGATAGCGAGGAGCAGGCCGCCGACCGTCCTTTCCTCACCGAGGATGATCTCAAATTGCTGGAAGCCGATCCGTTCGAGGCGCCGGACGTAGATCCGCAGTTGGAAGAAGCCCTCCTGCTGATCCGCGTTAAGCTTGCTGGTGACCTGCCGTGGCCGCAGCAATTGGCGTCGGCACGCCAGGAGAAGAAGTAGGGTATCCCCACGCTCCCCTCCCTTCCCGGGAGGGGTTGGGGGAGGGTCAGAGTCCTCGGCAAGAACGCCGTTCTCGATTCTCAAGCTCTCGCCGAGACGGGTATTGGGATAGCTTCAAGTGCGTCTTGACTGAGATGTGAAACCGCGCGCGATGGAATCGCAACAGGATCCGCCGGGCAGCCCGTGGTGCGGTTCGCTACGCCCCGGTTCAAGCCGGGGATTTTTTCTGTGCAGCGGGCTGGCCGTGCTGCGCTGACTGCGGGGCAGGTGACTCTGACCGCTTACGGTGTTCCTTTCACCGCAGCAATGAACGCTCCGATGTCGCCGAAATTCACCGCCCCGTCACCGTTGCAGTCGGCCTGGCTCCACGGGCAGTCATGGGGCCAGCCATCCGGAGAACCGGCCTTGAGGGCTGCGATGAAAAGACTGATGTCGCCGAAGTTCACCGCGCCATCGCAGTTCATGTCACCGGCAGCATACGGGGCTGCGACGACGGCGAAGGTGCCGCTCTCCACCCAGGCGCCGGTGCCGCTGGGGGTCACGGAGCGGATACGGAGGCGGTTCGCATCGCTCAATTCTGTCGGGGTCCATGTCCAGTTGTCCGCGCCGATCTCCGTGGGGCCGGCCAGCGGGCTCCAGATCGTTGAATCGTTGATCAGGGACAACTCATCGATGAAGACGGTGTCGCTGTAAGAGGAGACGGAGACGTCCTTGGTGTACTCCCATCGCAAGAGGTGGTTACCCGGCGGTAGAACCGTCTGGAAAAGCTGCCAACTGCCATTCCCCGAGACACGCACCAACCGCTGGCTGTTGATGTAGAAGTTGAAGTAGTCGTAGTTCGACTCGGAGCTGACGCGGTAGCGAAAGCTCAGCGCGCCGGCGCCGACGGTGCGTTGCATCCAGGAGACCTGGTTATGCGTGATTGCTCCGGCGCGCGCCGATTGGGTACCGGCGTAATAGTTGCCGGTGACGATTGTCCAGGGCAGGTTACCGCCGGTCGTGTAGGCCGGATCGAGCGTGGTTCCTTCGAAGCCGTCCGTCATGGCCTGCATGTCGCCATAGTTAGTCGAATGCTGCAATTCGAACGCGGCGGCCGAATTGCCAGTCCAGGCAATCTGGGTGGGACGATCCACGGGCAATTCGTCGCCCGCCAAGGGCGCACTGAACGCCGGCTCGGGCGCCAGCGCTACGTCAAGGCGTTTGGCCGGACCGGCATCCACGGTCACGGGCAGAAACAGCGTGTCGTAACCCGGGGCACTGAAGCGCAGGGTGTACTGCCCGGGCAGTAGCAGGCGGTGGTAGTTACCAACCACCGGATCCGTGAAGACCGGGCGGTTGCGGCCGACCACCGCGATGGTCGCTGCGAGCGGTGCGCCCGTGTTCGCCGCGGTCACGATGCCGCGCACTCCGATGAGACACAGTTCCATGTAGCGGAGCATTGACTCGCGGTTCTCAAGCCAGTACTGCGGCAGCAGAGAGGCCGTGGGGCGCTTCACGCTGCTGAGTTCGATGGTCACTTCAAAGCCGCCCAGGTAGCGGTAGTGCCAATCCTGCATACCACCGGTGATGGAGTACCACGCGGCACCGTTGGTGATGCCGTGGAAGAAGGAGGAGCTCGCCCACATCGGCGGATTGTTCCGGGCGTACTCCTCAGACAGGTAGATGAATACGTCATCGTCGGGACTGGCAGAGTAAACCGAGCCCTTTCCGTCATTGTCGTAGGGATAATTGACCACCAGCGCGCCTGTATGCAGGTTGGCGGAAAGCGTGGTGGGGTAGGCCATGGTCCAGTTCATGATCACCCCGGTCTCGACGGCTCGGCCGGCGGTGGTGTTGGGCTCACCGTTGAAGCCCTCGGGGAAATTGCGGTTGAGGTCGATGCCCTGGGAGTTGGTACGCGTGGTGTTGACGTAGCCGTCAGGATTCATGACCGGCACGATCCAGATGTCGATCTCGTTGATCAGGTTCGTGATCCGCGGATCGGCGCCGTAGTTGGAAAGGAGGTGCTCGATGAGGTACAGGCACATCTCGTTGCCGGTCCACTCGTCGCCATGCATCGTCGAGACGTACTTGAAGCGGGGCTCGTCCTCTGCCACGCCGACGTTGTCGCTGATATTCAGGGCCCAGATTGCGCGGCCCTGCACGCTGTTGCCGAGGTTCACGACACGCGCGATGGCCGGGTAGGTGGTCGCCCACTGTTGCATCAGTTGCGTGATCTGGGGGTAGGTGCGGTATGAACTGCGATCGCCTTCGACCTCCCACGGAGGTGTGAGCGCGCGCTGTCCGTCGTCGTCTACCAGGTTCGGGTCGGCGCCGGCCCGAATGAGCATGTGTGCCAACGGCAGGTACAGCGCATCCACCCGGTCATGGCAGCGATCCGACAGACCCAGCACATGCAAGGGAGTCCGGCCACCCGCGGCGCGGGTGTTCACGGCGGCGCCGGCCGCCAACAGGAGCTGCATGCTGGCATCGTTGAGGCGCCGGGCGGCGAAGTGGAGTGGCGTCTCACCGGTGTCGTCGGCGGCGTTCACCTCCGCGCCGGCCGCGAGTAGAAGCTGAAGCACTTCCGGGTCCCAGGCGGTGGCGGCGTAGTGCAAAGCGGTGCGACCCAGCGCATCGCGCGCCCTGCTGTCGGCCCCGTGCTCGAGCAGTACTCGCAGGGTGCCGGCATCGTGCCCGGCCGCGGCAAAATGCAGCGGTGTTTCCCCGTCAGCGGTACGCAGCTCAAGCCATTCCGGATGGTCGGCGAGCAGTGTGGCGACGCGCTCGCCATCGCGGTCACGGGCGGCCTGGTGAATCGGGGGCAGCGGGACCTGGGCCCACAACAGAGTGTTCCCCCCCAGCATCAGCGCGGCGGCGGCACACCAGAGCGTGCGCATGTGGTTCCTCGTTGGGTATGTCGGCGGCCGTCGTCGTACCTCGTAATGGGCACGCGCGGCCATGGGATACGCTGCAATCTGCACGGTAACGTTCTTTCCGCACTGCTACAATCCCAGTCCGCAAAGTCCGAGAATCACGGTGTTTCCGAACGTATGTAGCAAAGGGGCCAGTGCGGCGCGTCTGTTGATTCTTGTGCCTGAATCGTGGTGAAGTCCACTGTCACTCCGCGGCCGCGCACGCCCGTTCGCCACGGTCTTCATCGCGGTCCGTAGATTCGGGTGTGATGAGCCAGTGCCGCAGGGCCAGCAAATCGGAAAACGTCCAATCGGGTTCCGCGGTGCCGATATCGTGGATGCGGCCAGTGCGGTGAATCCAGACACTGCGCAGACCCGCGCGCCGCGCACCGGCAATGTCGCTGTGGAGGGAATCACCGACATGCAGGACGCGCTCGCGGCGCCAGCCGGTCTCGGCGAGCGCCGCTTCAAAGATGGCCGGGTCAGGTTTGTAGGTCCGTGCAGATTCGGAGGTCACGACTCCGACTGCACGGATGCCACCCGCTGCTAGGGCGGCGAGGAGGTCGTCATGGTCGGCGTTGGAAACCATGCAGATCGGCAGCGGCAGATCAGCGAGGAAGGCCTCCAGCTCGGGCTGGAAGGGTGGCGCGCGCCAATACGTGCGCAGTGCATCCACATAGGGTTCCGGCGCGCGTGAACATCCCAGTTCCGCGAGCGTTTCGGACAGCGTCCGTGCTTCCAGTGTGAAGAGCGTGCAGAATTCCGGTCCCTGAGCGCGCTCCATCGCGGCGAAGAAACGGTTTCCCCAGCGGATCGCGAGATCCTGCGGCGTCAGCGGCAGGTCGGTGTCAGCTACGACGCGCGCACAAACGGCCTCGACGGCCGCGCGATCACCGGCCGCCAGCGTCCCATACATATCCACAAATAAGCCGTCGAGCGCATGCAGCGGTGCGGTCGGGGGCAGTGGGCGGTTCACTTGTGGTGGATCCGCGTCCAGAGTTGGTTGTAGGTGTAGTAGCCCGGCACGACTTCGGCCGGAAAGGCGCCGCGCGTTTCGCCCGTCACCAGATTGACCGGTGGGGCATTGGGGTAGAAGTTGCGACCATAGCGATCCCAGGGGCCGACGTAGAGGGATTCGCCCTGATGCCAGACAAAGTGCTGTTGTGTGTTGAGTTCCAGGCCGGATTCGTTGCGGTTGGCAAGCTGCGAGACGTGTCCGTCCTGCATCAGCAGATTCGCGCGGTTCCCGGCATGGCGCCACTCCACGGTGTTGTCGTACTGGGTCGGAAAACTCCAGTCAGTCGAGCGCGGGCTGGAGCCACTGAGGTTGTAGATCGCACTCCAGTTGGCATCTCCGGCGAGCACACGGCTGGCGGTCAACTTCTCGTGGTTTTCGAGCCGCCGCGGCACGGTCGCCACAACATCCCCGCCCGGTGACCAGTTCCATGCGCCGCTGGCCAGTGGTACTGCGATGCCGTAGCTGTAGTCGATTCCGGGAACCCGGCTGTGACCAGGGTAAATCAGGCGAAAGTGCTGCCCCCGGGCGGCGTTGAGCGGGCTGGGGCCGGGGTCGTCAGGGCAATAGCCAAGACGCTTGTCGGGGATCAGATTCCGCTGCACGAGGACGTCGATCCAGGTGAAGCGGATGGGTTGGGCACCGTCATCCCAGATGGGGTAATACTTGTACTCCATGCGGCAGGCCTCGAGAGCGAGGCCGAGCTGCTGCAACTGGGCAGCGCACTGGGTGGCGCGGGCCTGGCGGTGAGCGAGTTGCAACGGGGGGAGCATGATCGCGATGAGCAGAGCGATGATGCCGAGCGTGACGAGCAGTTCCGGCAGGGAGAACCCACGTGCCGTCAACACGCGCAACGAGGAATGCCGTAAGCAGGACCGCCGGATCTTCATGATCGCAGTTCTGCACCGGACACCGCGATTGCGCTCCAGACGCAAGTTTCGCGATACCCGAGGGTTACACAAGAAATGGATCGACGCGCACGCGATCCGAACTTGAGGGCAGCTACCATTCCCTGCCATGGGCGTCTGTGCGACGAGCCGCCCTCATACAAAGGATAGCTCGCGGGGGGGCAGGATGCAAGCGCGAACCGAAACCATGCGTTTCCCGGCCTGAACCGATTCAGCTTCGAAGGGGCCTTATTGGGCACCTAATCGATCGGGATCGGTTCCAGGTGGGCGGACTCCTGCTGTCTTATACGATAAAGTTCACCAGGCGACCGGGCACCACGATCGCCCGCCGTACCTCCCGCGTGCCGATTTCCCGCACCACCGGCGGTGCCTGCCGCGCCAGCTCGATGTATTGCTCTTCGGTCGCTTCGGACGGCACTTCGATCCGGGCCCGGACCTTGCCGAGTACCTGTACCGCGATTTCGACGGTGGCGTCGCGGGTAAGTGCGACGTCGTAGCTCGGCCAATCCGCCAGCGCGAGGGACGCAGTATGGCCAAGCCGCTCCCACAACTCCTCGGTGATGTGCGGCGCGAACGGGGCGAGCAGGAGGAGGAAGCGCTCCACCTGGTCGCGCCCGAGTTGTGTCGCCTTCGACGCCTCGTTGACGAAGACCATCATCTGCGCAATGGCCGTGTTGTAGGCGAAGCGCGGAATGTCGTCGGTGACTTTGCGGATCGTCTTGTGGAGCAGCCGCTCGATCACGGGATTGCGCTCGGCGGTAATGTGAGGATGGATCGGTGGTAGTGACGTGGTCGGCGTCTGACCGTCGGGCGGCTGTGGGACGATCAGTCGCCAGACGCGTTGCAGGAAGCGATGCGCTCCCAGGATGTCGTTGGTGTTCCAGGGCTTGCCCTTCTCGAGCGGGCCCATGTACATCTCGTAGAGCCGCAGTGTATCGGCGCCGTACTCGCGGATAATCGCGTCGGGATTGACGACGTTCCGCAGCGACTTCGACATCTTCTCGACCGTGACGGTGAGCGCCTCGCCCGTCTGGCGGTGGATGGCCTGCTCTCCGCGGTGCTCAACGTCTTCGTGCGGAATGCAGACGCCGCGCGCATCCCGGAAGGTGTACGACTGGATCATGCCCTGGTTGAAGAGCTTGTGGAACGGTTCGGGGGTGGACACGATGCCGAGGTCGTACAGCACCTTGTGCCAGAAGCGCGCGTACAACAGGTGCAGGACGGCATGCTCGGCTCCGCCCATGTACAGGTCGACGCCCCCAAACTGTGGCGCACCATCCGGACCGCGGTTGCCGAGCCAGTAGCGTTCGACGTGCGGATCAATCAGGGCCTGGTCGTTCTGCGGGTCACAGAACCGCAGGTAGTACCAGCAGGAACCAGCCCACTGTGGCATCGTATTCACTTCGCGGCGGCAGGTCTCCCCATCGTATTGCACCTGTACCCAGTCCTCCGCCTTGCTGAGCGGGGTGCGCGGGTCGGCATTCGGATCGTCACTCGCCTCGGGCTTGAAATCATCGATCTCGGGGAGCGTGACAGGCAGTTCTGCCGCGCGCACCGCGAACGGCTGGCCGTCGTCGCGGTAAAGAATCGGAAAGGGTTCGCCCCAGTAGCGCTGCCGCGAGAAGAGCCAGTCGCGCAGTTTGTACTGGATTGTGCCTTCGCCGAGGTCGCGTTCCTCGAGCCAGGCAATGATCCGCTCCTTGGCCTCCGGAGTCGGCAGGCCGTTGAGGGTGCACTGGCCGGTGAAGCTTTCTGCATCCTGCGGCGGAGAGTTAATGTTCGTGCCGTCCCCGACGAAGCCGCGCCAGTCCTCGGCGCCCAGTGGCTGGACCACTTGCACAACGGGCAGGTGAAAGGTTTCCGCAAACTCCAGATCGCGCGTGTCGTGCCCCGGGACAGCCATGATCGAGCCGGTGCCGTAGCTGATCAGTACGTAGTCGGCCACCCAGATCGGCAGCCGGGCTCGATTCACCGGGTTGAGCGCATAGGCCCCGGTGAACACGCCGGTTTTCTTGCGATTGTCAGCCGTGCGGTCCAGCTCGGATTTCTGCTGGGCAGCGCGACAGTAGGTCTTGACCTCTTCGCGCTGTTCCGGCGTGGTGATGATCGGGACGAGGCGGTGCTCGGGTGCCAGCACCATGTACGTGGCGCCGAAGAGCGTGTCCGGACGCGTCGTGAAGACGCGGATGTTCTCGCCGCCGGCCGGTCCGGCGCCGTCGATCGCGAAGTCCACGTAGGCGCCCTGGCTGCGACCGATCCAATTGCGCTGCATGAGCTTGATGGGCTCGGGCCAGTCGAGTGGATCCAGGTCGGTCAGCAGCCGGTCCGCGTACTCGGTGATACGCAGCATCCATTGCTTCATCGGTCGGCGGTAGACCGGATGATTGCCGCGCTCGCTGCGTCCTTCGTTCGTGACCTCCTCATTGGCAAGAACGGTACCGAGGGCCGGGCACCAGTTGACCGGCACTTCGGCGAGGAACGCGAGGCGGTGCTCGTTGCGGAAGGTTGCGATCGCGGCCTCGCCCTGTGCCTTGACGTCCGGGGGAATCGGCAGTTTATCGATCGGCCGGGCGGCCCCGCAGACGGTGCGGCCGTGTGGGTCGGTCCAGCGCCACTCGGGGTCGTACCAGGAGTTGTAGATCTTAAGGAAAATCCACTGTGTCCAGCGGTAGTAATCCGGGTCGCAGGTCGCGATCTCCCGGCTCCAGTCGTAGGCCAGCCCGATCATGCGGAGCTGTCGCGTGTAGGTCTCGATGTTCTTGCGGGTGGTGATGCGCGGGTGGACGCCGGTTTCGACCGCGTACTGCTCCGCCGGCAGGCCGAAAGCGTCCCACCCCATCGGGTGCAGCACGTTGTAGCCGCGCATGCGCAGAAAGCGGGCCATGATGTCCGAGGCGATGTAGCCGAGCGGGTGCCCGACATGCAGCCCGGCGCCGGAGGGGTATGGGAAGAAGTCCAGCACGTAGAACTTCGGCCGTTCGCTGCCGGGCTCGCCCGGGTTGGCGGCGCGAAAGGTCTGCCTGGCTTCCCAGGTCGCCTGCCACCGGGGTTCGATTTCTTGAAAGGCGTAATGGTGCGTGCTCATACGCTGCGCATCCTGTGCAGACCCAAGGACGCCGGGGGCCCCGGCGCACAACCGCCGCGCCGGGCGGGCACCTCGGCCCGCGCAGCGCGGCAGCACAATTCCGGCCTTCGCGGGTGCGGTGGACGCGGCGTCAGCGCGCGTCGTCTTCCGCGCCGCCGTTCGGCTGGACGCGGACATATCCGAGCCGCTCGAAGGTGTACTGCGGGCTACCGATCACCTGCGTGAACTGCATCCGCTCCCATTCACTGCCAATGAAGCCCGACGCGAGGTACTGGTTGAATTCGCCCGTGTACAACGGCAGGATTTCCTCGACTTCGAGCACCGCCCAGCGCTGCTGCACGGCCAGCGGCACGGCCCGCACACGGTGGCCGGTATCCGGCGCCGCTGCCGTTCCCAATTCAAAGGCGGGTGTGACAATCCCCTGCACGGCTCCGATTCCGGCGACGAATGGGAAGCCCTGTCGGCCGAAGGGGGCCGGGCTATGTGGCCCCAAGGCCTCCACAAAGCGAGCCGGTGGGCGCAGTGTGCCGTCCGGCCGCTCAAGCGGCTGGGTCGCCGCGACCTGTTCCGCGGAGGTGAGTTGGGCTTTGAGGTCGGCAGCGGCCTCGATGGCGGCGGTCAGGCCGATGGCGGCGGCCTGCTCGGCCAGCGCTTCCGCCTGAGCCCTGGCGAGCTCAAACGCTCGCAGCATGCGCCAGTCTTCAGCCACCTGGGCGCGAATGGCTTCGAAATCGGTGGCCGGTCCGCTGGGGGCCACCTCGACGATACGGAAGAGGTAGGCCTGGTAAGGCCGTTGCGGTTGACCCGGTGTCGAAGGATCGCCAGCGGCAAGACGTACGACCCGGCCGGGCTCCTGCACGGCGAAGACGGGTAAGCCGTCATCGGGGTTGCGGGAAAGGATGCCGGCGACCCGCAGGGCCAGTTCGGCAAAACCGACGGTCTGCTGGCCGACGGAATAACGGGCGAGGCCAATCTGGTCGGGACCGACGGTCAACTTCGAGCGGTCGAGCAGGTCGGTCAATTGGTATGTGAGGGGCAGTTCTCCCCGGTATTTCTCCACAAGCTCGCGTAGGCCGATCACGTCACCGGGCACCTTGCGAAAACCGTCGTCGCCGACTTCCGTGGTGATCCACGGCCGGTAGGCCTCGTCAAACAGGCGGTTGATAGCACGCTGGGATTCCTCGATGGCGCGCTGTCGGCGGAAGTCCACGCGAACCAGTTCGCGCGCTTCGTCCAGCTCCATCGGGATTCGCGCCGTGGGGGCGCCGTCGACGGCATTCGGGTCGGGCTTGGTGTAGCGGTGGCGGTTGAGGTTGAAGAATTCGCGGACCTGCGCGGCGCGGATCTCCACGACCTGTTCCATGGCGACCGGGTCGATGGTGACGATTTCGACGCGCACGCGATCCGGGAGGCGGTAGCCAAAGACCAGTTCGTCGTTGGTGTGCGCAGTAGCTCGGTCACGGGCCGTTTCGAAGAAAGCCGTGAGTTCCTCCGCGGTGGGTTCGGGGACCGCATCGA